>JBOEHC010000142.1:0-608 GCA_050633765.1 Gammaproteobacteria bacterium
CCAGGCACACCTGCCTGAGTAATGATATTGGATTCTTTCTCATGCTGTTTGGCATTCAGCACTTGGTGATCGATATTCGATTTTTTCAAAACATTGGATATCAATTCGGAAGACTCGATTGAAGTCGTACCCACCAATACTGGCTGGCCACGTTTCGCGCAATCTTTTATATCTTCAATAATGGCATCATATTTTTCATTCAATGTGAGATATACAGAATCCCCCATATCATTTCGAACCATATCTCGGTGTGTTGGAATCACCACAACTTCTAGCCCATATATAGACTGAAGCTCAAAGGCTTCTGTATCCGCCGTGCCTGTCATACCTGACAATTTGTTATAGAGACGAAAATAATTCTGGAAAGTAATTGAAGCTAGNNGATGCAAACCGTCTGACCAACGTCTACCAGGCATAGTGCGACCAGTAAATTCATCTACGATAATGACTTGTTTATCCTGAACTATGTAGTCCACATCTTTTTGAAACAATGTATGTGCGCGTAACGCTGCATTTACATGATGCAATAAACTTATATTGTTAGTGTCGTATAGTGTCTCACCATCACCAAGCAGCCCTTGCTTAGAAAGCATATCTTCAATATTTTG
>JBOEHC010000143.1:0-11757 GCA_050633765.1 Gammaproteobacteria bacterium
GGTAACGGTCATCTAAACCAGAGGTAATGACTAAATCACCAATTTGAATGTCTGCAGTATTGGTTAAGTGTAATAGTTCGAGTTGCTGAATATTGCCGGTACCCACCACTAAACTGCGTTGACCGCTGCGTGCGATGACGCCGAGTAATGCATGATTGGGGTCCGAAACTAAAAGTGCAACAGAATTAAACGGACCAGCTTTATCTATTTGGCCAATAATACCTTTAGCACCTAATAGTGGTTGTCCTTCGTAGACACCATCTCTTGTACCTTTGTTAACAACGATTCGTTGTTGATAAGGGTCTAAATCTACGGACAAAAGTTCGCCAACCAGTATGCGTTCTTTTTCAAAATATTTAACAGAAGACAGCATTTCGCGTAAGCGGGTATTTTCTTGCTCTAAGGTTGCAAGTTTTTGTAGTCGTAACTCTAAGCGAATTTGTTCAGCGCGTAATTCAGCGTTGTTGCGAAGCAATGTATTACGACCTGAAAATGACTCGGAACCCCAGCCGTATACTTTTGCAGGTAGTCCCGCCAAATATTCAATTGGATACATAGCGACACTAATTGTTTGTCGCACTTTGCTTAAATGATGAAAGTGGTGATCGACCGTCATCATTGCGATAGACGCAAAAATGAGAATAACTAATCTCGTGGAGACTGAAGGGCCGAGATTGAAAAGCGGGTTTATAGTGAATTCTCCATAATGCTTGTGATACGCACTAGATTAAGTGTGCTAATGATAACGAATTACTGCTTATTCGTCAGTGTTTATAGTGTGTGCAAAATTTAAAGAAAATTCTGATTTGATGTGAGAGTAGGCAAAAAATGTCGAGAATAGCGATGTGTATATTTCTATACATGAGTGAATTTGAGATCATTTTCCTAGAAAATTTTCAGGGACCTCTCATGGTAAATCGGGGTTTTCTCAAGTGTCTACGGTGAGTAGTTCGTTCCCCAGCTCATCCATCAACTCTAATGCTCTTCCGCCGCCACGTGCGACAGAAGTAAGAGGATCATCTGCTATAACAACAGGTATTCCAGTTTCTTCCATGATGAGACGATCTAGATCACGCAATAGTGCGCCACCACCCGTTAACACAATACCTCGATCTGCAACGTCTGCGCCTAGTTCGGGCGGGGTCTGTTCTAGTGCAGTTTTTACTGCACTGATAATTCCGTATAGAGGTTCTTGTAGCGCTTCTAAGATCTCATTGCTGTTAAGTGAAAAGCTTTTTGGTACGCCTTCAGACAAGTTTCGGCCTTTTACTTCAATCTCCATCATTTCTTTTCCAGGATAGGCCGTACCAATTTCGTGTTTGATGCGCTCCGCCGTTGATTCACCTATCAAAACGCCATAATTGCGACGTATATAATTCACAATGGCATCGTCGAATTTATCGCCGCCGATTCGTACCGAAGATGAATAAACAATGCCATTTAGTGAAAGCACAGCCACTTCAGACGTGCCGCCACCAATATCCAATACCATTGAGCCGCGAGCTTCTTCGATAGGTAATCCAGCACCAATCGCTGCCGCAATGGGTTCTTCAATTAAATAGGTTTTGCGTGCTCCAGCGCCCATGGCAGATTCTCGAATAGCGCGTCGTTCTACTTGAGTTGCGCCACAAGGTACGCATACCAACACTCGAGGGCTGGGTCTGAAGTAACGTCTTTCATGCACCTTCTTGATAAAATGCTGCAGCATTTTCTCTGTAGTGGTGAAATCAGCGATTACGCCGTCTTTTAACGGTCGTATGGCTTCAATATTGGTCGGAGTTCGACCTAGCATGCCTTTTGCAGAGGCGCCGACAGCTTCAATGGTGCGTTGCCCACCTTCAGGGTTTCTGCGAATAGCCACCACTGATGGTTCATTAAGCACGATACCCTTATCACGCATGTATATCAGCGTGTTGGCTGTACCTAAGTCAATGGACAAATCGTTAGAGAAAGCCCCGAGGATGCGTTTAAACATATAAAGGATTATTTTTGGTATTAAATTCGTGAGTTAGCGTACTCTATCAGTGGCCTAAATATTCGGCAAGCCATTATATGTAGGAGATAAGTATGATAGTTTCGCCGTTCATTTTATAATTTACAACATGGTGAATCATCCGGAAGGTGGCAGTTGCATGGCCATCAGTTTTGTCAACACGCTACAATAACTACATAACTTAAATTCTGTAAAAACAAACTACCATGTCTATTTCTCCTGAAGAGGTTTTAAAGATTGCTAACTTGGCACGCTTGCAAATTAAGCAAGATGAGGTTGAGCAATATGCTAACGATCTATCCAGCATCATTAATTTAGTTGAGCAAATGAATGCAGTGGATACAAAAGATATTTTACCCATGGCGCACCCTTTAGATGCCACGCAACGCTTACGGGAAGATAGGGTAACTGAAGAAAATCAGCGCGATAAATTTCAAACGATTGCGCCATCAGCAGAAAAGGGTCTTTACTTGGTGCCTAAGGTTATCGAATAAGGGAATCTAAAGTTAGAATTCATTAAATTATTCATGCACGAACTTTCTGTATCACAACTTGTTCACGGTTTACGTAATGGCGAATTCTCTAGTGTTGAGTTAACGCAATGTTATGTGGATCGCATGCAAAAATTCAGCGATCTCAATGCGTTTATTTCCGAATTGGGTGAGCGTGCCATGTTGCAAGCTAGCAATGCGGATAAATTACTTAAAGAAAAAAATCATAGCCTGTTAATGGGTGTGCCTATAGCGCATAAAGATATTTTTTGTATGTACGGCGTGAAAACATCGTGCGGTTCAAAAATGTTAGATAATTTTTATGCTCCCTATGATTCAACCGTTGTAGAAAAGTTAGATCAAGCGGGTTGCGTGACCATTGGCAGAACCAATATGGATGAGTTCGCAATGGGCTCATCGAATGAGAGCAGTTATTACGGTCCAGTTAAAAATCCATGGAATACAGAATGCGTTCCGGGCGGTTCGTCAGGTGGCTCAGCTGCTGCTGTAGCTGCGCGTATCGCGCCGTTGGCAACGGGTACCGATACAGGCGGGTCGATTCGTCAACCCGCAGCATTGTGCGGAGTTACGGGCTTAAAGCCTACTTACGGCAGGGTGTCACGCTACGGCTTGATCGCCTATGCCTCTAGCTTGGATCAGGGCGGACCGTTTGGAAAATCGGCAGAAGACTGTGCCTACATGTTGCAAGCCATGGCAGGTTTTGATCAGAAAGATTCCACCAGTCTGGATCAAGCTGTTCCTGAATACACTCAAGCGCTCAATCATTCTATTAAGGCTAAAGTGATAGGTATTCCTGAAGAATATTTCAGCGAAGGCTTAAGTGCAGAAGTTAAGAGTGTGATTGAAGATGCAATAAAATGGTATGAACAACAAGGCTGTGAAATTAAAAGTATAAGTTTGCCGAATACAAATTTAGCAATACCTGCATACTATGTTATTGCGCCTGCAGAGTGTTCTTCTAACTTATCGCGTTTAGATGGTGTGCGTTATGGGTACCGTTGTGAAGAGCCTAAAGATTTGCGTGACTTATATGATCGTAGTCGTAGTGAAGCTTTTGGTGATGAAGTAAAACGTCGCATCATGGTTGGTACTTATGCATTGTCAGCTGGATATTACGATGCATACTATTTAAAAGCGCAACAAATAAGGCGTTTGATAAGTGAAGACTTTAAAAAAGCTTTTGAAAGTGTAGATGTAATTTTAGGTCCGACCACACCAGAACCTGCATTTAAGATTGGTGAAAAAACAAATGATCCAGTAACCATGTATTTGTCTGACATTTATACTATCTCTATAAATTTAGCAGGTTTGCCAGCCATGTCGGTACCATGTGGGTTTGCTAATGGGTTGCCAGTGGGTATGCAGTTGATTGGAAATTATTTTCAGGAAGACAAACTATTGAATTTTGCGCATCAATATCAGCTGGATACTAATTGGCATAAAAAGACTCCTAAAGGTTTTGAATAGTATGCAGTGGGAAACGGTTATTGGCTTAGAAATTCATGTGCAGTTGGCTACCGACAGCAAGATATTCTCGGCCGCTTCTACTGCGTATGGTGCCGAACCTAACACTCAAGCTTGTGCAGTTGACCTTGGTTTGCCGGGAGTATTGCCGGTACTAAATAAAGAAGCAGTGCGCATGGCGGCAATGTTTGGCTTAGCTATAGGCGCTAATGTTGCGGAGCGTTCGGTATTTGCGCGCAAGAATTATTTTTACCCAGATTCGCCAAAAGGTTATCAAATTAGTCAGTTTGAGTTACCGATTGTGGAGCACGGAACCTTAGAAATAGTTGTAGGTGATGGCGAACGAAAAACTATAGGTATCACTCGTGCGCATTTAGAAGAAGATGCGGGTAAGTCATTGCATGAAGAGTTTCCTGATTCTACTGGTATAGATTTAAATCGTTGTGGCACACCGTTGATTGAAATTGTATCTGAACCAGATATGCGTTCTGCAGAAGAGGCGGTTGCGTATATGAAAAAAATACATTCTATCGTTCGCTACTTGGGGATATCTGATGGCAATATGCAAGAAGGTTCGTTCCGTTGTGATGCAAATGTATCGATGCGACCTAAAGGTCAAGAAGAGTTTGGTACACGCACCGAAACTAAAAATTTAAACTCTTTTAGATTTGTAGAGCGTGCAATTCATTATGAAATTGAACGTCAAATTGATGTGCTTGAAGATGGCGGTGAAATAGTTCAAGAAACGCGATTGTATGATGCTAATAAAGATGAAACACGATCGATGCGTTCAAAAGAAGAAGCCAATGACTATCGCTATTTCCCAGATCCAGACTTGTTGCCCGTTGTAATCGAGCCTGAGTTTATTGAGTCGCTTAAACAAGATTTACCAGAGTTACCGGCTGAAAAAATCACACGTTTTAAACAAGAATATCAACTTAGTGATTATGATGCCGAGAATCTTGTGATGGATAAAGAGACAGCGGAATACTTTGAAGACGCAGCGAAAAATTCAAATGCTAAAGCAAAACTTGCAGCCAACTGGGTATTGGGTGATGTGAGCGCAATGCTTCATCAAGATGATATAGAGATTGCACAAAGTCCTGTAAACGCAACAATGCTTGCGGGTTTGTTAGACCGCATAGAAGACAACACTATCTCAAGTAAAATCGCGAAAGAGGTTTTTCAAGCGATATGGGCAGGTGAAGGGAGTGTGGATGCCATTATTGAAGCTAAGGGTTTGAAGCAAATAACGGATAGTGGTGAAATTGAAGCCTTGGTTGACCAAGTGGTAAATGACAATCCAGGTCAAGTTGAACAGTATAAGTCTGGTAAAGATAAAGTATTTGGATTCTTTGTTGGGCAAGTAATGAAGCTTTCTAAAGGTAAAGCCAATCCGCAGCAAGTGAATGATTTATTAAAAGATAAATTGAAGTAGATCATTACATGTCTGTACAATTATTCAGACTAAAAAATGTTTCTGATGATGAAGCAGATGATATTCGCACTCTCTTAACAAATAATCATATTGATTTTTATGAGACGCCTCCAGGTAATTGGGGTATCTCAATGCCAGCTATTTGGTTGCATGATGATGAGAAGTTGGCAAGAGCAAAAGACTTGATCGATTCATATCAACAAGAGCGAAAAGTGAATATCAGAAAAGAATATGATCAGTTAAAGAAAAATGGTCAGCAACAATCGTTTTTAACTGAGTTATTCCGCAACCCTCTTCAGCTTATTATCTATGTCGCAATCGCAGCGTTAGTGTTTTATTTGTCAATTAAGCCTTTCTTGAGTTTTGGCCAATAAATCATTTTAATGCTTTTGTTCGTGATCGCGTAAGCGATTTTTGGTTGGTTTTACCTTCTTAAGTGTCCTTTTTAGCTCCTCCAGCTCATATAGAATAACTATCTTCTACAATTTAATGTGATGGGGATATTGTATGAGTGAGTCCGAAGATACTCGAAGCAATGTGTATGCGGCACCAAAAGCAGATCTTGAAATTATTGGTGATGATGCGGTTTTAGCAGAACGGAAAGATAGATTTCTCGCAGCTATTATTGATGGCGTAATTGGTTTGTTGGTGGGATTACCATTTGTATTTTTAGCGGGCCCATATCTAGGGTTTGATGGCCTGGGTTCTCAACCTGGTTATCAGTACCTCATTCCTGCAACCATTTTTGGATTCATAATGTTCGTGCTGATTCATGGCTACTTGTTGAGCAAATATGGTCAAACAGTTGGCAAGAAAGTATTAAAAATAAAAATTGTCTCAACTGAAGATGAGAAGGTTGGTTTGGTAAAATTACTTATGCTTAGATATTTGCCTATATCTGTTGCTACTCTTGTTCCAATTGCAGGAAGTTTTCTTCCTGCGGCAGATGCGCTGTTTATTTTTAGGAAAGATCGGCGATGTGTGCACGATTTAATTGCGGGAACCAGGGTAATTAAAATTCGCGCTTAGAGTTTATTTCAATGAGTGATCCCAACGATATATATAAAGCGCCTGAGGCTGAGCTCAGTAACTCAAAAAACACTATGCTTATGAATGAAAAAAAAGTATTAAAAGATTTTAATGCTTTGTTTGAAAATGAAGATAAGTATGTTGGTCGTAGGAAATTGCAAGCCAATTCATTTTTATTTGTAGCGCTTGCAGGTATGGGGATTTTGTTTTTCTTGTATACACAAAAGAGTGAGATAACGTGGATGTCTTTGGTCCTTGCTATTCTATGTGGGCTGTTTCTGGGAATAGGGCTATGGTTTATAACTTTTGTGAATAATTGGCCGATAGTTAGGCAGTATGTGGATAAAGAGAAATTGCAAAAACGTTATAACCAAATCGATTCTTAACAGTTATTCAGTTAATATTAAATATTCATTGTTCCACTAGTAACTCTATTTTTCCCTGCTAGATCTTTATGCGTAGTTATCTTTTCGAAACTATGCTGTTTAAATAGTTGCCGTACTTCTTCGTGTTGTTGAAACCCATGTTCAATAAATAGATAACCTTTGTTTGATAAATAATGGTTTGCGCCTGAGATTATTTTTTGAATATCTTCAAGGCCGTGATCAGCACTGATCAATGCTTCGGTAGGCTCAAATTCCATTACATAATGATCTAAATTCGGATCATTTTTGGCAATATAGGGCGGATTGCTGATTATCACATCAAATTTTTGTGCAGGTATGCTTTCATACCAGTCGCTGTGTATGAATGAGATATTTACATCAAATTGAGTAGCATTTTTATTTGCAACCTCTAAAGTTTGATTTGAATTATCGCTTGCAGTAATTAAGCAGTCTTTCCGTTCTTTAGCGATTGAAACTGCTATCGCACCAGAGCCTGTGCCTAAATCTAATATTTGGGGAGATGTTATGTTGGCGATATTCTTAAGTGTGAGTTCGACTAATAATTCTGTTTCGGGACGTGGAATTAAAACGTGCTTATTCACTATTAAGTTTAAAGACCAAAATTCTTTGCAGCCAGTAATATATGCTAACGGCTCGCCATGAGAACGACGCCTAATTGCTAATTTGAATTGAACTTGTTGTTGCTCGTTTAAAGGCCGATTGGGATGGGCAATAATTGTTGTTTGTTCTATGTTGCAAACGTAGCAAAGCAATAATTGTGCATCAAGTTTTGCGCAGTCACTAACTGATGAAAGTTGAGTGGCTGCTTGTGTCACAGCTTCACTAAATGTCATTGGAGGGATTGGTTATTGGTCGCTCATGGTCGCGAGCAAGTCTGCTTGATGCTCATTACGCAATGGCTGAATAACCTGATCCACATTGCCTTGCATCATCTCATCTAATTTATACAGTGTAAGATTGATTCGGTGGTCGGTAACCCGACCTTGTGGGAAGTTATATGTGCGTATACGCTCGGAGCGGTCTCCACTTCCTACCAGGTTGCGGCGAGTTTCCGCTTGTTCATCAAATTGTTTTTGCCTTTCTTGATCTAATAATTTCGCGCTCAATAGTGACATCGCACGCGCTTTGTTTTTGTGTTGTGAGCGCTCGTCCTGACACTCTACGACGACACCAGTAGGTAAGTGCGTAAGACGAATAGCTGAGTCGGTTTTATTTACATGTTGTCCACCTGCTCCTGATGCGCGAAAGGTGTCGATGCGCAAGTCCGAAGTGTCAATTTCTATTTCACCAACTTCATCCACTTCAGGCATCACCGCAACAGTTGCTGCAGAAGTATGTACACGTCCTTGAGACTCAGTTTCTGGTACACGTTGTACACGATGCGCTCCAGATTCAAATTTCAGATTAGAAAAAACTTCTTTACCAACAATTTTAACAATAATTTCTTTGTAGCCACCATGATCGCCTTCATTTTCATTCATGACTTCTACTTTCCAACTCTTGCGTTCAGCAAAACGTGAATACATACGATATAGGTCGCCAGCAAAAATCGCCGCTTCATCGCCACCTGTGCCTGCACGTATTTCTAAAAATACATTGCTTTCATCGTGTGGGTCTTTGGGGAGTAATAAAGTTTGTAATTCGTGCTCTAGTGTCTGTAGGGTTTGCTCGGCAGTTTTGATTTCATCTTGTGCCATAGCTTTCATGTCTTTATCAGAGTCGTTAGCCATTTCTTGTGCAGTTTCTAAATCTTCTACAGCTTGTAAGTGTTCAGTAAACTTAGAAACAATAGGCCCTAGTTGTGCGTATTCTTTAGACAGCTTAGTAAATTCATTTTGGTTATTAATGACATCTGGATCAGAAAGCTCGGCAGAAATTTCTTCATGACGTTCTTTAATGTTCTCAAGTTTATGTAGGATGGAGTCTTTCATGAAATGCTGTGGTAATGTTTGGGTAAGGTTTTAGTAAAATTCTAGTTATAAAAGTTATATCGTTTCAAATAAATTGTCCCATGCTTGAATGATGAAGCATGGGGAATTAAAGCAATTTATTGAAGCTAATAAAATTGAGGTGAGAATAAATCTTTAGCAGAAAGCTTAGCTATAGAAGAGTTGGTTGTATACAGCTTATTCATTTCATTTATTCAACAGGCGGTATATTTAACAGGATTCTTGCTGCATCGATCAACTCGTTTTTGCCTTGCTTGCCTGCCATGTGCATAGCTTCGGTAGGTTCGTGTGTAAGTTTGTTGGTGAGCGTGTGTGCGATAAACTGTAATACTTCCTCAGTTGATTTGCCTTGCTCCAACATTTTTTGTGCTTTATCTAGTACTTCATCACGTTGAATCTCAGCTTTGTTGCGATATGCGCGTACCGTGTCGACAACACCTTGTCCACGTAGCCATTGAGAAAATTCTATAACTTCGTGATCAATAATACTTTCTGCCTCATCAGCAGCTTGTTGACGTGATTTTAAATTATCTTCAATCACGTTCTGCAAGTCGTCGATGGTATATAAATAAACATCTGCGAGTTTTGCTACTTCTGGTTCGATATCTCTAGGTACAGCAAGATCAACCATGAATATGGGTTTGTGTTTGCGTTGTTTTAATGCACTCTCCACTAAGCCTTTACCTAGAATAGGCAAAGTGCTTGCCGTAGCGGTGATAACAATTTCCGATTGCGGTAATGCCTCGCCGACATAACTTAAACTCACTCCACGGCCACCAACTTTATCAGCAAGAGATTGCGCACGTTCAACGCTGCGGTTAGCTACAACAATTTTGCCTATGCCTGCACTTTTCAAATGTTCAGCTGCTAGTTCAATGGTTTCGCCTGCACCAAGTAATAATGCAGAATGTTTTTTGAAGTTGCCAAAAATATTTTTTGATAATGCGACGGCAGCAGATGCTACAGATACTGGGTTGGCACCAATTTCAGTATTAGTACGAACTTTCTTTGCAACATTAAAAGACCGTTGAAAAAGCTGATTAAGGTTTCTGCCTAGCGTATCGGCTTGAACAGCATCTTGATAGGCTGATTTCAATTGTCCTAGAATTTGTGGTTCGCCAAGCACCATAGAATCCAGACCGCTTGCGACACGGAAAATATGCCGAACTACGGAGTCATCTAAGTGGTCATATATGTAAGGTTGTGTATCGCTAGCACTTAGATTGTGAAATGAATTGAGCCAACTCAGAATTTCCTGTTTGCCATCCGCTACATGATTGACTTCACAGTACAGCTCAGTGCGGTTGCAAGTAGAGATAATTGCAGCTTCATCAACTTGCGGTACGGTAATCAACTTTTTCAGGGCATGGCCGAGGTTTTGCTCATTAATAGCCACCCGCTCTCGAACCTCTACAGGTGCAGTGGTGTGATTGATACCTAGAGTGAGTAAGGGCATAAATAAGTCGATTACGTGCTGGACAATAGTATAAGTTTGATAACTGTTAATTGATTGAATGGACTCGCATTATCTGGCCTAAGTACCCGTAAAATCTGTCAAAATGCCTATGCATTCCTCAGTTATCTACAGTAATATTAGGTATAGTCTAAATGACCCGGCTACACAACACAGTATATTGAAGATCAACGCTACATTTCCACGGATTCACTACCTGCCTAGGCTCTTTTTGGCAGCCATTTTACTGGCTTCTGGCTTATTTGGCTGTACCTCTATACCAGGTGGTTCAGGGGAAATCGTATCCCCGGACGACAGAATCCAGGTTCGCAAGTCCCAGCCTGAAAAATATGATGTTCAATCAAACTTGATGTATGAAGTATTGGTGGGTGAGCTGTCTGGCCAGTTTGGTGATGTTGAAAAGGCGCTTGAACACTATGTAAATGCTGCCCAACTTACTGATGACCCAGCGGTCGCGGAACGCGCTACACGCATTGCCATGTTTGCGAAAGATTGGGCATCAGGATTGAAAGCTGCAAGTCGATGGCAAGAATTGGTTGGAGTGAATTTAGAAATTAGCCAAATATTGGGAGTGCTGGAACTTCGATCCGGCAATATCGATGGGGCGGTACCGCATTTTGAAAAAATCATGCAGGCTGCAGATGATTCTCCTGCAAAAGGTTATAGCATTATTGGCGCAGTGCTCGCTCGCGAACCAGATTCTGAGTCTTCACTTAAATTACTCGAGAAATTAGTTCACAAGCATTTTGAAAATCCATATGGTCATTTAACGTTAGCGACTCTTGCATTTCAAGCTCAAGACTTTCAACGAACTATTGATGAAAGTGAGCTCGCGCTTGGTTTTAAACCTGATTTGATTGAGGCACGTGCGATGCGTGCGCAGGCACTGATGAATCTTGATGAAACTGATCAAGCGCTTGCAGAAATGAAAGTCATTGTTGAAGAAGAACCAGGTAATCGTGAAATGCGCACAGCGTACTCGCGTATGTTGATCGGTGCTGAACGATACGAAGAAGCAATTAGAGAGTTTGAAGTATTGCTGGTTGCTAACCCTAGTGATGGAGAGCTAATTTACCGATTAGGTTTGTTGTATTTACAAGAAGAAGAATTTGCTAAAGCAAAGACAAAGTTTAAGCGTCTGGTTGATCGTAAGCAGCGCGTAGACGAGAGTCATTATTACATTGGCCGTACCGAAGAAGAGCAAAAGAATTTTTCTGAAGCCATTGCTGAATTTGAAAAAGTTCAACAAGGAGAATACTACATTGATGCAAAAGCTAGAATTGCATCCATCTATGTTGAGCGTGATGGAATTGATAAGGCGCAAACATATTTAAAAAACTTGCGTGGTGAACTAAGTAATCCAGAATCAATTATCGAAGTATATTTAGTTGAAGGCCAGTTGCTGCATGAAGAAAAGCTTTATGTAGCTGCCATGGATCTTTATAGCGAAGGGCTGCAAGAGTACCCGCGACATAGTGATTTGTTGTATGC
>JBOEHC010000144.1:0-6435 GCA_050633765.1 Gammaproteobacteria bacterium
TCTCAATCACTTTAGGCGTTGTACCTTCCATAACTGCCACACAGGAATTGGTGGTACCTAAATCTATTCCAATGATCTTACCCATCGCTGTTCTCCAAAATACTAAAAATTATATTAATTAAAATTAAACTGACCTTATCTATACCCATAGATTGGGCCATGAAATCTGTTTTCAAGGACAAAACCACAAAAATATTGGATTTTTGAGCCTAAGACACCCAGAATTTAGCAGTTCATCCGCGAAACGTTTATTCAGCTGCTTTTGAGACAATCACCATAGCAGGCCTGATTAGGCGACCATTTAAGGTATAACCTTTCTGCACCACGGTTAATACGGTATTCGACTCATGCTCTGTACTTTCTTGCATGGTCATCGCTTCATGCAAATTTGGATCAAATGCTTCATCGACAGGATTGATTTCATCTATCGAAAATTTTTCAAATACATTACCAAGCATTTTGAGGGTCAATTCAGTACCCTCTTGAAGTTTAGCTACGTCTATATCTTCGGCACTTAATCCGAGCTCTAAACTATCTTTAACTTGCAATAACTCGTTAGCTAATTTTTCCACTGCATATTTATGCGCATTGGATACATCTCGCTCGGTGCGCTTACGTAGATTTTCCATTTCAGCTTGCATGCGTAACATTTTGTCGTGGTACTCGGCCACTTGTTGTTGCGCTTCTTCTACTAGTTGAGATTGATCAGATTCAGTACTTTCTACTTGTGGTTGATCATCTTCTTGTTGTTCTTGGGTTGGCTCATTCACGATTGAATCATCCGTTTCTACATTTTGTTCGGTATTAGTCATAAAGTTACTTCAATATATTGGCAATATGTAGGCTAATTTTTAATATTCAAGTGCTTGAATTCAGGCCTTACTATTTAATGCTTCGCCGAGCAGCTTAGCAGTTAGATCTACAATAGGTATTACTCTTTCGTAAGACATTCGCGTTGGTCCAACTACTGCTAATACGCCCATGATCTCGTCATCTACCGAATAAGGAGAGGTCACCACACTGCAATCGTCTAACGCTTTATAACCAGACTCTTGGCCAATAAATATCTGCACGCCTTCAGCACATATACACTTATCGAGTAAATGTAAAAACTCTCGCTTTTGATTAAATGCATCGAACAAACCGCGCAATTTGTATATGTCTGATAATTCCTCATACTCCATTAAATTAGTTTGACCAACTACTACATAATCTGGGTCACCTGCATCGTCGTTACCAGAAAAAACTTTCTCACCCATCTCTACAGCAGAACGCATAAGCTCATTCATATTCTCACGCACGTTATCTAGTTCTTGTAAGATTTTCTGTCGTGCCATGACTAGATCTTGCCCTGCACATAACTCATTCAGATAATTTGCAGCTTGCACCAATTCAGAAGGACTATATTCACGATCTGTGTGAATAATTCGATTTTGTACTTCTTTTTGGTTAACAATTAACACTGCAAGCACACGTTGATCAGACAATGGTAGAAATTCTATTTGCCGCAACTCCACACGATCATGTTTAGGCAAGGTCACGACACCCGCCATACTGGTTAAACCTGAAAGCAGACCCGATGCACTTTCAACCAATCCATTCATACTTAAATTAGAGGTAAGATCTTTTGATACTCGAGTTACAAGTTCCGAGGTAAGTGGCTGCACTGTCAACATAGTATCGACAAATAATCGATACCCTTTAGTCGTTGGCACACGCCCCGCAGAAGTATGAGGCGCTTCAACAAACCCCATTTCTTCAAGATCTGCCATTACATTGCGCACTGTTGCAGGACTTATATCTAGGTCCGACATTTTCGCCAAGTTTCGCGAACCCATCGGCTGTCCATCTGTGATGTAGCTCTTCACAAGCACCTTTAACAAACGCTGAGCACGCTCATTTAACGAGCTATTTAAATCGTCACTTGGACTCATAGATTGAATGCTACTTAATATAATAATTAGACTTGAATTTAGCACTCAGCAGATGAGAGTGCTAAATAATCATTACAGCCCTCCAATTACATGTCAAGAAGCTATCCAGCAGGGTTAAATGTCATGCTTTAGGCCATGGTGTAAGCGCTAGATCCATGGTAGCTTTAATAAAAATCAAAGACATAGACCATCCGTGAGCCAGTTTTCCAAAATCGGTATTATTTCCAAGCCTGACGACCCCGCAATTGCTGCAACGGTTCAGTCTCTGTACCAATACCTCCACAGCCAAGCATTGAAAATTTTTGCGGACACTGTTTCTACTTCATTTTTATCTGCAGAACCTATAGAAACATCTACTCTTGATGAGATTGCTTCAAATAGTGAGCTGGTGATTATAGTGGGAGGTGACGGCACAATATTACATGCCGCGCACAGCTTAATTGAAAAAGAAATTCCACTACTCGGCATTAATCTAGGTCGTCTTGGTTTCCTTGCCGATATCAGTCCTAACGAAATAGAAAAACAATTAGCGCAAATTCTTGCCGGTGAATATTTAGAAGAACAACGTGTGGTTCTTCAAGCGCACTTAATACGTGACGGTAAAGCTGTCGGAACATGTTGTGCAATAAACGATGTAGTCGTTCATGCAAAACAGATGGTACGCATGATTGAACTTGAAACACGCGTCAACAATAAACATGTCAACACCTTACGTGCAGACGGCTTTATAGTAGCGACGCCTACGGGATCGACTGCCTATGCTTTATCCGGTGGAGGCCCAATCTTGCACCCTAGCATCAATGCCATCGTGTTAGTTCCAATTTGCCCACACACATTAAGTAACCGGCCGATTGTGGTTGATGCTAACAGCAAGGTTGAAATACTATTACCAGCAGAGAACCGCCATACTGCTCTCGCCTCTATCGACGGCCAAATTGATATGGATTTTATTCCTAATGATAAAATTGTAATCGAAATAGGAAATCACGCTTTGCGGCTCATCCAACCGAAAGACTATGATTATTTTGACGTGTTACGTGAAAAATTACGCTGGAGTACAGCTCCCAAATCGAACAACAACTAATTTCACTTAGTTTTTAGCAAATTTATGCTCAGATCTATTTTTATTAAAAACTTTGCAATTATTGATTCGTTGGAGTTGGATTTTTATGATGGCATGAGTGTTTTAACTGGAGAGACCGGTGCTGGAAAATCCATCATCATCGATGCACTCAATCTTGCTTTAGGAAATCGTGCTGATCGTTCAGTTTCTCGTGTAGAAAATGAAAATGTAGAGGTTGTCGTCACCCTTAATGCGAGTAGCTCTATAGACGCAACAACTTGGTTAAAAGAACATGACCTTGATGACGGCGATGAATGTGTACTACGTCGCGTAATTAGCAAAGATGGCAAGTCTAAAGCATATATTAATAACAGCCCCTCGTCCGTAGCTGCACTACGCAGCCTTGGAAATTTATTTGTAGATGTATACGGACAACATGAGCATCAATCACTTATGCGATTAGACATGCAAAGGCAACTATTAGATGGCTTTGCGAGTAACAATCAATACATAGAGAAGCTAGCTTCAGTGTTCCGTCTTTGGCAAAGCTTAAAGAATCAATTAGAAATTGCTGAATCAAACCAAGCAAACACACACGCAAAATTAGACCTGTTACGCTATCAATCTCGAGAATTAGAAGAATTAGATTTAAAAGCTAACGAATATGAAGAAATTAATGAAAAATTTACTCGCTTAAATAATTCTAAAGAACTCAATGAAAACAGCATGCGTATGTCGCAACAACTTGCAGGAGATAATGAAAACTCTGTATATGATTCGCTCAGCTCCTTCATTAGTGATGCAGAAAAATATGCTAGCCTTGACAACGAACTAAACGAACCATTAGAGCAATTACGCAGCATACATATACAAACCAAAGAAGTTGCCAACAGCTTGCGAACATATTCAGAAAAAATCTCATCTAATCCACACGAATTACAAGAGCTTGGAGATCGAATCACTGCAATAGAAGAAATATCCCGCAAACACAAAGTTAAACCGAATGAGCTAGCGGCGACGCACTCCTATATAAAAGAAGAACTAGATTCCATTGAACAAGGGCAGGATGACCCTGAAAAAATTAAAGCCTCAATGCATGAAGCAGAGCAACTATATCGAACCACTGCTAAAAAAATCAGCAGCGCAAGAAAAAAAGCTGCAAATGAACTTAACGAAAAAATAACTGAATCTATGCAAGAATTAGGTATGCAGGGCGGTCGCTTTCACATCAACATTGAACCGAAAAAATCAGGCGAACTATCTTTAAATGGTTTAGATGATATAAAATTTTCAGTAAACACTAACCCTGGACAATCGTTGCGTGCACTGAACAAGGTAGCTTCCGGGGGTGAACTTTCTAGACTTAGCCTTGCCATACAGATGGCAACTTCAAACAATTTAAAAATCCCTACACTTATTTTTGACGAAGTAGACACGGGCGTAGGCGGAGCAACAGCGGAAATGGTTGGAAAGCATTTACGAAAATTGGGCAGCAATGCACAAGTATTTTGTGTAACCCATTTACCTCAGGTAGCTGCTCAATCTCATCATCACTATAAAGTTAATAAATTTGAGAAAGACAAATCTATTACCACTAAAATTTCTCATTTAANNATTTAACAGAAAGTGATCGCATTGAAGAACTAGCTCGCATGCTAGGCGGCGTTGAATTAACAAAAAATACTCAGGAGCATGCAAAAGAGATGCTCCGTCAAAGCAAATTATAAAATTATGAAATACCTAATAATCTCAGCCTATATACTATTTTCGACCGTATTATTTTCATGCCAAAGCAACTTGCTAACGGTATATAAAATTGATGTGCAACAAGGCAATGCCTTAGATGCTGAGGCGGTTAATAAAATCGCAATAGGCATGAACAGAGAACAGGTGCAATATGTGCTTGGTACTCCAATAATAACGGATAGTTTTCACCCTGACCGCTGGGATTATATTTATTTGTTTACACCCGGTTACGGTGAACAAGTACGCAAGCAATTAATCTTAACATTTGATCGCGATGAAATAATCGATATAACTAAACGTAATATTGTGGAAGACAATATTGCAAGCAACATTCCTGATGATGTTCAAGAAGCAAATGAAGATGATAAAGAGGAATTAAGCGAAAAAGACCAAGAAGAGTTAGAGGAATTAGAAGAACAAGCTGATGCGTTAAATGAAGTATTAGAAGAAAATAATAATCTTGAAAATTAAAATATAGAGCTAATCATTCACACGCTCCAATTCGTTTACCTTGCCATGTAGTACTCATATTCATTGGCTGACCATTAAAACTAGCACTAATTTCCATTCCACCAGTAAAGGCATCACCAGAAGATTCTGCATGCCCTGTTCCCGTCATCGTAATGCCTTGCTCTTGACAACTAATTGCCCACTGCATGGAGTTTGACCCAAAACTAGAATCCGTTACAGTACAACCAGGCGCACCATCCATCATACTATCAGGAGAAAATTCGGATTCTTTAATACATTCTTGAGTAACATCTTCTTGAGTACCTGCGGGACTAGTCACCACACTTTTTGTTTCCCAAAGACCCGGCTCAACTTGCACACTTTCTGCATGCGCTAAGCTTGTAAATACAAATGAAAAAATCAGCGCTACTATTGTTGTTATACCTGATTTTTTTAAACGAGCCTGATTTAACATAGTAAGCACCTTATTCCAGCTTATTTGTATAATTTATTTAATTGCTAATAATATATACAACTATTAACTTTGCAACTGAGCACGTTTTCGACGCGCATGCATGGGATCTATTATTAATGGTCGATAAATTTCAACCCTATCAAGATCTTTCAATATTTGACTATTTTTTACAACCTTTCCATAAATTCCCACCGAACATTTTGCTAAGTCAATTTCGCTACATTTCTTCAATATTCCAGACGCATTGATTGCATCCTCAACTGTACAATTTTCGGGCATCTTCACAGACAACACTTCTTGATGCTCAGCAGAAATATACGCAATTTCGACAACTATCATTATTTCAATTGCCATAAAGGTCTAACGCTCTTTCAGTAAAAGCCGACACTAACTTGTTAGCCACTTGATTAAAAATAGGGCCTAAACTAAGCGCATACAAACGATTTGAAAATGAAAATTGCATATCAAGTTCAACTTTACATGAGTTTTCGTCTAACTCACGAAATACCCACGCACCCACCAAATGTTTAAACGGCCCTTCTTGCAAACGCATAGTAATACTTTTATTTGTATCTAATTCATTACAGGTAGTAACCGATGCATTGATGCCACGCTTTGCAAAACTCATAGTAGCTTGCTTTTCTTTTTCGTTCTCACTGTGAACTTCGCATTTCACGCACCAAGGAACAAACTCAGGATATGAATCGATATCATTTACTAATTTATACATTTGCTCCGCTGAGTATGGGAGCAGTGCACTACGTTGT
>JBOEHC010000145.1:0-17074 GCA_050633765.1 Gammaproteobacteria bacterium
TAACCAATAGTTAATTACTATATGACCTTGTTTTACTATCTATACTAAATCAATTATCAATAGCTTAGATTACAAAATTCTCACCACCTTAAGCTCAAAGTGTTTAAACTTAAATATTTTTCTGCGAGAGTATCTATATGAAATTATACAGTGCTGAAATTTCAGGAAATTGCTACAAGATTCGATTGCTTTTATCTTTTTTAAAACTCGATTATGAACTTGTACCCATTAATGTTGCGAACCGAGAACAAAAAACACATGCTTATTTACAGAAAAATCCTTTAGGTGAAATTCCATCATTTGAAGATGGCAAACTTGTATTGCGAGATTCTCAAGCAATTCTTGTATATCTAGCACGACAATACAGTAATGAGGATTGGTTACCTTATGATGCAAATGAATTAGCGCTGGTAATGCAATGGTTATCTACCGCATGCAATGAAATCGCACGCGGGCCAATGGATGCGAGAGCACACCATAAATTTAAACTGGATATTGATATCAATAGAGCCCAGACTAAAAGTCATGCAATTTTGTCTGTAATTGATGAACACCTTGCAAACAAAAACTGGCTAGAACTAAACCGTCCGACCATTGCTGACATTGCATGTTTCCCCTACATTGCTCTTTCATTTGAGGGCGGCATTAGTTTAGATCCGTATGCAAATATTAATAACTGGATTATAAGAATTAAACAATTACCTGATTTTATTTCTATGCCAGGTATTGAAAAACTTACATAAACTACACCAAGCTTTAACAACTCATTTATCGCCATCTATCCCTAACTTATTCGCTAAAATGTAATCTACACTCAATTTTCCTGGTCCGGTTGTAATCAGCCACCCGAACAAAATAATGTACATTACCTGTGGGAGGTAAAGAAACCAGCTCATCCAATCTAATGGACCAATACCTTTTGGAATAACGTGTTCAATTTCAACTGTCGCTATAGCAACTATCATCGCAATGGCTAATGCTATTGCAACAAAAGTAGAAAATAGACCCACCATCAACATGAGCCCTCCAAAAAATTCTACGCATGCTAAAAATAGCGCCATAAACTCAGGAAAAGGCATACCAATTTCAATCATAAGTTCAATTAAACCCGCATGCTTTTCTGGCACAAATAATTTGTTATAGCCCGATACAGCAAAAAATAATCCTAGCGACACTCTCGCTACTAGAATTGGCAGCCATTCCCAACGCTTCTCTCCCGTTAACACTATTTTAATTAAGTTATTAAACATGATTTTCCTCCAACATTTATTATTATGAATCTTTCAAAGTAAACCACTACACACCTTTAAATCCTGTTCTACATTCCGCTTCTAAGTTTGGAGTAGCTTCATTTTCCTGTATATCTTGTAAGCGTGCTTTTTCTTGATGAAGTTTTTGAAACGTAGCGAATAAACAGATGGCTATACCTGCAAGCAATACCACACCGCCAATGTAATGAGCTTGGCTTGGTTGCTCTCCAAGTATTAAATAGGCCGCTAACACACCTGCGACAGGGGAAAATGATGTTGCCATGGATACATCTGTAGATTGCGATCTTCGAACACCGGAATCCCATGCTAGCTGTCCAGTTACGATAATTAGTCCGCCATACACTAACATCCATTTCCAAAGGAAAGGCGAACCCAGATCTTCAAAATGGCCAATACCATATAAATACGATGCAATGATAAAAAACACTATCGTGCCTACCGCACTGCGAAACACGCTAAAGATGCCAAGTGGCACACCTCTTAAGTATAACTTTGCTAACACCGTTGATATGGCATAGGTAGCAGCTGCCAGTGCAGCGTGCATTTCACCGCGCCCAATGATTAAGCCTTCTGCTTGTGGTTGCAATAATGCAATGAGCGCAACCCCCAACAAACAAATAATTGATCCAATCAAAGCCCACTTACCAATATTATCTTTAAATATTAGCCATGCTAAAAAAAGTAATAGTGGTGGTTCAATTTGACTAATCAATACAACGTTAGTCACCATGGTACTTTCTATGGCAACAAAAAATAGCCATGGTGCGAGACAATTTGCGAGCAAGGCTAAGATAAATAAAAATAGCCATTCTGTATTAGAAAGCTTGGTTAAATTTTCTCGCGTCCATTGTTTACGGTGCACCGCAAACAACACAATTACTGCACAGGCATTACCAGCAAAAAGTAAATTACAAAAAGAGATGACATTACGTCCATCAACGGTGTACTGGCTTCCCAGGTCAGCGAGGATATGAACAATAGAGCTTGCTGCCCCAAATACGATAATGGAGTACCACAGTAATGCTGGACCTGGAATACGTCCAATCAATTTTTACGCGCCTTTAGAAAAGTGCATTGTTAAGCTCAATATTCTTATAGTTATAGCTTTAGTAAGGTAAGTTAAATAAAGAGAATTATTTTGTCAATTTATAATGAGAATAAATGACAATTTAACGGTGTTATCAAGTTTTTTTCATTCAATTTACTACATCTTAGCCACAACGCATAAATTTTAAAATAATTTACAATTCTATCACCCGCATACTTTTCCAGGGCCCTGTTTTAAATCTCCAAAAAAACACTGCGCAATAGATCACTACATTAATGGTAATGATCCACCACAGCCCAAGTAAGGTGGCATTAAAATATCGAATATATACATAGCACGGAACGACGAGCAAAAATATTGAGATAATGATACTCATTTTCATAATAAAGCGAGTATCGCCGGCACCTTCTAGTGCACCCAAGAAAACTAAAAATATTGCATCAAACAAACAAAAGAAAGCAACAAACCTCAGCAATATAACTATAGTTTCAATACCTTGATCTAATTCTGCCAAACCACCATGTAGCGTGAATGGATAAATAAACACTTTCGGAACCGTTAAGTACAACACAACAAGTATGCCAAAAAATGCTAATGCTAAATGTATAGCAGACCATGCTGCTTTTTCGGCTAATTGAGGTTTATTCTCTCCTAGTCTTTGACCGACAATAACAGCAACACCAATCATCATCCCCACCATAGGCAAGAATGCTAGCGCTTCTATATTAAATGCAATATTAGTCGTTACGCCTTCATGCGTGCCGAGCGTACCGACAAACATTAAAAATGCAGTGAAGGCAGACATATCAATAAACAACCTAAGTCCATTAGGCGAACCAAAATAGATGAGGCGATTAAAAAGAGCTCGATCAAATTTTCGAGAAGTAATTAAATTAAAGCGATTACGATATTTTTTTTGAAATATGAGATAAAGGTATACAAATGAACCAGTTATAACCGCAATATTGCTAGCAGTAGCGGCGCCGCGTATCCCCATTTCAGGAAAACCAAAATTCCCAAATATGAAAATATAATCTAAGGTAATATTTATAATGGTAATGATTAAACTTACCCACATTACTACCAACGTTTTCCCCAGACCTGAAAAAAAACTTCCTAATGCATTGTTTAATACCATAAACACTGCTGAGTACATTAATATTTTAAAATACAAAATTTCTTGTTCTTGCACATCAGGCGCATGTCCAATCAATACAAAAAATTCATTCGCCAAGAAGTAGGCAGGAATGATTATAATTAGTGACAATACGCTAAAATAAATACCCTGCCACACAATTGCACCAATATTATGTTCTTCGTCAGCACCATAGTATTGAGCCACGAACGTATTTACGTAGGCTGCTGTACCAATGAAAAAACATAACATTGCAAAACTTGTCATTCCTGCTGGCATTGCTGCTGCAATTGCGGCAGGCGAATACCAAGCTAAAAACATACGATCAAAAAACAGCAGGATGCTCCATGCACCTGTACTTAATATTAATGGAATCGACATCACCAGCACTTCGCGATATCCACTCTCTGCCACCCACCTATGCCGTATAGCCTTAATCATTCAAGGATCTTACAGAAATTTAATTAATTATTAATTATAGGAAATAAAAAAAGCCCCGCAGTACGAGGCTTTATTTTTAAATTACAGTAATTTTTTTAATAATTACTGGATTGAAGAAATTTATTAGTGACGATATCGGTCCCTATCCCGACGGTGCCTGTCTCTATGCCTGTCTTTATGATGGTCGCGATCACTTCGATAATGCTTTCTATGTTTTTTAAAATGATGACGATCATAATGACGGTCACGATAGCCATGTCGATTATAATGGCGGTGACGATAGCGATCACGATAGCCATGTCGATTATAGTGATGGTAATGATGCTTTTTATGCTTGTAGTGGCGCTTCTTGTAATAATGCCCACAACTTCGACCATGCCTGTGACCGCGACTATAATTACTTCCATAGTTGTTATAGCCAATCAACACACTCCACGGATATTCATTATATCCAACATTTCCGTATACAGAATCCCGAGCGTGTGATGGCATCGATGCTACTAAAAGCAGTATACCCAATGATAGTAGTATGGATCGTTTCTGAATATTCATTCTCATCTCCTATTTTTCGCTATCAATACGCTATATAACGGGACAACTTGCCATTAGGTTGACATATTTATAAAAACAACTTTGTGGTCGAGCGGAATCGGTATACAAAGCTAACTAGTTGATAGTTATATATTTAAAAAATCCAATTAGTGATCAAGATTTGCTCAAAATAATTACAAGGCAAATCCCTTACTTCTATCCAGGTAGAAAACCACTATTAAAATTTACCGAACAGTTGTCATACATAACGATAGTCGAAATTGGTTAATATTCACCGCTAAATGTATTAACATTTAACCAGTCGCGGGGAGAGTGCAACTTACATTCACTACAAAAGCTTGCCGAATTATATTTAGGGAGAAATTTCATAATGGCCACGCTTGATTATCCAACCAAAGAACAACAAGCCGATACTTTAGAGCTTGAGATGGGCCTTGAAATACCGGTACTCGAAGCATCTAGCAATGAAATTGCTTCACTGCGCACCGCCTATGAAGCTGCCACATCAATTCGTGATGAACTACAAGCAAAACTTAAGGCTGCCGTCGAATATTCTAATGAACAAGCCAAAATCATCGATGATATTAAAGACAGACCATCCGAAATTACAGAACTAAAAACTCTACTTGGTAAAGCAACAGAACGTAATGGTCTTCTAAATGCTACTTTAGATGAACGCGATACTAAAATTCAGGATCTAAGTAATGATATTGTCTTGCTGCGTGAAAGCATTGCAAATTTAGAACCATTAAAAATTCAACTTGAACATGCGGATGAAGATAATAGAGTCCTAAATAAAAAATTGCGGGGACGTGACAGTGAAGTTGAAAAGTTAAATGAAACTATCTCTACACTAAAATCTAAAATCATAGATATTCAAGAATTAAGAGCTCAACTTAACCAAGCCGATGGTGATAACCAGGTGTTAACAAAAGCTCTCGATGATCAACGTATTCATTTAACAACTCGAATTGAGGAACTTGACAGTCAGATTGCATCGTATAGTTCTAAGCAAGAAGAATACGCTCGTAGCAGTTCTGAAATTCAAGCACTGAAAGAAGCTCTAGACCACTCTGATAACAAGATCTACAAACTTACAGGTGAGATAGAACAGCGCAATGAACGAGAAACAACTCTTACAAAAAAAATTGCAAGCGATAAAAAAGCATTGCAATTATATGAAGCTAAAGTTGAAGCACAAAATTTAGCTCTCGCTGAAATAGAGGAACTCCGATCAAACCTAGTTGACGATGAAAATAAAATTTCAGAACTTAATGAAATTATTGATGTGGAACGTGCTCGTGTTCAGTCATTAGAAACAGAAATTAATGAAGCGCGCATTGTTGTAAATACTTTACAAGGGAAAGTAGAAGAAGCTAATAAACAAATACCAAGCTTGGAGCAAAGTATTCATCAGCGCGATGAGAAGATATCCAATCTAGACGAAGAGCTAGATTCCCGTCAAGAAAAGATAGATGCGTACGCAACCTCATTAACATTACGTGATAACAAAATTACCTCACTTGAAAATGTTCTTAAGCAAGCAAAAGAACAAGTGTCTCCTTTACGCAATGAGCTAACTACACAAGAAAGTCGAATTCGTGAGTTAGAAAAATTGTTTCATGAAGCGAGAAAAATTGTTCCTATTTCTGATCGAGAAGAAATTAAATAAGATCCCTCATAAAAGTAGATTAATTCAATAGATTATTAATACATTGATCTATATTTTTGACGCTTACCTCACCCTTATCATATAAAGAACTGCATAGATTTACCGCAGCTACCTGCTCCGGAGATCTATGCTGGAATAGCTCTAAGGCTTTGCCGCCGCCATTCGCAATATCTTTTATAACCAACGGACTTAGCATTCCTGCGCTTTCTAGTACGGGACATTGCACAATATTATGAATGGCAGTAAGTAGCTTTGGACCAATATACTGTGGAGGCATGCTACCGGTATTATTTATTAGCAACTGTTCTGCCGAATCAGTGTAAAAGTCTAGAAATGAATTACCTTTTTTGAACATCATGAATGCATTATGCACTTTGCTATACACAGTGAGTTTATTTGCATTCTTATCTGATTTTTGCACCCAGACTTCACGGCCTACTGCATATTTTTCATCAGGAAGATGAAATTTATTTGGCGCAAAAATTAAAAAATCAGCATCACACCAAACAACTGTTTTGTAGCCTACAGATAAATATTGTTGTATGGCTTTTAAACGTGCAAGATCTGTTGCGATCACTCGTTGATGTTTAGTCTTTTCTAATACTGCATCCGACACATAATTAAATAACTCATCATCTATAAACTTATAATCATAATTATGAAACTTAGCCCAGCTATTAACGGAATCTATACATGCCTGCAACCATGTAACAGGCAATGGTTGCCGATGTGATTGAAGAACAAGTGTTTTTAGCATCAAATAAAAAAAGCGAAAAGAGTATTACACTCTTTTCGCCTACTATTTAAAACATAATTAACCTAACAAATTTGCATTTACAATATTTTCGGCAAAACCTTGGTATTGGCTTTCAAATTGCTTTGCCATACTGTCTGGGAAGGCGTGGAAGTCACCTGCCTTAAGTGCAACAAGAATACTATCTGCAACCAAACTAGCAGGTTCTGCAATTTCACCTATACCTGCGTCGATTGCCATATCTGTAGCAATAGGCCCCGGATGAACACTCACAACTGTAGTACCTTGCTCGGCCAATAAGTCACGTAAAGCTTGAGTAATAGAATAGGCTGCAGATTTAGACGCGCAATAGGTTGCAAAGGGGGCAAAACTTTTTATCGATGCTAGTGAGTTAAGTTGTATAAATGCCCCGCCGCCATTCGCTTTTAAAATTGGCGCAAAGGCCTGCGCCATTCTGACTAAGCCTGATACATTTATTTCCATTTCGTATGCCATACTATCAAGTGCATTTTCGTCCAGCGGTGTTGAAGTTTTAAGTACACCAGCATTGTTTACTACAATTTCCACATCCGACGCATGCTGTGCAGCTTGCTGGATCGTTTTTGGGTTTTCTAGATCGATTTGAATAGCTTCAACACGATCACTGTATTGATCTTTCAAAGCGCTTACAGATTCTATATTTCTTACTGCTGCATATACTTTCTTCGCACCAGCCTTGTCCAATAAGGTATCAACAATGACTTTGCCTATACCTCGGTTAGCGCCAGTCACTAATGCAATTTTACCCTCAATATCAAATGAATGTGCCATGCTTGCCCCTTATTAAACTATAGGTGTATTGTTGATCTATAAATGACAGAGTATTTATTTATTTTATTACATAAACATTCATGATTTGGCATAAATCACATACCGATTCACTAGCAGCCAAATATAGAGAAGCCTTATGAACAATCATGAAAAAATTAATTACCTGGAGCTCCCCGCTAAAGATATCAATGCCACCAAGAAGTTTTTTACCGCCGCGTTTGATTGGAGCTTTACTGACTATGGCCCAGATTACACTGCTTTTGAAAATCAAGGCCTAGATGGTGGATTTTTTACTTCAGATCAATTCAGTTCAACCCAAAATGGAGCTGCACTAATCGTTTTCTATAGTAATACCCTCGAAGAAACACAGACAAAAATTGAACATGCGGGTGGAAGCATTATACAAGAAATTTTTTCTTTCCCCGGTGGCAGACGCTTTCATTTCGCCGACCCGAATGGCAATGAATTTGCAGTCTGGTCAGACAAATGAGCGGCCTCTAAACCTGCTTTTTATCGATTAAACAATACAATTTACACAAGCACTCTCGTTAGCAATCAATTAAATTCTCTACACTAAGCACTTTGTTAGATTTTGCTTCATACTAATGACAGAGGTTGTTATGCTAATTCTTTTACAAACATTACTCTACTTGGTAGGTGCCCTAATAACGGGTTTCTTATTAATTGAAGGCTGGCTCTCTCAAGCTGTTTGGGTAAAAGGCTGCAGCAAAGGGCTTTTAGCCAGTGTGACAGAAATGGAATCATGGGCAGTAAAAAAACACCGTAGCACTGAACCCACTGACTATTGGGGATTCATGGCTTTTTATGGCGTTGCATTGCTATTTTTCTTAATAATATTAATTTTTTAATTTTATAAAATTTACTATTTATTTCGTTTGCGCCACTCCCAAGGCTTAATTCTTTCAGTATTTGGTAATTTCCATATACCTGATTTATTTTTCTCGGCTTGTGCTTCATATTCATATAGTTTTTTGGAAACTGCATAACGCGAATACACATAGGCATAACCTTTTTGCACAAGTTCGCCATTTACCCATACATCATTTATATAAACATGCCCTACTATTCGCCCATATTGATCACGATCAAATTCTTCTACCGAAACGTTCTTATTTGCCACAAAATCTGCTAGGGCTTTTCTAGATTGTTTCCAGAATGGCTGCCCGTGTTCAGGTGCATCAATTTCTGCTAATCGAATACGCACTTCTTCACCTTGTTGAATGATATTTATCGAATCACCATCGAGCACTTTCACCACTTTTCCTTCATAGGTTTCTGAAAAGTTGATGCCATCACAAGCGGCTAAGCCTAAAAAACAAATATATATTAGTGAAGCTCGATAGAAATTAAACGATGCGTTAATCGTAAAATGTTTCATGCAAACCTAATTTTAAGAATAGTGATTACTTAATTTAATTTCGAAATGTAGGAAGTTTGTATTTTCCCTATCAGAAAGGCTACACAACCCACTACTAATATTATTATCGATATTAAGAGTAACTTAGTGTATTTATGCACTTCCCCAAGCCACTGAGTATGACCCGAAGATTCTAAAAAGTATAACGTTGCACCTGAAATGGCCACCACAAAAGCGATTAAGTAACTCCAGCTTGGGATATATTTTTGCTTACCAAATATTGAGAAGAACACTACTGGAGCCAAAAATAACGATACTGTTCCACTTACTGCTACAGCGCTGAAAAGATCTTGATTACCATAAAATACGCACAATAAGCCAAACAGCATAAAAATCAGCATTATCAAACGACCATTCCTGACACTAGCGCCTACTAGCCGCATATCGATAGCGACTAATTTTGCTGAACTAGATAAGGTGCTATCAAGCGTCGACATAGCAGAAACGACTAATGTTGTACTAAATAATAACATCGGCCATTCACCTAATAAGCGCATTAAAACAGTATTCATCGCTTCACCTTCACTTGCATGTGCCCCAGCCCAGACGCCCAAAAACCCAAAAGCAATAACACAAATTATGCTAATCCATGCTGCGTGAAAGAAACTTTTGCGAGTTGTTTGTCTATCTGCTAGAAAACCACGATCCATCATCACCGGGTCATGCATGGGATAACTCCAAATTTGTAGCAACGCTACTGCCATTAGAATAGGTCCTGGCTGATCAATTTGAAATTCTTTAAAAGTTAAGTCTGCAATAGAAAACTGTCCACTACTTAACACAATTGAAAGTAGCATTAGCAATACAAACACAAAGATACTCATTTGCAATACATCTGTTTTCAATGATGCATGCAAGCCACCTACTACTGAGTACAAAAGTGTAACGGCTGAAAAAGCAATGATGGCGAGCACATAGGCATTAGACCCAGCTATTCCAAACAACATCCCAATGACAAGTAAATTAGCAAACACCTCGCTGACTAATCGTATGACAATTACAATGTTGTAACAGGATACGCCAGCACGGCCAAAGCGAGCTTGTAAAAATTCTTGCACACTTGAAAATCCTTGTTGAAAACGTAATTCATCAACTATTTTCCCGCCGGTTAAAAATGACAAGTAGTAGAGTGCGTAAGCCAATGTTCCCCACAAACCGTAAAAATATCCTAGTATCGCAGCGTTCATTAATGAACGCGCAAATATCCAAGTAGTGACTTGAGAGAACGTTAAGGTAAATAAGTTAGGTGCCTTACCCTGTGGCGAAGAGCCGGAATAAAATGTATTTACCGTTTTAGCAATAGGTGTACATAGAACCGACAGCGCAGCAATGATGACTACTACTGCAATAAGCGCATATTCCATATTTGGTTTACGTTGTTTTAATTATAAGATTTGAAAATATATACATTCGCATTGTGCCTATATATGACAGAAATAACTTGGGATTTATTACAGCTAGCTTAAGCAAGTAGGATGCTGGGTAACGAAGCGCAGTAGTTCTATTACAAAAACCTACTCATTTCCGCTTGCATTTATTAATAATCGATTAATTTATAACCAAGACATTGCTTCTACGCAGATAAATTATGAATAAGTGTTCATTTCTAGCGCTGATTACGAAAAATATATGTAATCAGAATTTAAATGAATTCACTTACAGTATTAACTTCATCTAATACATTAACTTTTTTGGTTGTAAATAATTTTGTCTTTTATTCCCTTAATAACGGTACCCCTATTTTGTTTAATGTAATAAAATTGTCAAAAGATTGTCGTAAAACTATTGCGAAAATACATAGTTTAAAATTTTCACAATAGACAAAGACAATAAATTTCAGATTGCTTTTTACCTTATAAAAATAAATCGCTGGAGAGAATAAAAATGACTTATTTGATATCCAATTTCGTACTTACACTTTTCGCAACACTTGTGTTGGGTGTAGGCATTGGATGGCTAATTTGGGGTCGCTTAAAGAACCAAATGGCGTCACTTGAAACAAAGTGGCAAACACGCTTGCTAAAGTTAGACAATGAATATCAAACGTTAGCAAAAGATTTCAACGAAGTTGAGTTAACACTTAAAGATAGAATTTCACACATCAGTACACTTAATGATGAGCGAAATGAGTTAGCAACAAAGCTAGAAGCGACTACCAGTATAAGCAATGAATCTGATAGTGATATTGAAGAAATAAAAACCCAACTCGGACTCACTACAGCACGTTGCCACATCATTAGCAAAGAACTCGATAAAAGCAAACAAGAGCTAGTAGCCTTGCAAAATAATCCAGAAGAAGTTGGCGAACTTAAAACTTTACTTGGACAAGCCACTCAGCGCTATAACAATAATGGTCTGGAATTAAGAAATAAAAATGAAGAACTTATTGAATTACAAACCCAATTAGACGACAACAAAAAACATACTGCATCACTAAATAAGGAATTAGAGCTCTTACGTACACAATTACTCAAACGTGATAAAGAATTCGAAAATCAAATCGTCTCTTACGCAAATTTACAAAATGAATTGAATGACAACAATGAAATGTTAAAAATTGTTCAGACTGAATTAGACTCACGCGATAAAAATACAGTTGACGATAGTGAATTAGAAGCGCGTGATGTAAAAATTATTACTTTGAAAAATTCTTTAGAAGAAGTTACTCAACAATATCAAGAAACTCAAACAGATTTAGTTGAGGCAAAAAAACATATACCTGCATTAAATAATGAGGTTAGTTCCTTACGTGAACGCATTCCTGCTTTAGAAAGTTCGCTAAAACAACGTGATTCGAGTATCTCTGCACTGGAAGGCGAAATCAGTCGCTTAGCCAAAGAGTTTCCACCTCTACGAGACAAACTAGATATACGCGATTCGCAAGCAAGTAAACTAAAGGAACAGGTCTATACATTGCAGCAACGAATCCCTGCGCTGAAAAGTACTATTGCTGCACGTGATGCACATATTCGTGAACTAGAGGTGTTTATTAAAGATGCACAAAAAGCAATTTTAAAGCCTGCGAATGGCGCTATCGCCCAAAATGGCAATGGCAATGGCAATGGTCACTATAACGGCAAAGCAGCTAATGGGAATGGGAAGGCAAACGGCACGACTAATGGCAATGTCATCCACCTTAATGGCGCCTCTAAATTAAATGGCAATGGGACTCATAAGCCAAATGGCACAGGCAGCGTTAGCACTAAATCTAAACAAAATAACAACGTTAAGCCCAATGAAGTAAATGGCAAATCAGCTCAAAAGCCCACAAAACGTAAAATTAAATCTTTTGGCTTAAAAAAGCCAATTCGTAAACCTGACGACTTACAACTCATTTCTGGAATTGGCGTTGCTTTAGAGAAGACACTACATAAATGTGGAATTTTCTATTTTGAACAAATAGCCGGTTTTAGCCGTAAAGATGTTGCAGCAGTTGACGATATGCTGAACTTCAAAGGCCGTATTGATCGGGATGATTGGATTAAACAAGCGCGCACCTTACAACGCGCACCAAAGAATTCTGCACTCAAGAAACCTATAGAAAAACGTAAACCCTCGCGCTCACGTAAGCCAAAGATGAAACCTTTAGGAATGAAACGTCCTGCTGGTGAACTAGACGACTTGCAGCTTATAAATGGTGTAGGACCAACACTTGAACGCAAACTACATCGATTAGGTATTTATCACTATGAACAAATCGCCCATTTAACTGCCGAAGATATTCAATTAATCGATAGCAAACTTAAGACATATAAAGGCCGTGTAAAACGTGATAAGTGGCCAATGCAGGCGCGTAAATTACATAAAGAATTTTATGCAGGCTTATAGGAGTAACGAGCCTCTTTTTTAGCTATTAACCGCCTGCTCTGCTTGGAGTTGGCTTGCAAGATATTCTTCATAGCTGCCATGGAATAGATTTAGCTGCTGATCTTTTATTTCTACAATGCTATTTGCTAATGATGAAACAAATTCACGATCATGACTTACAAATATCAAAGTACCCTCGTAATGCTCTAGTGCGAGGTTTAATGACTCAATACTCTCCATATCCAAGTGATTAGTTGGCTCATCCAATACTAATATATTGGCATCCGACAGCATCAGTTTTCCAAATAACAGGCGATTCTTTTCACCACCGGAACAAACACCCGCTTGTTTCTTGAAATCTTCAGATGAGAACAACAAGCGTCCTAACGTTGCACGCACAGCTTCGTCATCATGGTGCGGCTTCCTCCACTGAGTCATCCAATCGAATAAATTCATATTGCCGTCAAACTCATTACTCGTATCTTGCGGACAGTACCCTAAGCTGGCGTTTTCTGACCATTTAATCATGCCTTGATTAGGCTTAAGCTCACTCATTAAGCAACGTAGGAAAGTTGATTTTCCCACACCATTTTCTCCGATCACTGCTAAGCGTGTACCGGCTTCTATAATCATCTCTCCACCACTGAATAGTTGTTCATCATCAAAGCCATGCGCAAGACTCTCTATGGTCAACGCATTGCGGTGGATCTTCTTCTCTTGGTTAAACCGAATAAATGGGCTACGTCGGCTTGAAGGTTTAATGTCTTCAAGTTGAATTTTTTCAATTTGCTTTGCGCGTGAAGTGGCTTGACGCGCTTTGGATGCATTAGCAGAGAATCGACTTACAAACTGCTGTAAATCTGCAATTTGTGCCTTCTTCTTAGCATTTTCTGACTGCATGCGTTCACGCACTGCAGTAGATGCAATCATGAAGTCATCATAGTTTCCTGGATATACACGTAACTCACCAAAATCCATATCGGCCATATGTGTACAAACGGCATTTAAGAAATGCCTGTCGTGTGACACAATTATCATTGTGCTTTTGCGTTCGTTGAGAATATTTTCTAGCCAACGAATCGTATTGATATCTAAGTTGTTAGTAGGCTCATCGAGCAGCAAAATATCTGGATCTGAAAATAACGCTTGGACTAATAGCACTCGCAGCTTCCAACCGGGGGCTACTTCACTCATTAATCCATTGTGAAATTCTAGATCTATTCCTGCACTGAGTAGCAAGTCACCCGCACGGCTTTCTGCGCTATAACCATCCAGCTCAGCAAATTGAATTTCTAACTCTGCCACCTTCATGCCGTCTTCTTCGGACATTTCTGGCAAAGAATATATGCGCTCGCGCTCTTGTTTAATTTCCCATAACTGTTGATGACCCATAATAACGGTATCAATTACTGAGAATTCTTCGAAAGCAAACTGGTCTTGATTTAGCTTGCCTAGACGTTCATTTGGGGTAATTGAAACATTGCCTGATGTAGGCGTTTGACTACCATCTAAAATCTTCATGAAAGTAGACTTACCGCAGCCATTCGCTCCAATTAAACCATAGCGATTACCATCTCCAAATTTTGCCGAGATATTTTCAAATAATGGCTTTGCGCCAAATTGCATGGTGATATTTGCGGTAGTAATCAATGAAGTATTCCTGCAGGAGTATATGAACAAGCGTTTAAAACGCTGCGTACTATAAAGTTTTGTAGCTAAAACGTCGAGCGAAACTGCACAAAACTCTATTACGGATAGTGCTCACAGACTTAAATACCGTCTAAATTCATTAGTAAAGTACAAAACTATTCATTATGAGATGGCTTCTCTACCACCGTAGCATGGATAAACTTAGGCTATTTGATCATCTGCCACATGGTATTGAGGGTCTTCTAATACATTCACCTCAACAAGATTTCCCGCTTTTTTGAGCAATTGACGGCATTCATTACTAAGGTGTCGCAAATGTAACGTTTTGCCCGCCTTGATATACCGCTCTGCTAATGTGTCTATGGCTTCAATTGCCGAATGATCAGCAACGCGCGAATTTTGAAATTCGATCACCACATCATCTGGGTCTTCATCTGGATCAAACATTTCTAAAAAGTTTTTTACCGAACCAAAAAACAATGGTCCATTAAGTTCATGTACTCGTGAACCTTTTTCATCATCATAACTTTTAATATTTATATGTTTAGCATTTTCCCATGCAAATGCTAACGCTGAGACGATCACGCCTACTACTACCGCTACAGCTAGATCTGTAAATACAGTAACTGCAGAAACTAACACAAGAACAAATGCATCTGTTGCAGGAATTTTTCCTATGATGCGTAAACTTGACCATTCAAACGTTGCAAACACAACGATAAACATAACTCCCACCAATGCCGCCATCGGTATGCGTTCAATCAAAGGAGAGGCGAATAAAATAAATATGAGCAAGAAAATGGCAGCCGCTATACCCGATAAACGTTGACGACCACCAGAGTTAACATTGATCATGCTCTGTCCGATCATTGCACAGCCCCCCATACCACCGAAAAAACCTGTGACGGTATTTGCTATACCTTGACCAAAACATTCGCGATTCCCACGTCCACGTGTACCCGTTACTTCATCAATAAGACTGAGTGTTAGCAGTGATTCAATTAACCCAATCGCCGCTAATATAAAGGCATAAGGTAGAATTATAATTAATGTTTCCAAAGTAAAAGGTACAGCAGGAAAATGAAATACAGGAAAACTTCCTTCGATACTCGCTAGATCACCTACCGTTGCAGTTTCTAAATCTAAACCTATCACCAATAAGCTAACCACAATAATTGCAGCCAAAGCTGCTGGGAAACTACCGGTTAATTTTGGTAACAAATGAATAATAGCCATTGTCAACACGATGAGAAAAGCAAAAATAACTAATGCATCTCCACTCAACCATTGCTTCACACCTTCAGGAGAAGTGGTCTGAAAATGTTGTAGTTGAGCAAGGAATATGACGATTGCTAAGCCATTCACAAAACCCAACATAACCGGATGCGGCACAATACGGATAAATTTCCCTAAGCGACATACACCCGCTAACATTTGAAACATCCCCGTAAGCACTACCGCAGCGAATAAATATTCCACCCCGTGTTCTGCCACTAAAGCGACCATAACCACAGCCATTGCGCCTGTGGCACCTGAAATCATTCCAGGTCGACCACCAAAAATTGCGGCTAATAAACCGACCATAAAGGCTGCATAGAGACCCACCAAAGGATCTACACCCGCAACAAATGCAAAGGCTACGGCTTCTGGTACTAGTGCTAACGCAACGGTCAGACCAGACAAAAGCTCATTTTGAAAACATGCGCGACTAGCGCAACCAAGCTGAAACATGAATTACCTATTGGGAGTTAACTTCAAGAAAGGTCGCGAAATATAACAGAGTATATTTATACAAAATATACAACCATTGAGGCTAATATCGATCTAATTAGATAAATATGAAACTTTACCCTAAACAACTCAGCTAGAAATTTATCTATAAAAAGGCTAATTACCTATAAGATAGCTGTAATTATGCAAATATATTTTTAATGCAGTTGGAGCTACACTAACTTACACATTAATAAATCAGACGTTGATACTCAGCTAAAACCGTCAAAATTTCCGATAAAATAATCTAAGCACCTGTGAATACAAATTCTTTCTCATCCCTGCCGTTATGTTCTGAATTACTTAAGAATATTGAATCTTTAAAATATCGAACCATGACGCCTATCCAAGCGCAAAGCCTGCCGCATATTTTGGCAGGTAAAGATGTATTAGCTCAAGCAAAAACGGGTAGTGGTAAAACAGCTGCCTTTGCAATCGGCATTCTGAATAGTTTTGACCCACAATATTACAACACCCAGGCATTGATATTATGTCCAACCCGGGAACTGGCTGATCAAGTAAGCAAAGAACTACGCCGTCTAGCTCGCGCAATCCCAAACACCAATATTTTAACCTTATGCGGGGGTAAACCATTAGGCCCGCAATTCGCCTCATTGCAACGCAACCCACACATTGTTGTTGGCACCCCTGGACGTTTATTAAAACATCTACAAAAAGGTAGTTTAAAACTTAATGCATTAAAAACTCTGGTACTTGATGAAGCAG
>JBOEHC010000146.1:0-6462 GCA_050633765.1 Gammaproteobacteria bacterium
CGTCTGAATATATTGTATACCTGCTAACGCAAAATAATTGGAATTCAGTGGATAATATGCGTGAAAAATTGAATTTTATTCTTATTCATACGCGTAGAACTACGTATGAAATATAGTAAATATACGTGAATGCTAAGTGGCAAGTATTAAACCCGCACAATAGTAATGATGAAGCAGGATTGCTTACTTGCTGAAAGTCCGCTTTCGGCCAATAGCGGNNTAAGCAGTCATTAAACTATGTTTATTTTGTGATTCCAACCTGGCTTCCCCTAAATTTTTACTTCTTTATGTCCGCTTTCGGCCAATAGCGGACATTTTTAACTTCGAAGCTTACCTGTCATTTTTAGACCATCTCGCATGTTCTTTCCCATTAGCCTTAAGTTTACTGCACCCGCGAGTAATTCTAATCCTTGCACCACATAAAATTTAGAGTAAAAAGCACCTACAGAAGCCCATTGATCTAAGAAGATGGCGCAGGGCAATAAAATTAGTAATCCATTCAAACCTATAAAGGGCATACGCTTCTTTTTGTTTTCTGCTAGTCCTCCTTTTTTACCTTTGAAAAGTGAAAACCCACTTCCTCCAGTTATTGCAATGGCAGGAATTAAAATGAATAAACCAGGCGTGACAATAAGGCTTTTCACTGTTGCAATTGATTCGGGAGAGCCAAACAATTCAACTATGATTGTTGTTGTAAAGAATGTAGCAATGCACAAGGTTGCTAAAATAGCAGCAATTAAATGAACTGTTCTTTTCATATTATTACTCCATGTTAAGCAACACAATATCTTGGCACGGCAAGTTTCTTGAACAAATGTGGTGATGCAATGGCACTAGCAGGGTACTCAGAGAGTAGTTTTTGAAATTCAGGATTTGAAAAAGCATTTCGAAAGCTTTCAACATTTTCCCAAATGGCATAATTTATATATGTTGAACTCCCAGCGATACCTTTGTGCATTTGCGTTGAAATGTATCCTGGTTGGGCTCTCATGAATTCAGCATCATTACTCCATGCAGTGAGAAGTGCATCTTCATCTGCCGGATCAATAGTAAAGACATTGATTAATACAACTGAGCCATCATCATTAGTTTGTATTTGTTGCCCAATACCAACATGTTCGTTCATTTCTTTAATTTCAAGCATTGTTATTTTTCCTTTTTATTATTTATGGGTAATTCATCGCATCGTGTTTTAACGCGTTCTAATAACCGTAGTGCTTGATTAAGCTGCCGTTCACTTAATCCATCTGACAATTGATTGACCCATGCAATTTGGGCTTTATTTATTTTGTCCATGGCTACAGCACCAGATTTACTAATTGAAACAAGTGAAGCGCGCTTGTGATCTACATTAGGCTTAACCTCGATCATGCCTAGCTTTACAAGATCATTAACAATTCGTTGTACAGCTTGTCGAGTAAGTCCCATCCGGCGTGCGATCTGAGATACCGTTATGGATCGACCTTCTAAATCTATCGCACCCATCACCTGCCATCTCGCACTCGTTAGCCCATAGGGCTTTGTTATTTGATTTCCAGCATCAAGTAACGAGCCGTTCAATCGAAATGTCTCGAGAATCAAACCTGTTAAAAGCTCACCTTCTTGAGTTCGTTTAGTCATTGTGTATATATAACCATTATGACAGTATATTGTCAATTAAAAAATAAGAGCTCTAATGGCTTACTTTTGTATTTACATAAAATCGATATAGTTTATTAGCTAGGCTGGGACTAGATTACAAATTATCTATTCGCTTGATGTCCGCTTTGGGTCGTAAGCAGACATTATAAGTTACGTTAACTTTTGCCTGACTTTTGCCGGACTTGTAGTGCTCAGTTGTGCTTTGTTTGAAATTTTTTTGTAAATGTTTGTTGTAGTCGCCCAGTGCGTTTCAATAAAAACAATTACTTAAAAATGAAAGTGGTGGCTATGGGTGGACTTGAACCACCGACCCCAGCATTATGAAGAACCTACTCTACTATGTTGGGCTATTACCCGTTTCGAATTAAACTAAGTTATACAATTACTTATCAATACTAATTAGCTAGCAGCTTGTTTAAGTAAAGTGATTGACGGACATTTGACGGACTTACTTTCCACTATCAATTCGACCGCATCAATCAGTTCCTTTATTTCAGCTTTACTGTAATGACTAGTAATGTCTCCCGAAGTATGCCCAAACAAATCTTTTCTGGTTTCATTTGGCACTCCTGCGGCTCGTAAGCGTCTACCGAATGTATGCCGAAGGTCATGAACTCTAACTGGAAGATTGGCTCGCTTTCGAGCTTTTCTCCATGCAGAGTTATTTATTCGAGCAATTCGAGCACCTTTGTATGTAAAAACATACGTAGGATGACACCCTCTTACCTCATCAATTACAGATCTAGCTATCCGGTTTAACACTATTACTCGATCTTCTTTGTTTTTGGTTCCAGTCCAGTTTGTACCTGGAATTGGTTTACCTGGAACAATGAAGACGCTTGTATTTAGCTCCGGTATCGAGACTTCCCAGTCCCATCGCAAACCACATACCTCATGTTCTCGTGGCCCACAATTAACTTTAAACAATGCCATACGATGAAGATGGTCAGGCAGCTCCTTAAAAAGCTTTCTTTGTTCTTCCCAACTTAAAGCGTACGGCTCACGCTTATCATTCCAATTTGGTTTAATGATCATTGGCACCGTGTCTAACCACGGTCGACCACAATCATCTCTCCAAAGCCGTGCAGATAAAGTTAATATCCTTATCACTAACCCTAGTTCCCTACCAACAGTTGAGCTTTTCATTCCAAGCTCGCGACGATGTTGCACATATGGCTCTAAGGTTCCATTGTGAATACTGTCAATTGGTAAATTACCAATAAATGGCATCACATTTTTTAACGCACTCACGTCACGATTCAAACTTTTATTTTCGTTCGTCTCTATGAACTTGCACGCAGCATCAGCAAATGTTCTAACGGGTCTTATGCCGTATTTCATTTGATGTTCGATCTCGTCAAGTCGAACTCTTAGGTATTTTTCTGCCTCTTTGAGATCACCTGTTTTGCAAGATTCTCGAAGCGTTCCATACCCTCTGATGCGTTTATCAATTTGCCAGACTTCTCCACGTTTTCGTAGACCTGGCATTTTCCTTTGTCGTCCCATAATGGTTCTCCTGTTAAGTAACCATTAGGTCGATCGCAACGTTTTATATATTGGTCTACCCAATGGTCAAGTTCAAGTCTGTCGAAGGCAATCCCTTGTTCTCCAATAGGGATTTCGGTTAAAAAAGGGCGTACTTCAGTATTGAATAAGTTTTTATTCATCCCCAAATAATTAGGGGCATCTCGAAGCCGGTATAGCCGTTGAAGGTTCATTTCATTTGTATAATTACTCCTCGTGCACAAAAACCTCACAGTTAACACGAGGTCGACCGCGGGTATGCTTTGGATTAGTTAGTAGGAAGTTCTAGTGGTGACTGCATAGCAGTCTTAATCTGCTCTTGTTTTGCTAAATGCTTAAGAGCAGTAGTTACAACATTAGCGACGAAGTTACCTAGCCTTATTTGAATTAGAAATCCAAAGCGAGCTCTAACTGTACCGCTGGGTGATCGAACTTTTCCAAGACGAACTGTATACAGTGCTGCTGTACCAATTGCTATTTGTTCAATCTTTAGTTGTTGAGGGGGAATCTTTGAGGACACCTTAAGTTGACCTCGGTGTATGTAGAGGCGCATCGCACAAATCTCTATTAATATATTTATAAGTTCAGCATCATAAAGAAGACGATTTGCATGTTTACGTGTGGCTGATGATTCATGCTTTATTAAATTACCTGCAAAGGGTGCACCTCCAGCATGCTCAAGCAATGATCTAAGCACCTTAATAGCTGCTTGCACCGCAACTGACTCTCTATTTTGATGAATTATTTTTTTTACCAATTCTCTCTCATAATTAAATTCTTTCTTTCTAATTTGATACATTTTTGCGTGTCCATGTCTGTAGTAACGTGCTTCATGTGCACGGCAATAACTTGCTAATCGATAACGTTTCTTTTCACACTCATCTACATTGCAATCCCATATCTCGTTTTTACGAATACGTTCTGCATAAGCATCAGGATTAAATCTATGGTTACGCATAAGTTTTTAATTTTTCCATAGTGATAAAGTTTAAAGAAGCTAGTGGTCTAAGGTCTTTATTACATTTTTAGACGTAAGGACAATAATTAATTCATCGAAATTTAATGACACAAAGAGGTATAACCAAAGGTAACCTCGAGAAATCTAAGAAAGACGTAAGTCTTAAGACCAGAAGAAAGGACTATCTATAGTTTATATTAGGTTAACTTTAAGCTTGACCTAAGGTAGACCAAGGTCAGTCTTATAATAGAGACACACAAATCAATTTAATATTAATTGATGTATGTATTTATGTGGTTATATCTATGGTGACCATAGATATCTTTGGTTAGACTTAAGTAAATATATTTTTGATCATCTATATATTTGTTTCTCTACTATAGATACAGGTAGCACGGAAATTCCAAGTTATTGAATCAGTGTGAATTATTTTAATTTACGTGTTTCTTTTAACTCACTGTTTATTGCATTAGCCTTGGTTTTTAGCTAGCTCCTGTTCCAAAGAATATATTTTACTGTGTAGTCTCTCAACTTCTTGAGCTAGATGGAGATGCCATTGTGTTTGTTCAACTAGCTTGTCACATAGGATGCGGCCTATCTGTCTAACTTTTCGCTTTGTTGTGGCTGGTAATGCTTTTTTAGGTTGGTTAATCATATCTACCCAGCTTTCCATAACATCTCTTGTAGGCTGTACTCTTTCTTTTGCTGTTTGACTTATACCATTAGAGTGTTGGAATGGAATATGCCCACGATCAAAAACATATGGCTCTCTTTTCTTTCGCTCTTTGTATCTTTTAATCATTGCATCTAATTCTGATTTTTCTTTCTTATATTGCTCAATTAATTCTTCAGCTTTTTCCTCACTTATGTAGCTTGGCATATGTTTAAGGTCATGTACGTCCGTATCAACATCATGCTTATGAACAATATCCTCTAGAATATATCCGCCATCGGGAAGTGCTTTTACCCAACTCTCCTCATAAACTGAACCGCATCTTTCTGCATCATCAAAAGGTAAAGTACTTTTCGATTCTCCTGATAATTCATTACTATCATTTGATGAATCTTCAATATTAAACATAGCATTTAGTTCTTCTTGTTCTTTCTCCGCAATTTCAACTTTATAATTGCTTAGCAAGCTTTCAACACTACGCTTAGACCATTCAGCTTTTTTACTAGGTGTCTCGATTTTTTTGTTATTCAAATCAGAAGCAATTTCCGCATATGTTGCATGATTGGCCTTCATCTCAATCATCAAATTTATTACGTCTTGCTCTTCTTTGACTTTAACAAGTTTCCCATCGACATTCTTGAATCCATATTTAGGTCGCCCTGCCATTACCATTACCTCAATTGTGTCACTAGATATGTGTTGTTCTACCTCCATTTGACCATTTAAGTTTTTAAAAACCGATTAGAGAAAGTATTTTCAAGTGCAATAGGTTTGTAATGAGCACTATTACGGAAAATCTTAATTTACTAATAATCATCATATTAATATTTTATTGAATGCGAACTACTTAAAGATATGCGCATACACCCCCACACTCAGACATTTAAAAAAATTAATTTAAACTCACAAGCGCACAGCTCAGGCAAGGCAGTGCTCTAGCTAAGGGAAACAACAAGTTAGGACAGAGGGTGGGAGATTTGCCTGACTTTTGACGGATTTAGGTTGGGTTTTGGTTGGTCTGAGGTCGACCTAGGGGGGTACGGGGGGGGGTAACGCGGATTCTCTACTATTATCATGACCTCTCGAATTTTCTCAGAAAAAAGTGGTGATGGCTTTTGGTAACTTAGTCTAACTCAAAGTATCAAGATGTCGGCCTTAGGTTTAATATGATTATATTTACAAACAACTTTACTCACATTCAATGTGAAATATTTTATTTTCAATTATTAATGAAAATAACTTAAGGAAATATAAGTATGGGCGACACAATAGCAATTTACGCTGCAACAGTAGCTACATTTGTAGCAATCTTTGAGTTTGTTAAATGGTGGAAAAGCGGAGCGAAATTAAGAGTCAGAGCTATGCCAGGCTACATAATTGCAAACGCACACGCAATTAGAGAAGACGCATATGGTGACGGTGACATAGAACCTGATCCAGACAATCGAAGGGTTCTTGTAGAATGTGTAAACATAGGAGATAGAGATACTACAATCTTAAATGTGAGTATCTCAATATATGAAAATTGGTGGGGATATTTACGAAAAAAAGACATAGCAAACTACATAATTCCAAATCCAGCTCTGACAGAATCGTTACCTAAACTTGTAAGTCCCGGCTCTTCGTGGTCAGGGGGTATTATTCAAAACGATAAGATGGATAATGC
>JBOEHC010000147.1:0-4783 GCA_050633765.1 Gammaproteobacteria bacterium
TTACGCGATCAGCAATTTTGTCTTTTGACCAACCTGCAAACCTTAAGCCCGTACCAACATTTTGCTCGACAGTCATCCAAGGAAAAAGATGAGGTGCTTGAAACATCATGATCCATTTAGATGATGCCTCTTTTACCGCTTTGTTGTTAACCTCGACTGTCCCGTTAAACCCACCCAACAGGCCAGCCACAATATGAAGTAAAGTTGATTTTCCACAGCCAGAGCGACCAATAATTACCAGCGATTCACCTGGCTCTGATTGCATATCCAGCTTTTCAAATGTCAGCGGAGACTTTGAATTATAACGATGCGTAACATCCTTAAGATTAATACTTACGCCGTTGCGTTCTGACATATGTTTATTTTCCTTATCAATATCCGTTGATGTAATACAGCCATCAGTTGATCCAGTGCTAAGCAACGAATTAATAGTTCCTCGAAGTATTTCTTGTTTACTCAACTAATTGCTCCTTTTGACAAGAGCAGTTTCTAATAATAAAACCTCTGCAATCACTCATAAATTTTTATTCGGCAATAACTTTGTCACACCACTCAGTATCTTCTACAAAAGTATCTGGATTTCCAGGTTGGCCACCAGCCTTAGCCATATCATCTTCAGTAATACCTCGTGCGCGTGAACATGCGCCACAAAATTCGATGCGTGCTCCCTCTTCCAATACATTTTTCCACTGCTCTGCAACAGATGGCCAGCCAACCGGTTTTAGATTTTCACGCACCACTTCACGCGCAAGACACACTGCTTCACCAAGTAGAAATATTCGCACTTCATGACCTGCACTTGCTAATGCATGACCATGACCCAATACCATTGCCGCTCGAGTAGGGTCATCGCTGCCCCAGGATGATTTCATAAATATTTTCACAGAACTCCTTCCTAATTATATTTTTTCAATTCCGCATTTATAATTATTTTATTGCAAAATTCTTTTAACTTGTAATCACACCATATTTAAACGTTTATCAACCTCTTGCATACGGTGTTTTAAATCTTCTTCATCAATCAATCCACGACGAATCATCGAGTGAGCTAAGGCAAGCAATTGTCTTTCTGGAAATGGAACATCTTTATAGTGCTCATCACAAAGTTCGTCTTCTTCCCAACGACGTTCAACACCAGGCAATGCACAAGACACTTCAGAAAGCACATCACAGGTTGCCTCAAGAGTGGACTTCCATGGCGGGTCTGGGTTTTCAACTCCCCACTTTTTACTTAAATCACGCCACGATTTCCCATTCGCTTTGGCTTTAACTTCTTCAAGCAATTGCACAGATGACTTGTCTAAATTTCTTTTAGACATTTCCTCATCAAGATCGATTTTTTCTGGATTAATTTCGACCATAGTCCTAATTTCCTTATAACCTAATATCCAATTTGCTTAGTGTCCGTATGGATTAACAGCTGGGCGGACATAGCGCTTATCGTTCGCTGTCTTACCTGGTTTAGGTAATGCAGTACCTATTAAGCAATCCCGCGTTACGATTTCGGTTAGTTGATCTTCAGTCCAACCTTCTGTTCCTTCAGGACGTTCAGGCATAACGATGTAGCGTGTCTTCTGATTGGAATCTACAACGCGCACTTCAACATCTTCAGGTAACTGCAAGCCAAATTCTGCTAGCACTTGACGTGGCCAACGAACTAAACGTCGACGATAATTCGGTGTGCGATACCACTCAGGTGACTGACCTAGAATCGGTCGCGGATAGCATGAACATAAGGTACAAACGACAACGTGTTTTAATGTTGGTGTATCCGCCATTACACGTAAATTACAGTAATCACTTGGCGTACCAAATTTAGTTGGCATCTGATTCACCCAATCAATACCCACTTCAAGACTCGCTTTAGGACCATCTTCGATGGCCAATTTTTTGTACTCCGGATCCAACCATGCTTTAGCCACTAAACGAGCAGCTGGAACTGGGCTAAGGGTATGCATGTAATCTGTCCATGCATTATGGTCTTCTTGAGTAAACAATCCTTTTTCAATTGCAAGTTCGCGAACCGCAAGTTCTAAAATTTCAAACTCGCTAACCTCATCTACCATAGGGGCTGATTTATGATTTTTTGACATGTGCCTCTCCTCTTCTCTCTCTATCTTTTATATCTATTCGTAAATAATGCCAGAACCTTTTTTAAGCTGGCTCTAAGCCGTGCTCTGGAATTTCTGTTTCCAAGGTATCGTTAGAAAAGGTATCGGAATACTCAGGCCATAGATCTTTTTGCTTAAAAAGCACGCTATACATCCATTCAACATTATCAGTGTTATCCCAAGCTTCATCTTCTGCCGGAGGTGATTCATACACCAAACGCACCACTGTTGCTTCCAAGCCGCGTGTATACATTGGCGTACGAGTATAAAAAAGATCAGAGATATCTCGTACTTTAACTTTATCACCGACTTTGAATTTTGCTGGGCCTGCTTCACCTTTGAAACATTGTGGATCACCGATGCCGGTTGCTTTTTTTGCATGATGCTCTAAATCATAATGTGGCTTACTCATAGCGCTTCTTAACCTCATCAATTTTTTCGTGTAGTTCAGTAAGACTGACAAATTGCTTGTCGACCAATATTAATGCTGCTGTTAATAACCAACGCCCGTAATAAGGCAATCCTAAATATTGCGTTTGACCTACATCAACATTTTGACGCCGCCTTCTTTCTTCTGCAGTCCATACACCACGCCACGCTAACACTTCACACGTTACAAACGTATTGTGTTCCCAAACTTCTTCTTCTTTCTCTTCCCACGGTATGGGTACATCATGCTCACCACCAACATCATGAGCTGGTCGTGTGTAAGCACGATACTGTTCGTTAGTTATTTCATCTGGTGCAGGTGCATGAGTTTCTTTGTGAATAGCTGGTTGCAGCATCCCAACATAATTTAGGTGCCCAAGCACTCTGTCGCGTGTCGCTGATGACATAGCTAGTTACTCCTCTGACATTTATAATTCTTTTAAATTTGTTGCCCACATTAAATGAGTGTAGTTTTATTATAAATAAAGCTAATAAAAGCCTGTAAATAAATTTTATGGGTATACAAATTACTTGATGACAAGTCTATTCCTGTCGTGTTATTAATCCATTACTTTGTTTTTATCAGACCTATAGGATTTGGCTATGCAACAGCGAGATATCTTTCCTAGATCACTACAATACTTAGTGGCGATAGCTGAATACGGCAGTTACACACGTGCTGCAGAAGCATTGCATGTGTCACAACCTACTTTGTCACAGCAAATCAAACAACTTGAAGAGTCTTTGCAGTCACCTCTATTAGATCGTTCAGGAAGATCTGTGCAATTAACCAATGCAGGCGAAATTTATTTGCGACATGCGCGTCGTGCTTGGGGCGAGCTAGACGGAGGAGCTCGTGCTATTCACGATGTTAAGAATTTAAGTCGTGGTTCGTTGCGCTTAGGATGGACACCAATAACAGATTATTTGACATGCTCACTACTAGAAAATTTTAATGGCTTATACCCTGGAATTAATTTACATACTTTTGAAATGCCTCAAGATAACATTGAAGCATCGGTTGCAGAATCACGTGTCGATATCGGCATTGTTTTCAGCAAACCTTTCTCTACCACTACACGCCCTAACGAACTTGAAACCGATGTGCTGTTTGAAGAGAAGCTCTGTGTGGCGGTAGGAAATACACATCCAAGAGCAAAACAACAAGAAAGAATGAGCTCACAGAATTTAGGGCAAGAATCACTAGCACTACTAAATACTGATTTTGCGCTACGCCGACATGTTGATGATTACTGCCTCAAACACGATATTGAACCTCGTTTTGCAATTGAAAGTAACTCACTTAGTGCGATAATTTCGCTGATTAAGCATCGACCTCTTGCAACCATCCTCCCTCACAGCATTGTAAAACAACAAGGGCTGCATGGAATTATCCTTTCACCAGAAATGCAGCGCAAGGAAATTACATTGATATATCGAAAAGATGGCTATAAAAGCCCTGCAGCGGTTGCTTTTTCAGAATTAGCCCACCTATGGGCCAATAATGAACTACAAGATGCCACCCCAACACAGTAGGCAGCTTTAGATAATTATTTATAAAACACATGTCTTGGCTACATATTCTTATTCGATTTTATAACCCAGCACTGAGTTATTAGTGCAAGCTACCCAACAAACTTTAATTTATTTTTTTGAGCAAGTTGCCCAAAAGAATAACGCGCAGCTAACCAATTTAAGAAAGAATAAAGACTTTATCTTAGACAGTGAATGCTGGCGCTTTACTTTACCTAATTTATATTCACATCTTAAAGATCTAAATGACGATTTTAATAGCCTCAGCTATCAACAGTTCAGGCAACTAATATTTAACAGCCCAATCAACCAAACAGTAAAGTTAAATGGTGCGGAAATTATTATTTCAGACAATCAAACCAAGGTGGATCAGTCAAATTATGCCTTAGTATGGGGATAGACTGGCAAGTTTAAGGCGATATTATAATTTCACCTATCGGAACGTTTCCTTTGGCTAGCATCTGCAAAATGAATAATAGAATAAGAAATACCAAATCCCATAAAAAGAGAAATAATAATCAATATGATATTTGAAAAATTAATATCGCCACCAAGCTTAGTGTTTACATCAAATATTCTCGCAAAAATATTCATTAACAGTAAACCTAAAAACACACCGCCGAAAAACAAGATGCGAAACGGTCTAGTACCTTTCATGATTACATCAACAATTCTATCTATAATATATTGCATAGTCTTAGATCACTTCA
>JBOEHC010000148.1:0-8304 GCA_050633765.1 Gammaproteobacteria bacterium
TTTCGGCGCTCGATTTTGAGTCAGGACTTATTGCAATGCGACCATCGAGACTGCTGAGAAAATTTGCTGCAACAATAGGTTGATTTGTATTCGCTGAATACCACCCGTGTTTGTATAGATATAAATTTTTTAACTCTTGTTTATCCGAAGATTGTGGGAAGAGTTGTAATAGTTTTTTTGCCATGCCTGAGAGTGCTATTTAAAAAACGCTGTAGGATTGTTTCTATAATTAATGGATAATTTCGCATTATCCTAGCATGACAACTCTTAATTTTTATGCAAAAACCAAACATTTCCACTGCAATTCCAAAGCAACGCTATAAGTTTGGCGCATATACAATTGTTGTGCTTGAAGAAATTGAATCTGAGAGTGGAATAGAATACAGCTATTTGCTAGCAGGTATCAAAGATGGGCACAATGAGCCTGAAATTTACATTACATGCGAAAAGGCGCCGTCAAATTTATCATCACAAGGTGCACATATAGTTAGAGTGTTCGCTAATCAGTTGGATGAGCAAGCGTCTGGTGCGGCTATTGATCAGTCTGACGCGTGGGGTGATCGCGATGCATTCATATCGTACGGACTATCCGGCTTTCAACAAATGCTGGGTTTAGAAGATGAAGAACCTTACCTGCTTGCATAAGGATGACCTGATTTAATATGAGTACTATTCAACAACTTTCTCCTCAACTTGTTAATCAAATTGCTGCTGGTGAAGTAATTGAGCGTCCTGCATCGGTCTTAAAAGAGCTGCTGGAAAATGCACTGGATGCAGGTGCATCGAGAATTGTTGTTGAGTTAGAGCAGGGTGGGATGCGGTCTATTCGTGTCAGTGATAACGGCATCGGCATTGCAAAAGATGAATTGCTTTTAGCGGTACAACGTCATGCGACGAGTAAGATTAAAAATATGCATGACCTCGAGCATATTGCGACATTAGGCTTTAGGGGCGAGGCGTTGCCTAGTATCGCATCCGTTTCAAGATTCAGTATGGCTTCAAATGATGGTGAAGAGGGTAATGCGGGCTGGGTCATTAGCACGGATGGTAGAGAATTTGTAGAAGAGGCTGAGCCAATACGCCAGATGCGTGGCACTACAGTTGATGTAAAAGATTTATTTTTTAACGTGCCAGCACGGAAAAAATTTCTACGCACCGAAAAAACAGAGTTAAAGCATTGCGATAATGTGTTGCGAAAAATTGCGTTGAGTCGGTTTGATGTAACGTTAGTAGCAAAACATAATGACCGAACTTTCTTGGCAGTTGATGCTTGTGATTTTTTAAGTGATGGGTCTGATCGAGTCAGTCATATAAGTGGTAAGCAATTTGCGGATCAAAGTATTTACTTAGAGAATGCTGCAACCGATATCCAGGTAAAAGGTTGGATTAGTTTGCCAACGTTTTCACGTAGTCAGGCTGACTTGCAATACTTTTATGTAAATGGTCGTGCGATTCGTGACAAAGTCATCGCACATGCTATTAAGTTAGCTTATAAAGATGTGCTATATCACGGACGATTTCCTGCATTTGTATTATTTCTGGAAATGGATCCCGTACAAGTGGATGTAAATGCGCACCCAACTAAACACGAAGTTCGTTTTCGACAAAGTCGTTACGTGCATGATTTTATTCGTCATACAGTAGGTAAAGCCATAGCGGAGACTATGCCTAAGCAAGAGCAACAAGGTGCAGAGCAGTATCGTAAAATTGTTGATGATTATATTCGCGCAGCGCAAAGCCAAAGTTCATTGCCATCAAACTCAAATTCAACTTCACATTATTCGGCATCTGCGCATGTGCCATTAAGTGTGCAGGAGAAGCAGAATTCTTACGGTTCGGGGTCTTTGAATGAATATGATTTGTTGTTAAAAACACCGCCAGAGAGTCCGCACACTACAGAAGATGCGCCACCCTTGGGTTATGCTATTGAGCAATTGCATGGCATTTATATTCTGGCGCAAAATGCCAATGGTTTGGTGATTGTTGATATGCATGCTGCACATGAGCGCATTATGTATGAAAAATTAAAAACATCTTATCAACAGGATGAGTTAGCAACCCAGCCACTATTGGTGCCACTAACCATTAATGTTAGCCCGCAAGAGGCAGTGCTCGCAGAAAACCACAGGGATGTATTTTTGAAGTTTGGCTTTCATGTTGAGCGTTTTGGAGAAGACAGTATCGTGGTACGCGAGATACCTTCTTTATTGCAACAAGCCGATGTTAATAAATTAGTACTTGATGTATTAGCTGATTTAAATATGTATGGCACTTCAGAAAAATTAGAGCAAGCCAATAACGAATTGTTATCTACCATGGCTTGTTATGGTTCAGTTCGTGCTCATCGAAAGTTAACTATTGCAGAAATGAATGCATTGTTACGAGAGATGGAGGCAACCGAGAGGAGTGCGCAATGTAATCATGGTCGCCCAACATGGGTGCAGTTGAGCATTGATCAACTAGATAAACTTTTCAAGCGCGGCCAGTAAACATATCTCTAAAATGCACTTTTTTTGCGATAGCTTTGTCAGCTCCGTGCGCGATTCCTCATGTATTACACATACACTCCGGGTCTGTGCGCGAAGCTTCCTCGCTCTCACAAAAAAATTACTATTTTTGAGACGTGTTTAATAAGTTTTAGAAATCACTCAGAGCTTTTTGAATTTTCGTGAATGATTCTCCCGTAATATTTTTAATGGGTCCGACTGCAAGTGGTAAAACAGATCTTGCTTTGGCAATTGCTGATGAATTTCCGTGCGATATTATTAGTGTTGATTCTGTAATGGTGTACAAAGGCTTAGATATAGGTTCTGCAAAGCCTGATGAGGGAACACTAAAAAAATATCCTCATCATTTAGTTGATATTTTAACGCCCAATCAAAGTTATTCTGCAGCAGATTTTCGTGATGATGCGCTGCGGTTAATAAATGAATCACATGGAAATAACAAAATTCCACTATTGGTAGGTGGCACTATGTTGTATTTCAGTACACTGTTGCGTGGCTTATCAAAGATGCCTAGTGCAGATTCTGATATTAGAAAAAAAATTAGTGGTGTGGCGGATGAGCAAGGTTGGAAATTTGTGCATGCGCAGCTCGCTAAAATTGATCCACAAGCAGCCGAGCGCATTCATCCAAACGACCCGCAACGCATTCAACGTGCAATGGAAGTGTATGAGCTCACCGGTATACCTATTAGCGATTGGCATGCTGACTCGGTACAAGATGAAATGCCTTTTCAAGCGTTGAAATTGGCATTGATTCCTGAGGATCGTGCGCAGTTGCACCTCCTAATCGAGCAGCGTTTTGATCAAATGCTTAAAAGTGGGTTTTTGGAAGAGGCTAAGGGCTTATATCAGCAGGAATTGCTGCATGCGGATTTACCTTCGATGCGTTCAGTGGGATATCGACAAGCTTGGAAGTTTTTTTCGGGTGAATATGATGAGGTATTGATGCGTGAAAAGGCCATTATTGCTACCCGCCAACTGGCTAAGCGACAGCTCACTTGGCTACGTGGCGAGTCCTCTTTATGCGAAATTTTAGCTGAAAATCGCGATATTCATGATGTTCGTCAACAAATACGCGCCTATTTGGCATAGCTGAACTAGTTGCCGAGCTGGTACACTAACCTTGTAATGTGAGAGTTAAGCAAAATTGTTGAATACTCATTAGAACTAATAAAAATAACAATAACTAGAGGTGTTATAACAATGTCAAAAGGTCAAACTTTACAAGAGCCCTTTCTAAATGCTTTGCGAAAAGAAAAAGTCCCCGTATCAATTTATTTAGTCAATGGAATCAAGTTACAAGGTCAGGTTGATTCGTTCGATCAATTTGTAGTGTTACTAAAAAATAGTGTTAACCAAATGGTATACAAGCATGCAATTTCAACTATCGTGCCTTCGCGCATGGTGAAAATGCCAATGACAGATGAGCAGCCTGAGTAATTTGTATTTTTTATTAACAACTAATTTGGAATTCGTCTTTGTTTGAGCGTCCAGATCTTGGTCAGCGTACCATACTTGTGCATGTTGAATTTAGTAGTGCTGTAGGTAATCAAGACTTAAATGAGTTCAAAGATTTAGTGCGATCTACTGGTGCTGAGATCGCAACCATTGTTAGTGTGCAACGTAGTATCCCCGATGCAAAGTTACTAATAGGCAGCGGTAAAGTTGAAGAGATACATTCTCTGGCGCACTCGCTAGATGCAGATATCATCATATTTAACTATTCATTATCTCCTAGTCAGGAAAGAAATTTAGAAAAAATATGTGAGAAACGAGTATTGGACCGAACAGGTTTAATTCTCGATATTTTTGCGCAACGTGCACGATCCTATGAAGGGCAATTGCAAGTTGAGCTAGCGCAATTGAAGTACTTGTCTACACGGTTAGTGCGTGGTTGGAGTCACTTAGAACGTCAAAAAGGTGGTATTGGTTTACGCGGACCAGGTGAAAAACAACTTGAGTCGGATAGACGTATGCTGAGGTTGCGTATCAAACAGCTTTCTAAACGTTTAGAAAAACTTCGTAAGCAACGTGATCAGGGGCGCTCTGCGCGTAGAAAAGCAACTACTCCTACTGTTGCTGTGGTGGGCTATACCAATGCTGGAAAATCTACATTATTTAATCGGCTCACTGATGCCAATGTGTATTCAGCTGATAAGTTATTTGCAACCTTAGACCCAACCTTAAGGCGTATGCAAATTTCAAAAGGTCAGCATATCGTTTTGGCTGATACGGTAGGATTTATACAAGACTTGCCGCATGATTTAATCGAAGCTTTCCATGCAACGCTACAAGAAACGCACGAGGCTGATGTGTTATTGCATGTTGTAGATGCAAGTGACCCAAACCGCGATAATAATATTCAGCAAGTTCAAGCAGTGTTAGAGCAGATTGATGCCTTGGAAGTACCACAGATTATGGTTTATAACAAAATAGACCAGATCAATATGTTGCCAAATGTTGACCTAGATGCTCATGGCAACATCCATCATGTGTGGATGTCTGCTTTAAATGGAGATGGACAGGATTTATTGGTTGAAGCATTGCGACAATACTTTGAGCATCAAGTAGAGCGCTTATGGCTGCATCTACCTCCTATCCAAGGCAGTTTGCGTAGTGAGCTATATGGTATTGGGGCGGTTTTGCAAGAATTTACTGATGATCAAGGTTGCTGGCAGATTGAGGCGGAAATCCCATTAAATATACTTAAAAAATTTACGGAATATCAAATTTCGGAAGAATCTGTACAACACGCAAGCTTATAAGCTGACTTTTTCTATTGTCTTGATAGAATACATCGTTCGTGCCAAATAAAAATTAATCCTATAACTACAGTTGGAGTGTCCTATGCCTTGGAATAGCCCAGGCGGTGATAATGGTAAAGACAAAGACCCATGGGGTCAGAATTCAGGTAATCAGGGCCCTCCTGATCTTGATGATGTGTTTCGCAATTTAACTAAAAAATTTGGTGGAATATTTGGAAGTGGATCTTCAGGTTCTGGCGGTGATGGTTCGGGGAAGCCGATATTGTTAATTGCAATTGTTGCAGCATTGGTCTTGTGGGGCATTTACGATAAGTTTGGTTTTTACGTAGTGAAGCAAGCCGAACGAGGCGTTGAATTGCGCTTTGGTGAATTTCAGGAAATGACTAGTGCGGGTCTAAATTGGCATTTGCCTTATCCAATAGAGACCGTAGAAATTGTTAATGTCGACGAAGTTAGAGAAGTGTCGAATAAAACTTCAATGTTGACTCAAGATGAAAATATTGTTGAAGTTTCGTTAGAAGCGCAATATAAAATTGGTGATGCAAAAGAGTATATTTTTAACGTACGAGACCCTGATCGCACAGTTAAGGATGCAATGGAAAGTGCATTAAGAGAGATTGTAGGTAAGAGCACTATTGATTTTGTTTTATTTGAGGGGCGTGCAAAAATATCTAGTGTTACAAGGGAGCTACTCCAAGGAATATTAGATAGCTACCAGTCGGGAATATTTATTCAAAAGGTAAACTTAGAGAAGTCAGTACCGCCTGCTGAAGTAAAAGAAGCTTTTGACGATGCGATTAAATCTCGAGAGGACTATGACCGCTATATAAAAGAGGCTGAGGCATATTCAAATAGTATTCTTCCTCAAGCGCGTGGCGAAGCGGCGCGTTTTCTACAAGAAGCCGACGCATATCGCGACCGAGCAATCGCAAACTCTGAGGGTGAAGCAAAACGCTTCTTAAAACTTTTAGCAGAATATGAAAAAGCCCCTTCAGTAACGCGTGAACGATTGTATCTTGAGGCGGTTGAGTCTGTTTATGCGAATAGCAATAAAGTTCTTATGGATGTAGAAGGTGGTAATAACATTATGTATTTGCCTCTAGATCAAATTATCAAGCAACGTGCTATTTCAAATACTCAAAGTAATTCAAGTGAATTACTAAATAGTGAAAATTTTGGGTTGAGTAATCAAACAGGATCAGGCCTTCGACCTGAGCGAGAGGGTCGTTAATTATGAATAGTAAGATTGTAGTGGCGCTGATTGCTGCATTGATTGTTGGTTTTTTTAGCTTTACCTTTCAAGTTGATCAAAGGGAAAAGGCTATAAAGCTCAAATTTGGTAAAGTTGATCAGGCTAACATTGAGCCTGGACTGCATTTTAAAATCCCGATTATGAATACGATTGAGAAGTACGATAACCGTATTTTAACGCTGGATGTACCACCAACAGAATTTCCTACTAATGAGAAAAAATATGTCATTGTTGATTTCTTTGCAAAATGGCGCATTAAAGACGTAGAAAAATATTATCTAGCTACGAGTGGTCAAGAATCAAAAGCTAATCAACGTTTAGAGCTAATATTAGTTGACGGACTTAAGAATGAATTTGGTACTCGTACCATCCAGGAAGTGGTATCAGGTGAGCGTGCTGAGATAATGGATGTCATACAAATTCAATCCAACAAAGAAGCAATCAAATTTGGTATTGAGGTGGTGGATGTGCGAGTGAGTAAAATTGATCTTCCTGACACTGTCAGTGACTCGGTCTTTAAAAATATGCGAGCAGAACGAGATCGTGTTGCAAAAGATTTTAGAGCACGTGGTAGAGAGCAGGCCGAGGTGCTTCGTGCAACCGCTGATAAGCAGCGTACCGTTATTTTAGCAAATGCTTATAAAGAAGCAGAACAGATACGTGGTGATGGTGATGCTAAATCTGCAGAATTATATGCTGACGCATTTTCGAAAAATGAAGAGTTTTATAGTTTTACAAGAAGTTTAAAGGCGTATATCAATACCTTTAACAGCAATAATGATGTTTTAATCATGGAGCCTGATTCTGAATTTTTTCGCTATTTTAAAAAGTCTGAACAATAGAAATTTGTTTGGACTTTTATTTGGCTAAAGTAATTTTATGTGGAATGAAATACTGGTCGCGATTGCGCTAGTTCTAGTTTTTGAGGGTATAATTCCATTTCTTGCACCAGAAAAATTCCGAAATGCCTTAGCTCAACTTGTGCAAATGCCTGACCAGGTGTTGCGCGTAATTGGTCTTGCGAGCATGACAGTAGGAATCATCTTTCTCTATATACTACGACTGATAAATTAAAAATAATGAGTAAAGATCGTTGGCTATTGCCCGAGGGGATTGAAGAATCACTGCCGGAAGAATCTGCATGGCTAGAAAAATATCGTCGTGAGCTAGTGGATATGTTCTCTAGTTGGGGTTATGACCAAGTAATGCCACCTTTGATTGAGTATCTTGATTCTTTGTTAATCGGACCAAGTGATGATTTGGATTTGCAAACGTTTAAGTTGACCGATCAATTAACTGGAAAAATGATGGGTGTTCGCGCCGATATGACTTCACAAGTTGCGCGAATAGATGCACATATGTTGAAACGTGATGTACCGACACGCTTCTGTTACATGGGAACGGTATTGCATACTCGTCCTGGAGGCCGGGATTTAACACGTAGTCCATTGCAGGTTGGTGCAGAGTTGTATGGCCATGCTGGAATTGATAGCGATGTAGAAGTTATTTGTTTGATGTTAGAAGCATTAAGCTTAGTTGGCATAGAAGATGTTCTGCTGGATTTAGGCCATGTTGGAATTTTTGCGAGTCTAGTTGAGAAGGCGGGATTGTCTGCAGCACAAGAAATACAGCTACAGACATTATTGCAGCAAAAAGCACAGCCTGAATATGAGCAATTACTTTCAACATGTGCGCTATCAGAAGAGTGGACGAAAATCTTATTATCATTAATGGATTTAAGTGGAGATGCGGATGTCATTGCAACAGCTAAGCAATTGTTT
>JBOEHC010000149.1:0-11702 GCA_050633765.1 Gammaproteobacteria bacterium
TACGGTGGCTTCTTCTTTATGATCGGCGGCGGTGTTGTATAAGGCACCATGTGGTTTAACGTAAGATACTTTTCCTCCGAGACTTTCGGTCATGCTTGTTAATGTAGCAATCTGAAATTTCAGCATGGCTTTCAATTCTGTCGCTTCCAACCTCATTTTGCGCCTGCCGAATCCAGCTTGGTCTGGATACGATGGGTGTGCTCCGATCTGGACATTATATTTCAGGGCATTTTTGATCGTGTTTTCCATATGTGTTGCATCACCACCGTGAAAACCACAAGCAATATTACATGAGGTAATAAAAGGAAATACTTTCTCGTCTTGCCCCACTTTATGCTGGCCAACACTTTCTCCCAGATCACAGTTAATGTCGATTTGAAAATTGCTCATACGTGTTTTGTTAAAGTATGGTTAAGCCAACTACAAGCAAGCGTAAGTAGAGTCCTTTTTCTGAAGAGCCTATTGAAAAATATACAAGCACTTTAATTAAAGTGGTTTTCTAAATATTCTTTCAATGCGGTTGCGTTATTTAATTGCATCTCCTTAGAACTAAATACAAATGTAACCACTTCTGTTTTTCAATGTTCTAATAATTCAGATAGTGCCTTCTTGTTATGGTCTAGTTCTTTAAAGTAACGCGCTTTGAATTCCTTCCATTTTGAAGGTTCGTGGTCGTACCATTTTCTTAGCTCATTGGACGGCGCAACCTCTTTTGCCCAATAATCAATTTTCATTTTTTCTTTCTTTATTCCGCGTGGCCACAAACGATCCACAAGAATTCTGGTTACATCATTCTTATGCGCTTTTTCATATACACGCTTAGTATAAATGTTCACATTAAATAATATTCATGTTTAATATTATAAGAATATACAACACAATTGATGAGAATTATTCTCTCACAGCATCCTCGGCAGTAGTACAAAACGGTTTTTTACTTGACCTAATTTTTATGTTAATAACGAGTGGCTGCTTTAGAGCCACTCGTTATTTTAATTTACGCATTAAAGAGAAGCGGGGTCTTTATCTTTAATTTCTTTCCATTTTGCATCCGCGGCCTTAATGCGACCTGGTACATCTTTAAACCATTCGTCCTGAATGCTTGCATCTAGATTCAAATACAATCTATTGTCCACAACTCTCCATACTTCTGGGTCACCAATGAATTTTTTACCCACTGAGACACCATAAGCACAATAACCGCCATAAGCAGGTACATAACGATCAGGATTTGCTTTAAACGTATTTAAATTTTCTTGGCTTGAAAAGATGTAGGTGGCTCCTTCGTGGTGAGCTGTAAAATGGCCATTACCTCGGATAGGTCGCTTGCCTGTTTGATATGACACTACATCATAACCTTGAACTGCAGGGGTGCTGTTCTCAGCACTTGCTGCCTGTACGGTTCCTGTAAGGCCTACTACAGCCAAAAAGAGGACGATTAAGTTACTTAGTTTCATGATAATTCTCCTATACACTTTGCTTTAAAAGTGGGAGAAGATTACTCGTACATCTCTTATCCGAACATGTGTGGGACTCTTATTTACTTGTCTGATCGTATTAATTTGCTATGGATATACTAAGCGACTTACTCAATACCTTTCGGATTCAGTCCAGAATTTTCCACAATGGACAGTATTGTGGAAATTGGAATATTGATACCTCAGGCGCTAGTAAAGCATCGTTCCATATCGTAACGCATGGACAATGCGAACTATTACTTAACCAAGGCAAGAGACACGAAGGATTGTTAGAGGCTGGTGATTTAGTTCTATTCCCTCGTGACGCAGAGCATCAACTTACAAACGATATTCATACTACTATCGCTTTAAATTCTGTCCCCTCTCGCTCTTTTGCTGAAGGTTTGCGCAGTGATGGAACAGGTTTGGTTTGTGGGCACTTAGAATTTGAACACGCAAATAACAATGTGCTGTTTGATCTGTTACCTGATTATGTCGTGGTGAATAGTCGCGACAAACCATGGAATGAGCAATTAAGACCTGTACTTGAAGTAGTGATAGCGGAATCGAAATCTGGATTACCTGGAACGGAAGTTACATTAAATCGTCTTACCGAAGTGATTTTTATGATCCTTATACGCGAGTATATTGATAAAGGGTTTTCTACAAGTGGCCTAGCCGCTGCACTTCAAGATCAACGAATATCAAATGTTTTACAAGCTATCCATAGTGATGCAGCAAAAGACTGGAGCGTTGAATCATTAGCAGAAATTGCTTTTATGTCACGTTCCGCTTTTGCAAAGAAATTTAAAGATCTACTTGATATTTCCCCACTTGGTTATGTACAACGTTGGCGCATGCATAATGCGTATCGTTGGTTGCGTGATGATAAAATTACAGTTTCTGAAGCCGCCCAACGAACAGGTTATTCAACTGAAGCATCATTTTCAAAAGCATTCAAACGTGAAATAGGAAAATCACCTAGTAAAGTGAAGAATTAACTCGGTTATTTCGAATGCGTTATAAAGGTTGTAAATCCTGCAACATCGTTGGAATCAGTTCTGACACCGTAGGATGCACATGCACTGCATTTTTGATGACATGATATGGCGCTTTTGCATACATGGTGTCGATAAATAAATGAATAATTTCATCACCGCCAATGCCTAAAATATTTGCCCCTAAAATTTGATCCGTTTCTGCATCGATGAGTACTTTCATAAACCCTTGCGTTTCTCCGCGCTCTTTGGCGCGGCCAATGCGCGACATCATCATCTTCCCCATCAGTGCTTTTTTACCAGACTCTCGTACTTGTTGTTCGGTTAGGCCTACTCGACCTAGTGGTGGATCGATGAATAATCCGTAACACAGTATGCGGTCAGTCACTCTTCGTGTTTTAGTGCCAAATAAATTATCGGCAACGATTTCATAGTCGTTATATGAAGTGTGTGTGAATGCACCTTTGCCGTTGCACTCGCCAATTGCCCAAATTCCCGGCACATTGGTTTTAAGTTCATCATCAACCTCTATAATGCCAAATTGATTGGTGTTCACACCGGCTTTATCTAAGCCTAAATCATGCGTGTTGGCATTGCGCCCTACCGCAAGCAATACATGAGTACCTAAAATTTCTCGTTTTTCATTGTTGCAGCTATCGGTCACTGCAATGTGATCACCTTGTTTGGCAAAGCTAATGCATTCTGCACCGAGGCGTATATTCACACCTTCATTTTCTAAGATCTCTTTTACGCTATCCGACACATCTTGGTCTTCTCTTGAAATGAGTCGATCATGCGTTTCGATTACCGTTACTTCGCTACCAAAACGACGATAAATTTGCGCAAACTCTAAACCAATGTAACTTCCACCAATAATAACGAGATGTTCTGGCAAGAAATCGACATCCATAATGTTAGAGTTAGTGAAGTAGTCAATTTCATCTAGGCCTGGCATATCTGGTACACGTGCACGCGCGCCGACATTGATAAATATTTTATCGGCTTGTAGTTGCTCACCAGTTACACTCACTAAATTCGAACTTTCAAACTGACCATGGCCTTCATACACATCTAAGCCATCCATGTTTTTCATCCAACCGGTTACGCCTTGGTTAGATTGTTGCACCACGGCATCTTTTCGGGCTTTGACTTTTTTCATGTCCATTTTGATATCACCCGAAATATCTACCCCAAACTCATCCCCACGCCGCGCCATGTATGCCGCACGTGCGCTAGCGACTAGTGTTTTAGTGGGTATGCAACCTGTGTTCACACAGGTGCCACCAAACAAGTTACGTTCGATAATTGCGGTGTTAAGATTTTCGGAGACTAGCTTTGCTGCAAGCGAAGGCCCAGCCTGACCGGCACCAATTACTATGGCATCATATTTTTTCATAGTTAATTTCCTATTATCTTTACCTATTTTTCTTTTCCCATATCTAGGTCTATTTATTTCTCCATTTCTGGGGCCATTATTATTTTTCTAACTTATAGACCTATATAAAATCTGTTCTATTTCAAATAATACTCTTAATAGGTGAACTTTGGGCTACGCAATCCGTCACACTATGCGTACACTACGCCTCGATTCTATATCCGCCTGATATTTCATTAATTTTTTACTCAATTGGAACTTTAAATAAATGAGAAACTCATTTCTTTGCCTAATGGCCTTTAATCTATATTTATTATTTTCATCTAACGCTTATGCCGATGAAGTGATTTTACATAATGGCGATAAGCTCAGCGGGAAAGTAATCAGTAAGACGGATGATGAGCTTGCTTTTAAAACAAGTTATGCAGGAACGATAAAAATAGTATGGGCTAAAGTTAAACAGCTCTCGATTGATGAGCCCGCGCATATCGTACTGACTGACGGCACAGATATTGGCAATACAACGTTAGCGACGAATACTGCTGCTTCACCTAACATTCAGCAAATTGCGGATATCAATCCACCTGTGAAACCTGATTTCATAAATAAAGGACAAGTCAATTTTGGGCTTGAAATTGATCGTGGTAATTCAGATGTAGATGACTACCATCTAGATAGTGAAACCGAGTTTAGATGGCTCCATGATAGGTTGGTATTTGAACTGAGTGGAGACTTAGAAGACAGTGACGGCACTACTACACAACAAGATGCAGAATTTCTAACCGACTACGATCATTTTTTAAATGAAAAACTATTTACATCTACAAGTTTGCTGCTTGAACATGAAAAATTTGCTGACCTTAATTTGCGCACCACCTTAACCGGTGGTTTTGGGTACCAGATATTTGAAGGCAAACATATGAATTTATTTATTGAAGCTGGCCCTGGTTATATTTGGGAAGATTTTGACGAAAGCCTAGACGAAGATTTTCCTATTGCATTTTGGGCATTACAATTTGATCAATATATATTTGATAAGTGGGAAATTCAGGCTTTTCATAATCATCGTTATAGCCAGAGCTTTGAAACAACATCAGATTATATTTTTACCTCAAGTACTGGCTTACGAATCCCACTTGCAAACAATTTACAAGCCACTATTCAATACAATTTTGATTGGGATAACACCCCTTCAGATAAGGCAGATGAAGATGATCATGAGACACTGATTACTGCTGGCTATACCTGGTGATAATAATTATCAAATTAAACCATTAGACATGCTTGCTAAGGAGTTTTAAGCTCGATATCTTTTCGTATATCATGCCAAACATGACAAATTTTACTTTGAAAGAGTCTAGTCATGGTTCGGAATAAAAATTTTATCCACCAAGCTGCCTGCATTTCAAAATCCACATCAAGCATTGCCAACGTATAGTCATTCTTAGGCATTAATCTACAATTCAACAACACTGTGGTTGGAATATACGTAGTATTTTTATTTACTTTTGTGCTGCGCTCAAACTCCACTGACCAGGCAATACTTTCAAAAGGCTCATACTCGATTATTTCTACGGTAAAAGTTTGCTTTCTTAGACTGGTGCTGTGTTTGTTTTCTACTTCGTATTGATATTTTTTCCCATAGCATGCACTGCCCAGATCTTTTACGGTTGTAATTGGATACTTATCTTTATATAGATCTACTACATTTTGTAAATCACTCAGATAATTAAAAATCTGATCTGGAGAAGCATTAATTTTTTGTTTACATGTAGGCATATCGCTAAAAGCAATCTATTTACTCACAGTATATGTGATAATCCATGTGCTTTAGACACAGTCTGTAACCAAATTTAACACCTCTATATGCTAATTAACTTTGACAACACCTATGCAGAGGAACTTCAAGACTTTTATACGCCTTGCAATAGCACTATTGCTCCCTCGCCTGTACTGATTAAATTTAACCACGAGCTTGCGACGCAGTTAGGTATAAATCTTAATGAACTAAGTGAGACCGAATTAGCGGCTATTTTTTCTGGAAACCATTCGCTCGATGGCGCTTTTCCTATCGCACAGGTTTATGCCGGTCATCAATTTGGTGGTTTTTCACAACAGCTGGGTGATGGTCGAGCACTATTGTTAGGTGAAGTGAAAGATACCGAAGGCCAACGATTCGATATTCAATTAAAAGGTTCAGGACGGACACCTTATTCACGAGGTGGTGATGGAAAATCTGCGCTTGGCCCTGTGTTACGTGAATATATTATGAGTGAAGCCATGCATGCATTGGGTATTCCCACTACACGCGCATTGGCAGCGGTAACAACAGGCGAACAAGTGATGCGCACTGAACCTTTACCAGGTGGTGTGTTTACACGCGTGGCTTCTAGCCATATACGTATTGGTACGTTTCAATATTTTGCTGCGCGTCAAGAAACTGAGCAAGTTCAAAAATTAGCGGACTACACTATCGCACGACATTATCCACACCTTAAAGATTCTGAGAATCCTTATCTTGCAATGTTTGCTGCAATTTGTGATGCACAAGCCTCTCTTGTTGCAAAGTGGATGTTGGTTGGGTTTATTCATGGAGTTATGAACACTGACAACATGACTATCTCTGGTGAAACGATTGATTATGGGCCCTGCGCATTTATGGATTACTATGATCCTGCCACTGTTTTTAGTTCAATTGACCGACACGGCCGTTATGCATATCAAAACCAGCCATCTATTGCACAATGGAATCTTGCACGTTTAGCCGAAGCCATATTGCCATTATTTGGCAAAGACATAGAGAAGGCCGTTGCACAGGCTACAGAAATTTTAGAAAACTTCCCTGAACAGTACACTCAATATTGGTTAACAGGCATGCGTAAAAAATTAGGGCTGCAAACAGAGAAGGAAGAGGACTTATCGTTAGTAAATGATCTACTTGCAAGTATGGATAAGCAAAAAGTCGATTACACTCAGCTATTTCGCCACCTTAGTAAGGCATTAAATGAAGACGAGCAACTCGTTTACGATTTATTTACTGATGCATCCGATTTCAAACAGTGGGTGGTACGGTGGAAAGAAAGATTAAGTCATGAATCACAAGGTATTTCTGAATGTATTCAGTCTATGAATCAGGTAAACCCACTTTATATCCCTCGTAATCACAAAGTAGAAGAAGCCTTAGAAGCAGCAGTCAATAATAGCAATTATTCTAAATTTGAAATACTGATAGCAACACTTAATAAACCATTTGAACAACAAGTCAACAGAGAGGATTACACATTTCCTGCAGCAGATGAATTTAACCCTTATAAAACCTTTTGTGGCACTTAGTTGTATTACACAAGCACTGAGTAGCTAACTTACTAATTTTATTTGAGTTTATATTAATTCATGTATTTGTGTTCAAAATCAAATCAACTTGCTACCAAATAATTATAATGTAGATAAAATATAATAATAAAAAAATAATAATTCGTGCGTTGTCATTTTATTTACAACGTACTTTCAGAATGTGTTAGGGAGCTGTCCATGAATACAAGGAAAATAGTCCTCTTTGCAGGCGTATGGTTTTTATTAGGTTCAGTTTTTGTTGTCTATGCAAAAAATAATGAATCATCCACCACTGAATTATTAAAAGAAGTTGATTCTTCTACTCAGAATTCTTCACCAGTGCGTAGGATAAAACGAAATCACAATAAATATAAAATTAAGCGAAAAAATAATCGACGCTCACGTTACCGTAGTATAGATGGTAGCAATAATAATCTTTTAAACCCTCACATGAATGAAGCAGATTCTGCACTCATTAGAATGGCCAGTGCAGATTATAGTGATGGTATTTCCGCGCTAGCTGGAGCAAATCGCCCTAGCCCACGCGAAATCAGCAATACTATAAATGCACAAAGTGAATCAACTAATACTTACAAGCTTGCTAGCGATATGCTTTGGCAGTGGGGCCAGTTTTTAGACCATGATATTGATATATCTGAAGGCATCGACCCACCTGAACCAGCACCAATTTCCATTCCCGCTGGTGACGAATTATTTGACCCGAATAATAGTGGCAATGTCGCCATGGCGTTCAATCGCTCTATATATGATTCAAGAACAGGCATTGATTCACCGCGCCAACAACTTAATGAAATTACTGGGTGGATCGATGCATCAAACGTCTATGGTTCAAATGAAGTGCGCGCTACAGCACTTCGTACTATGGATGGAACCGGCCGATTAAAAATGAGCAAAAAGAAGTTACTGCCCTTCAATAAAGAGAAGTTAAGTAATGCAGGTGGTACTTCAGAAACATTATTTTTAGCAGGTGATGTGCGCGCCAATGAGCAAGTTGGGTTAACCGCTATGCATACCTTATTTGTTCGTGAACATAACCGTTTAGCGAAAAAAATCCGCCGCTCCAATCGACATTTAAGTGGTGAAGAAATATACCAACGTACGCGCAGACTCATAGCTGCTGAAATACAAATTATTACTTATAATGAATTTCTTCCAATCCTATTAGGATCTAACGCTTTACACAAATATCGCGGATACAAACCTTGGGTTGATGCAAGCATAGCCAATGAATTTTCTACTGCTGCCTTTAGATTGGGGCATAGTTTACTTTCGCCGCAACTTTTAAGATTAAATAAAAAAGGCAAAGAAATTAAATATGGCCATTTAGCCTTGCGCGATGCTTTTTTCTCACCTCGTCGAATTATTGATGAAGGTGGCATTGAGCCACTATTAAGAGGTTTAGCTAGTCAACCATGCCAAGATTTAGACGAGCTTGTTATTGATGATGTACGTAATTTCTTGTTTGGCCAACCAGGCCATGGTGGGTTTGATCTTGCATCGCTCAATATTCAACGTGGACGTGATCATGGGCTATCGAGTTATAATACAACACGTCAAGCATTAGGGTTATCTGCAGTAGCAAGTTTTTCTGACATAACTTCAGACCCTGCCAAACAGGCAAAACTCTCCAGCTCCTACGCAACGGTTGATGATATTGACTTATGGGTAGGGGCTTTAAGCGAAGATAACGTCAAAAACGCTTTGGTAGGCGAAACCTTTTATGCAATTTTAAAAGATCAATTTGAAAGATTGCGCAATGGTGACCGCTATTGGCATGAGAAACAACGTTTTGGCAAAGATAAAAAATACATTAAGAATATAACTCTTGCTAAGATCATTCGACGCAATACAAAAATTGGCAAAGAAATTCAACGCAATGTATTTTTAGTTAAGCGTAAAAAATAGCTAGCATCTATATTAATTTCTTTTACTTGATTATTTGGAGTAAGCTATATCGCTTGAACTAATCAATTAATAGCGATGCATTACGAAACAGTATTCTCTCTAAATAATCATGACATCATAGTCACGAAGAAAGATATCAAGAATATTTACCTTCGCGTGCGCCCAGAAAGTGGGTGCATTACGATCTCAGCACCAAAACATATTAGTGATGAAGCCATTCGCTTATTTATCCTTTCAAAATCAGATTGGATTAAAAAAAGAAGTGAAAAACAACCGCGACAGGTTCTAACAACTTGGTACAAATATATAGATGGTGAGTCGCTCTACCTATGGGGGAAAGAATATTCACTTTCTATAATCGAAAAGAATAAAACCCCATCTATTGAGTTAACACTCGACACCTTGCAATTAATCATCAGACCGAAGACTTGTTTGGAAAACAAAAAACAGCTTGTTAATAAATGGCTTCGCGAGCAATTGCGACTACAAGCCAAGCCGTTAATTGAAAAATGGTGTCCTATTCTTGGCGTTTCGATTAATAAACTTTATGTACGACAAATGAAAAATTGTTGGGGTAGCTGTAACACTCGTAGAGAAACTATTCGCTTGAATACAGAACTCACCAAGAAACCTATCGAATGCCTGGAATATGTAGTAGTACACGAATTGGTGCATCTACTAGAACCAAGTCATAATAAGTATTTCCACAAACTAATGAGTAGATATTTACCAGATTGGAAAGAACGAAAAGAACTGCTCAATTGTTTCTCACATATTTCTTTCTAACTAACTCAATGAAATTCAATACTTATTCATTACTATAATAAAAATTTGAGATTCTCCACTATCCAAAATTTCATTTAATTAACTTATTTTAAACCCCGTTTATATAATTAGGTCCAAATATGATCCTATTCTTTAATAGTTATAAAATATAATTACAATAGGATTTCTCATATGGGGCACACTGGGAGCGGGTTATATGACACCTGAAGAAGATATAATTACGGGCTGTGTAACAGCTATTCAAGCGCTGAGAGCTAATTCAGCCACTCATCTCAGCATGAATCACTATGAACTATTGTTTTACATCTTTCTTCATGATGGGATTACCAGACAAGAGATAATTAACCGTATTCCTAATGCGAAACCCAGTTCAATAAAACGATACATTAAAGACTTGTTAGTCGAACATACTTTATTAGTGGAAACCGATAGCAATGAAGATTTCCGCATAAAACATTTACACTTAAATGAAAAAGGTCATCAAATAATTAAGACTGTTGTAAATAAAATGCAAGAGTGTGCTACCTGTTTAAAAACAGAGCCTATTCTTGAACAGTTTGCGCATCGCAATGCACATTAATGAATAATATTTATTAACCTATAGACCACCCAGCAAACACTAGTCTGGCAACACTTCATCATTAATAGGCATGTTTTCATCTCGTGACCATTCATTCCACGAACCAAAGTAATTGCGCATGTGTTTAAAACCCGCTAAGCGCATTGCAACGAAAGTATTGGAGACGCGCGCGCCTTTAAAACAATAAATTATGATGTCGTCATCAGGATAGAGTCCATATTCTGCACACATGGCGCGGACTTTTTCAGGAGATTTAAAATAAGGAATTCCACTTCCACGCTCCATAAAGCTATACCACTCTATCCAACGCGCACCTGGCAAGCGTCCTTTGCGTGGCGCGAAGTCTACGCCATAAGGCGATGAACTTTTACCTACCCATTCTACCCGATCACGATTATCAAGAAGTTTTATGCTGCAGTCTTGCAATGAAGCCAACACCACTTCTTTGGTTGCTAAAATATCTTCACGCAGATTTAATTTAAAGTTAGATGGTTCTGGACTAGGAGTTTTATCATCAATATCATTCCCTGCCTCTAACCAAGCAGAGAATCCTCCATCTAAAATTCCTGTATCAGGATGACCTAAATATGTAAATAACCAATACCCTCGACATGAACCACCGTAGCGACTATCAAATGCATCTTCATAAATGATTACTTTTTTATCTTCACTTATTCCTGCTGCGGAAAATAAAGTCTGAAATTTATCCTGAACCTCCTTTAATCCTTCATTTGATGTCTCTGCTAGATAATAAAATATATCAGGGATACTTACTGAGCCTGGTATGTGATTTTCTTTGTAATCTTCTTCGTCACGGATATCGACAACTACCGTATTGCCTTGGGTCATTAAACTTTTAACTTCGGATGGAGAGTAAAGTATTTTATCTGCCATGGGTGCCTCGCTTATTGTTATATATGCGTAATAGATTATTAATTTTGGCAATCAGATAGATCGCTGCTGATTGCAAGGCAAAATATAAGAACTTATTTTTCATTTTTTGAATGATAAATTTAACTAATCTACCTCACACTACTAATTTAATAGATGACTCATCTTTTGGTGTATGTTTATGCTACTTGAATACCTTCATTGGTAACCAATAGTTAATTACTATATGACCTTGTTTTACTATCTATACTAAATCAATTATCAATAGCTTAGATTACAAAATTCTCACCACCTTAAGCTCAAAGTGTTTAAACTTAAATATTTTTCTGCGAGAGTATCTATATGAAATTATACAG
>JBOEHC010000150.1:0-6131 GCA_050633765.1 Gammaproteobacteria bacterium
ATTTTGCTAATCAGCCCACCCATGCTCGTGCACATGCTGGACTAGGTTATGTACCACAAGGTCGTCGAATATTAGGAAAATTTAGTGTGCGAGAAAACATAGTACTTGGTACCTTCGCACGTAAAGATAAAGCCAATTCCATCCCTGAGTCTTGTTTGAATCTGTTTCCTTATTTAGCAGAAAATCTAGATAAACGTGCTGGCCTACTATCTGGCGGACAGCAACAACAACTAGCCGTAGCAAGAGCGTTAGCAACAGATCCTAAAGTATTATTACTCGATGAACCCACAGAAGGCATTCAGCCCAATATTGTCGAAGAAATCCAAAATACCTTACATCATTTAAATAAAGACATGGGAATGACGCTAATTTTAACTGAACAGCACATTAAGATCGCAAAAAAATTAGCGGACTTATTTATCATCATGGATATTGGACGTATTGTGGCTCACGGTCCGATCAGCGAACTAACTGAAGAGCTAGCTCATAAACACCTGACTATTTAAAATTCATTTAGTCGCATTAACATGTTAATGCCAGATATAGCTTTCACCTTGTATCTATTTGATTTGATTAAATTGAATTCAATTACATAGATTTTGTTGATTGCTAATTAACTCACCTTCAATATAACGCTGTGTAGTGACTCAGTTCCTAGTACATATCGTTCATAACACTCTACTTCTATACAAGTCTTATATTGACCTATAAGTCAATATATGATTCACTTATGGTCATAAGGCAGTAGACCTTTGGCCATATTTGCCCATAATAATAATTTGGTTGCTTATGCAAAATAAGCCTTCCAATAATTTAAGGACCGAGCTTTTTTATTCAAATATTTTTTAACCATTATTACAACTCATGCAATGTGCGGAGGAAGAAAAATGATATCAATACCTAAAAAAGGAACTCCTGAACGCGAAAGACTCATCGCAACACATAAGGAATGTATCGAATCCATGAAGGGTGTACCTGGCTGTACCATCATGAAATGTGAAACCCAAGGAGACACCACGGTTGTATCAGGCGGTTTTCAAGATGACCCACTACTCAATAAAGTTTTAATTCGCATGCGTACTGCTATGCCGGGAAATTTTGGTGGCAAGCTAGTAGTGATCTGTACAAAGGTTGAAAAAGAATGGCGCATCGGACGTCTTGCTGGAGTCCGTGGTGTACCGCCTACTTTTGTAAACGACAAAGTGTATGACAACGAACAAGATCCACAACATGATATTTTCTTAATGCGCTTAGATGAGTTGGATGAAGAAGATGGATACCCTGAGCACTTTAATGAAGGCTGGAAACGCCGTAATGATAATTGGACCGTAACCTAATAAGGCTTACACACTCAAATAAAAAATAATTTATAAGAGGAGCAGAATATGTGTGCAATGAGATTAACGGGTTACGCTGATAAATTTGGTGTAAACCCTGGAAAAACAATCAAGTTTCATGTGAATTGCGATGGCCCAAAAAAATACAATTGCCAAATTGTAAAAATGATCCATGGAGACACTAATCCTCGTGGACCTGGGTTTATTGAAGAGAACATCGATGCAAATTGTAACGGTGAACATAAAGGAAGACCGCAAACAATTTATAGTGGGTCATATGGGTATGTAGATGATAATGTTCACCTTCAAACTCAATCGTTCACTATGCAATGCTGGATTTGGCCAACAACACCTAAAACACATCCCAAATACTGGCGTCACGGTGCTCAAGGATTAATGACGAAATGGTGTGATGGAAAGGGTTATGGACTTTTCTTAAACGAAGATGGATGTGTAGAACTTCGTATTAATGGTACGTGCATAACAACAAGTGCTCCCGTTCGTGATCATGCATGGCATTTTATTGCAGCAAGCTTTGATGCCGCGACTGGGGAAGCAACTCTTTACCATGAACCACAAATTGTTTATGCATTAGATCCTGAAATTCCACCAGTTACTCAAAAAGTAAGTGGTAAAGTTGAGCATACCGCAGGCGTTCCCTTTGCCGTCGCAGCTTATGCAAAAGGTGCTGACGCTGATCCTCAGGCTCAAGCATCTCGCCCAGCAGGTATGGTGATGGCAGGCCATTACAATGGTAAAATTGATAGCCCACGCTTATGCCGTCGCGCTTTAAGTCGTGAAGAAATTGAGACCATGAAGCTTGGTGCGCAACCAGGTTTAACCGAACGCCGTCATTGTGGCCCTACCGGTCCTTTGTCTGAAGCGATTGTTGGCTCTTGGGATTTTTCAGATGGCATAAACACAAGAAGAGGCACTGATCATGGTCCATATTTATATCATTTAGATATAATTAACTGCCCTACTCGTGCCATGACCGGCCATAATTTTACTGGACATAACTTTGACTGGAAACACGCACCTAAGGAATACGGTGCAATTCATTTTCATGATGATGATGTGGATGATTCACGCTGGGATGTAGATTTTGAATGGAATGTACCAGAAGGAACTAGCAGCAAGTTCTATGCCGCAAAACTAACTACTGACGATGGTGATGAAGAGTACATTACTTTTTGGGTGGTTCCAGAAGTAGGTAAAGAACAAGCTAAAATAGCCTTTATGGTTCCAACCATTAGTTATATGGCGTATGCGAATGAACACTTAGCAAATAACGCAGGTGGTGCTGAACTACTCGTCTACCGAGTACCGATCATGCAAGATCAAAACATGTTCTTAAGTGAGCATCGTGAGTATGGTGGCTCCATTTACGATACTCACACCGATGGAAGTGGTTTGTGTTTGTCTTCAAGACTAAGACCAATTCTGAGCATTCGCCCGAAGTATGATCACTTCTTAATGCAAGCTCCATGGCAATATCCCGCTGATCTTCATTTGATCTACTGGTTAGAAGAAATGGGTTACGAATACGATTGCATTATGGATGAAGACGTTAACTACGACGGTTTAGCGCGATTAGAAAACTACAACGTAGTCATTACTGGTTCTCACCCTGAACATAATAGCGGACCTCAACTAGATGCATTGCATAACTACACGCAACAAGGTGGAAGACTCATGTATATGGGTGCCGATGCTTGGTATTGGATTCACTCTTATCACCCAGCATATGATGATTTAGGCCGTGGTGTTATTACCGAAATGCGTCGATGTGAATCTGGCATTCGAACATGGCGCGCAGACCCCGGCGAGTATTATCATCAAGGAACGGGGGAACTCGGTGGTATGTGGCGTTACCGTGGTAGATATCTACACTCTGTAGCGGGTACAGGTATGTCTTCAGAAGGATTTGATATTTCATCCTATTACTCAAGAACCTATGAAAGTAACGATCCTCGTATCTCCTGGGCCTTTGACGGCATCGACTATGACGAGAAAATTGGTAACTTTGGTTTGGTGGGCGGAGGTGCCGCAGGTACCGAACTCGATATTGTGGATACCATGTTGGGCTCCCCGCCCCACACATTAGTTGGCGCGACTTCAGCAGGTCGTCATACAGAAGCTTATTTATTAGTTATGGAAGATTATGGCTTCAGTCAACAAGGTATTGATGGCACACAACACCCTCGTGTGCGGTCTGATATTGCATTCCATGAAACACCAAATGGTGGCGGATGTTTTGCATTTAGTTCAATCGCATTCTGCGGGTCACTACCTTGGAATAATGGTAAAAATAACATTTCAACATTAGTTGGTAATGTTCTTGACAGATTCTCTAAAGATGGCCCATTACCAGAACCACCGAAGGATGCAATTGTCCATCGTGGACGTGCTGACCATGACCCTGCTATGAATAAGAAGAGCAAGTAAAGGATATTTTATTAAACATTTAGCTTATTTTAAATATGCGAAATTGTTTCAATAATTTGTAAACCTCCAAAACTTCACTGACACATTATGTGTCAGTGAAGTTTAACTACTAGATTTCTAATTAAGTTGGATGGTGCAATATGGAATTTCATCCAGACATGGGTTACGTTGAGAATGATATTGATTTCACTGACGTAGACTTATATAAACCTGCTAATTTGCCTTTTGGGCAAGCTACTGTTCTTCCTTTATTTTCATACCAATCTAAAATATTTAAAGATTTAGAGGATGAAAAACTTTGGACTCGCAATTGGATTGCAATAGGTTCGTCAAAAGAGATCCCAAGTCCTGGTGATATGCTGCCATATACGGTAGGACATCATGGCATTCATGTACAAAGAGAAATTGATGGTTGTTTAATAGGTCGTTTTAATAAAGCTCAGCATGGGGGCTGTCGTGCAGTACCTTTGCAATGCCAAACCGGCAAGAAAACCAAGTGTTCATTTACCTCGTGTGGATATAGTCGTGATCGCCAAGTAATTCGTGTTGAAGAAATTGGTGAAAACACACCAACCATGCATCAATACTTGGGCTTGATACCAGAGCGATTGTTACCTGTCAAAGTTGAAACTATAGGCTCGCTTATTTTTATAAATTTAGACCAAGAAGCAAACGACCTTTCAGAGTCATATAAAGAATTGCCAGATCGAATAAAATTATGCTTATCTAATAAATATACATTGGAAAATAGTGAATGGCTTGAATGCAAAGCAAATTGGAAGCTTGCAGGGCGTTCATTTTTTGATGGGCAAGTTATCCTTGATCAAGGAAAAAAACATCATGATGAAAACTTAAGCTCTGATTTTTTCTTAACCTCAGCTTTATCTACCCATGATATTGGAGTAAAGACATCGGAAGATATTGAAAATATAGAAGTTTGTTGGTTATTCCCAAATTTGGTTTTAATTATACATCCATCATTTATTGTAAGTGCAATCATACAACCAACCAGTATGGGCGAATGCACAATACGTACAGCAATATATAAAAATGAGGATACAAATATTGAAAATGACATTGCACCTCTACCCAGTGAGTGGAAAGACTACATACTAATGATTTGCTCCAATGCGCAATCTATGCAAGAAAAAACCGATGAGTTAACAGCTCCAGGCGCACCTAAAATTACAGCAGATAAGACTCCAATCGAAAACAATATTGCAGGTCATGCATTTCATCAATATGTATTTAAACAAATTGAAACTGAATATGATTATTATTGGAATACGCCCTTATATAGCAATAATATTAGACGTTAATTTTTAATAACTAATTATTTAATATGGAAAACAATAAGGAAGACTCTATGGAAACCGCACGTCAAGCATACAGTCAAGGTGATTATCAAAAAGCACGCGAGATTTGGAAATTTGAAGCAGATAAAGGCAACACTGAAGCACAGTCATGGTTAGGCTCTCTATATGCTAATGGCGAGGGAGTAGAAGTAGATGTTGCAAACGCATTAGCATGGTATGAAAAAGCAGCAGAACAAGGCCATGCCATGGCACAAGCTAATGTTGGCGCGATGTATTACATGGGACAAGGGACAGACAAAAATATTGAGAAAGCACTCCAATGGTTATCTGCTGCTGCTGAAAATAATGATGTAAATGGGCTATTTAATTTGGCTGTAATTTATACAAAAGGCGAAGAGGTAGATGAAAACCTGAAATATGCTGCAGAACTATATCGCAAAGCAGCAGAACAAGGTCATTACCCTTCTCAATCACGACTTGGATATATGTATGCACATGGTCAAGGTGTTGAAAAAGATCGTGTTCAAGCATATTTATGGTTAACACTAGCATCCCAACATGGAATCGGTACAGCCTTAAACGAATTAGAAACCATTGTTAAAAGCATGTCTGCCGAAGAAAAAGCCATGGGTGCAACCTTGTTTGAGCAATGGCGCAACAAAACTGGAACAGATGACATGCAAGTTGCTATGTATCCTGCCCCTTCTTAAGCAATTAAACTCTTATTTAAATTTATGATTTATAGTGTGCAACAAATTAAATATGAAATTCTTGCCTATATTAAAGAATTTGGTGGCGACTTTAATCATTGGTATGTAGGAATTTCTTCTGACCCTAAAAATACAATGTTCCAAGAACACCGTGTCCATAAAGAAGATGATATTTGGTTATACAAACAAGCATTAACCTTTAAAGCTTGCAATACAATTCAACGATATTTTTTAGAAACATTAAACACAGATGGAAAACCCGTTACTAATGGGGATGAAGATACTGACTGTGTATTTTTGTACAAAAAAAGCACACGAAC
>JBOEHC010000151.1:0-3405 GCA_050633765.1 Gammaproteobacteria bacterium
TGATAATCAAACACATATTTGTGTGTGATTGCTGCGAAGAGTAAATACCCACCGGTCGTATGCAATACACCTTTGGGTTTTCCAGTTGAACCCGATGTATATAAGATAAACATAGGATCTTCAGCATCCATATGTTCTGGTTCACAGTTATCACTCGCTTCAGCCATAAGCTCGTGATACCAACAATCACGTGTATCATGCCAATTAATTTCACCACCAGTACGCTTAACAACTAATACCGTATGTACATTTGGACATTCTTCCAATGCTTTATCTGTATTAGCTTTTAATGGCACATTCTTACCGCCTCGAACACCTTCATCAGCTGTAATGACTGTTTGACAGTCTGAATCTAGAATTCGGTCACGAAGAGAATCAGGCGAGAATCCACCAAACACTACAGAATGCACAGCACCTATACGTGTGCAGGCAAGCATGACATAGGCGGCTTCAGGAATCATTGGCATGTAAACACATACACGATCACCTTTCTTAACGCCCCGAGCTTTCAAAACGTTAGAAAGTTTACAAACCTCTTGGTGAAGCTCTTTATATGTAATGTGTTTATCATCATTTGGATCATCTCCTTCCCAAATAATGGCAGTTTGATCGCCTCGTGTTTCTAGATGTCTATCAATACAATTATAAGATACGTTTAAACTAGCGCCTTCAAACCATCGAATGTGACCTTTGTGATAATCCCAATCTAAAACGTTGTCCCATTTTTTATACCAGGTAACAAACTCTTCAGCTTGTTCGGCCCAAAATTTCTCTGGGCTACTAATTGATTCTTGATACATCGCTTCATACTTTTCTGCATCAATATGTGCAGTTGACGAAACAGACGCTGGGGCAGGATAAACTTTATCTACTGACATATTGTTACTCCTTCGAACTATTTAATTTTTCTAATTTATTATTTATGCAGTTAAACGAAGATACAGCATAGGTAACTTTTCTGGAAAATGCTCTAATTTATCTATTACTGCTACATTCTTTCTGCCAAATATTTTGTGTAAATAATTGTCTCCACCTGCATCCAATCCCACACAAAAAGTATCGATACCTAATCGCGAAATAGACCGCACTACCTTACGCGCATCTTCAACTAAATATTGTTGATCCTCTACATCTATATCCGATGGCTCACCATCAGAAATAACCAGCAACAATCTTCTATGGGTACGTTGATCCACCAAATCTTGTGTAGCATGTCGCATTGCTGCACCCATACGAGTTGATAGCTTACCTTGCAATCCTGCTAAATGTGCACGCGCCGTAGTGTCATAAGGAGAATTGAAATCTTTAATCCGATAATAATGCACATCTTCTTTCCCATCTGAACAAAATGCTGAAATTGCAAACGGGTCATCTAACTCAGACATAGCATAAGCCAATAAACTTGTTGCTTGAAGTTCAAGCTCCAATACTGAAGTGCCTGCTGTTTGCACATTATCATTGGTTGAATTGGATATATCTAGCAACACCATTACAGAAAGATCTCGATGCTTTCTTTCTGTAGTGCTATAAATTCTAGGATCTGGTGTATCACCCATCCTGCGGCTGATCACCGCATTGATACACGCATCCAAATCTAAGGATTCACCTACACTTTGGCGGTGCAATCGCTCAGGCAAACTTACTTTTGCGGTTTGAATTAAATTGGTTATGCGATTAACCAAATCATTATGTTGTTCTAAGATTCGCTCTATCTTATATGCATCTCCAAAATCAGGAAAATACTCCACCACACAAGTCCAGTTAGGTCGCTCAGACCCGGTTAAGTAATCATATTCGGGATAACGCACCGCAACTTCAGACTCTCTTTGCTCAGACTCATTACTTTCACGCGCATGATATTGTTGCTCATCTTCAACATTTTCATTTTGTTCTTCATTTTGAGATGAATCATCTTCTACTTCTTCGCGATCCATGCGCATTGCTTCGATAAAGATACCTTCATTATCTTCGTCCTGATCTGGTTGATCTCCAAAATCCCACAAACCCATGTTATCGTCTCTATAAGGCGGCTCGACAACATATGTTTTTGCATTAAATTGTGCACGTAACTGCCCCAAATCATTACCTAAAAGTACTCCAATTTTTCTACACATTGCTGGATCCGTCATATCGTTCTCTGGATCAAAAAACATGTCTCGTCCCTTTTGAACCCAACCATCTTTATCTTGATATTCTTTATCAATAAGCGCCCGTGCAAGTCGAGCCAATAACAATGGCACTAACTTTGGCCCACTTGACTTAGCAGTATGGAATGGCAGCCAAAGCTTTCTCAATCCGGGAAAGGATTGCATCGCTAAGTTCTCCACCCTAGCATCTTCTAATAACGAAACCAGTGATACCTGAATTGGTTTTAACTCACCTAATGGGAAGATCTTAGTTGAATACACCAAGTGCGCACCCACATGCGCAAGTCCTGCACGAAATATTTTCTCGGCCTGATCATCATGAAAACCCGGAAATACTTCCGGAATACGCACTACCCCATTACTAATTGATATTCTTCTTAACGATAGCGGTGAAGTAGATGCAGGAAGATCACGGATTGGTGGACGCAAGCTCCAAAGAGAAATTAAATAAAGTTTTAACCGACGATCAAGGTCTGTAAAAACTACATCTCCCGCTTCGTGTCTAAACCATTTTTCAGATTCAGGATCAGTAAAACTAAAATAATTAATTTGGCGTAACGCATCCTCTCCCGTTGAGCGCAGACCTGTTAATACCCAAGATCTGAACTGGTCTGGCGTTAAGGTTGAAACAATTTTTTGTGTGCGCTCAAGAACTGCAAGCAAGGACTCGGGAGCGTTATAAATAATTTCCTCAATAGTCTTTAACCAAGAAGAAAAAGCCTGTGTAGACTTAAATCCTTCTGCAGCAACTAATGCAGCTTGAGGTACTAATTCTGCTGCAGCGCGATTCACTTTAATTGCGGCCAAGGAAACGCTTGTCGATAAATTAATGGCTGCTTCGGGATCTAATATTTTAACCAACTTTGGCGAATGACGCGCATAGGAAAGAGGGATTAAAGCCCCATAACCTGCATTTGAGAGTTTATTGCAAGCCGTTTCCCATAACGGGTAATACTCTATCGGGAAAAGTAATTTGCCTTCGTTAATATGAAAATCTAGACGTTCATCTGGATCACCCGGTTCTTTTCCGGATTCTTCTGTATGCGTAGAGATTGCATACTTTCCTCGCGTCGTGGAGGCAGCCAAGTATCACCTCACGCACATGCTTCGATTGCGGAACTCAATGCATTACGAATATCAAGATCATCCGTAATCGGTAATACTAAAGCCACTTCGCAAGCTTCTTGCAAAGAAATTCCTTTCGACATTAGCTGTGCTGCATAAATCAACATGCGTGTTGAAGCACCCTCATCTAAGC
>JBOEHC010000152.1:0-3692 GCA_050633765.1 Gammaproteobacteria bacterium
CATATGTACCCTTTGTTAACATTGCACCAGTAGTTGCGGGCACGAATGGGATTTCACCGATCTTTTTAACTACTGTCGATGTAACCGGTGGCATTGGTTTGGATCTTCAAAACTGGATTAGAAAAGTCGACGCTGACGGAAATCCTGTGTTCGATGAAAACGGTGAAACCACTCTTGAACAAACCTTCTCGGTGGACACCGGCACAGTTTTAACCATTAACACAAAAGAGAAAAAGCTCTACAAAGACGGCAAAGAAGTGGTTGATGTTGCCAAAGCATTTACACCACAAAAAATAGAATTTATGCGAGCCGGCGGATCTTATGCAATCGTGTTCGGCAAGAAGCTGCAAAACTTTGCTGCTAAAACACTTGGTGTTGAAGCAACACCGGTATTTGCGCCATCAAAAGAAATTTCAAATGAAGGCCAAGGCCTCACTGCGGTGGAAAAAATATTTAACCGCAATGCGGTCGGCGTTACCTCAACAAATAACTTACATGCAGGCTCAGATGTACGCGTTAAGGTAAACATTGTGGGCTCACAAGACACTACTGGACTGATGACCTCGCAGGAACTTGAAGCCATGGCCGCAACGGTGATCTCACCTAGTGTTGACGGTGCTTATCAATCCGGTTGTCACACAGCTTCAGTATGGGACAAGAAAGCCCAAGCGAATATTCCAAAGCTGATGAAATTTATGAACGACTTTGGTCTGATCACCGCACGTGACCCCAAAGGGGCTTATCATGCAATGACAGACGTGATTCATAAAGTACTTAATGACATTACAATTGACGACCGCGCCATTATCATCGGTGGTGATTCACACACACGCATGTCTAAAGGCGTTGCGTTCGGCGCTGACTCTGGCACCGTTGCATTAGCGTTAGCGACTGGTGAAGCGACCATGCCGATTCCAGACTCCGTCAAAGTAACTTTCAAAGGTGAAATGAAAAGTTACATGGACTTTCGCGATATTGTGCATGCAACACAATTGCAAATGCTTGAGGAGTTTAGTGGTGAAAATGTTTTCCAAAGTCGTGTAATTGAGGTACATATCGGCACCCTTCTTGCTGACCAAGCTTTCACCTTTACTGATTGGACTGCTGAAATGAAAGCCAAGGCATCCATTTGTATTTCTGAAGACGAAACATTAATAAAGTCGCTGGAAATCGCAAAGAGTCGCATTCAAGTGATGATCGACAAAGGTATGGAAAACTCAGCAGGAACTTTGACAGGTTTAATTAAACTCGCCAACGAACGTATCGAAGGCATTAAGTCTGGCGAGCAACCTACATTAAAGCCTGACAATAATGCCAAGTACTATGCAGAAGTCGTCATCGACCTGGATAAAATTGACGAGCCGATGATCGCCGACCCTGACATAGAGAACGATGATATCTCCAAACGCTATACACATGATGTCATCCGCCCACTCTCTTTCTACAAAGACAAACCAGTAGACTTAGGTTTTGTTGGTTCTTGCATGATTCATAAAGGCGATATGCAAATCATCGCGCAAATGTTACGCAATATAGAAAAGCAACAAGGCAAGGTAGAATATAAGGCGCCACTCGTGGTTGCCCCACCGACGTACAATATTGTTGATGAACTTAAGGCCGAAGGTGATTGGGAAATTTTGCAAAAACATTCTGGCTTTGTTTTTGACGACAACGACCCTAAAGCTGACGCACGCACCAAGTACGATAATGTTTTATATCTGGAACGCCCTGGCTGTAATCTATGTATGGGTAATCAGGAAAAAGCAGAACCGGGTGACACCGTTCTTGCTACCTCAACACGACTTTTCCAAGGGCGTGTAGTGGGTGATGCGAAAGACAAAAAAGGCGAATCATTATTAGCATCGACTCCACTTGTAGTGCTATCAACCATGCTCGGACGCTTCCCAACGCTTGAAGAGTATAAAGATGCAGTAGAAGGCATTAATCTGACTGATTTCGAGCCACCCAAAAAAGAACTCAGTAGTGAGCCATCCGTTCATCCTATCAAAAGAATTGCTATTGGCTGATAGTGAGCACATGGACGATGTGCAGGACGCACAAGTGTCGCGATAGACACGACTGCATGGATGCAGGAGGTAGAGAAAGAAACGCAGGAGCAGTTTCCGAGGAGGTCGGTAGCGGCCAGCGAATAAGAGTTGCATCTTGGATGATGCTTTCGGGTTGAATCTTTTTGCTTTATGACTGCTTACAGCCAATAGGGGGCATTAGAGTGAGCAATTAAGTCTACTTGTATAAAATGGTGGCATACTCCTTTACGTGCTTAGACAGTTAGCTGCGTCGTAAACTCTTTACACCAACAACAAAACCCCTTGTGGTTATATACTGCAAGGGGTTTTTTATGTTTCAAAAAAAACTAAATGCGGTCTAATAACTTAATTCTTGGATGTATTTTCGCCATGATAGCCGAACTCTGTTTTGTCGGCATGGGTTCGTTAGTGAAATTACTATCTGAAAACCTTCCCAGTCAAAACGTTTTGTTTTTTAGAAATCTATTCGGTTTACTTTTACTACTACCTTTAATAGTTAAGCTCGGAATCAAGACACTCAAAACCGACAACCTTAAATGGCACTTTTTACGTTCACTATCTGGTGTGTCAGCCATGTATTGTTTTTTCTACGCCCTGTCAGAACTACCATTGGCCGATGCCATGCTGTTAAAAATCAGCGCACCTTTATTCATACCTATCATTGCTTTCATATGGTTAAGTGAGCATATTTCATTGCGCGCCATTATGGCTATTATGATTGGTTTTCTGGGCGTGATTTTAGTGTTAAACCCTACTGGTACCATTCACATCGCATCACTTGCCGGCTTAATGGGTGGCGCATTAGCTGCACTCGCAAAAGTCACTATACGTCGCATGTCTGCATCCGAGCCCACTAGTCGCATCGTATTTTATTTTGGGTTAATTAGTTTAAGCATTTCCGCTATTCCAATGCTCTGGTACTGGCAAAACCCAGATTACAAGGAATGGATACTACTTATTCTTCTAGGTGCTTGCGGCACGATGGGACAACTATTCTTAACTAAGGCGTATCTACTTGCTCCCGCTAGCCGAATTGCTCCCTTTACTTACTCATCGATATTATTCGCAGCCATTATTGGCTGGGTATTTTGGAATGAAATCATCACCTTACTAACTGTTACCGGCGCGTTACTAATTATTGTTGCAGGAATTATTATCCTGCGAGAAAAACAAATTAAACCGCCACCTGAAGAAACCTTAACCGAAACTGTCCCATAGAAAACACTGCATTTGCAGTGATCATTTTATGACTATTGGTATTAACAATAAGGCTATTGTCATTGCCTATAAATAAATACAAAAATTAAGAAATTCTTATAGTTATTTAATACTTAACTTAGGTAATTAGTCCTGTTGCCGATAAGTTATCTTGCAAGCAAATACTGAGATAAATAATTTTAGCAATTTGCATGTTTCACTAACATTGTGCAAAATTGCACTCAGGTTGACTCACATTAGTATTGAATTCTTAAGTAACTATTTTTTGACACTTTAAATACCGCGTCCCCAAACCTACGTTATTAATTTAGTGTAGGTCACAGAGCCAGTGCGCCCCAACCCGCACTGGCTTTTTTATTGGCAACAACATTTTGCATTCACTTATGAAAAACCGCGAACCTGAAAAACTATTAAAAAAACATGAAA
>JBOEHC010000153.1:0-15798 GCA_050633765.1 Gammaproteobacteria bacterium
CCACCAAAATCAACTGGTCGAGAATATTTCAACCTAAAATGGTTACAACAATACCTTGACGCACAAAACGAAATAATTTCTGCACAAGACATACAAGCAACATTACTCTCGCTTACTGCTTATAGTGTTGCAGATAGTATTGAAGCCTGGTGCCCGGAAAGTAAAAAATTATTGCTATGCGGTGGCGGCAGTGAAAATAATTTTCTTATTCATAAATTAGAAGAAACATTACAGGGAAAAGAAATACAAAATACAGATGATTATGGAGTCCCAACAAACTGGATGGAAGCCATGGCGTTCGCATGGCTAGCTAAACAACATATTGAAAACAATCCCGGTAATATTCCGAGTGTGACGGGTGCGGATAAGGCAGTAAAGCTGGGTGAATTATTTGAACCTATCTAATTATTTTTGCTAAGCTCGCTTTCGACCAATTAGTAAGCGCATGGATGCACGCATAAAAGCCAAATCATGGATGATTTGTTCTGATTAAGTTCTTTATTCTTATAATGTCCGCTTTCGGCCAATAGCGAACACTAACTTAAAGGAGAATGAAACAAAAAAAAGACGTACATCTAAGTGATGCACGCCTTTTTATTTAAGGTGGTAAATCAGGATTTAAACATTAAGTATAAATATTTAATTGCCCTTATACACTAATGATTTTTTTACTACGTTTCTTTTTTAACGCACCAAGAATTAGCAGATTTGCAAATTGAATCAGCCGCATTGGCTTGGCTCATCATCATCAAAGCCGGTGGGGTATAAACCGCAAATTTACCAGCAGTTTTTAAAAATTTTCGTCTTGATTCTGTTGTTTTCCCATTTTTTTCCATTTTCTCTCTCCCTATTTTTGAGCACTATTACTAAATAACTTTATATAGAATTTATTCTACATAAGAAAATATATTCTTTATCTATTGCATTTGCAAAAAAAAATATTAACCATATTTTTATTAGTAAAGAATATGGCGTAACGAACTGATTAATCATATTTTCTCAAGCTTCGTAATATTTTTTCATAATTTTGTGACTTTTTAATATCACCTAGTTTTTATTTATTGATGCCAGTGCGTTCAAAATATCCATATTTGTTAAATAATGTCCGCTTTGGGTCGTTAGCGGACATTTTAAAGATCTGATTCGAATTTCCCAGCCTACCCATAAATTAAGCTCACTTAACTTTAACCGGTTGCATCATCCATGATGGACATCATATGTGGCATCCCTGCCCTTTCTAACCGCAATCATCGAATTAATTAAACTCGAAAATCTAGCAAGCACTTCTTCAATTAATTCAGATTTAAATTCTAAATTTTGCATAGCTGTTACCATGCAGTACAGCCATTGCTTTTGATGCAGTTCATTTAACTCTACATTTCTATGTCGAAGTTCTAGCCAAGTTGAATTAGTTAGCTCTGAATTAAATATTTCGGGTCCGCCCGACCAGTGCACAAGAAACCGATAAAGAATTTTTTTAGTAAAAAACAGATTATCCGGATGCAATTTGCGGAGCTCTTTCGCATTCACATCACGATCCATCACATCATAAAATTCATCTGCCAATTGCTGAATTTGATATTGGCTATCAAATTTTTCGAACAGTGTCTCCATACTATTAAAAAAGAAAAAATATTATTTTTTCGCAAACTTGTCGAGCCGACTAACTGTTTTTTTCAATTCTTCTAGCTGTTTGAGAATAGCTGCATTCTTAAACCATTGCCGCATAGGCAGTAGTGGATTACCAGCATAAACCCCAGGTTTTTTTACATCTCTCAGTGCTGCTGCACGCTGCACAAATACACAGTCATCACTAATTTCTAAATGGTCAATAATCCCTGTTTGGCCACTACAGCGAATTCTTTTGCCTATAGTAGTTGAACCTGCCACACCACATTGCGCAGCAATCAAACCATCCTCACCTACTGTTGTGTTGTGCGCAATATGAACTTGGTTATCAAATTTACAACCATCTTTAATATATGTGGAATTAAATGTTGCACGGTCTATTGTGCAGTTGGAACCTAATACCACATCATCACCCAATACAACATTGCCAGTTTGCGGAACTCGATAGCTTTTCTGCTTCTGATCCTGCGCAAAACCAAATCCTTCTGAACCTATGACAGTACCTGACTGAACAATACACCGATCTCCTATTACACATTCATATCCAATGGTTACATTTGGATGAATAATGGTATCGCAACCAACTACTGCACCCTCTTCTATTACAGCATTCGCCATGATGGTGCTGTTCTTACCAATCTTTACATCTTTTGAAATTACAACATTTGGTGCAATACTTACATTATCTTGAATTTCAGCAGACTCATGAACTACAGCAGAGTCATGAATTTGTGGCCAACCATTATTGCGGAAATCACGATCGCTATAAGCTTGTCGCATTAGTGCCTGCACCAATTTTGCATTAGAGCTTACCAATACCGAAGCATTGGTTAGATTTTCGAACTGTTCAGCAAGTTTTTCATTTGTTACCACTGCTGAAGGTTTGTTTTTTTGCACATAACTTACATAATCTTCACTCTCTACAAACACCAAATCACCTTCACTACAATTTTTTATATCTGGCATTCCACTAATGACATTATCTGGCCCTTGCTGATTAATAAATAAGTTCCATTCCGATAACTCATTTACGATTTCTGAAACTTTCTTATGCATGGTTCCTTTCCCACATGATGATAATTTTGCTGAGTATCATTCTAAAACAATTTGCTTTTGTACATTGGTATAAAAGGTCAGAAATAGGACAAAAAAAAGCGCTCAAATGAGCGCTTTTTAAATATATTTAGAATGGTCTTATTAACCCGGTGAGAATGAAGACCCACAACCACATGTAGTTTGAGCATTTGGATTACGAATCACAAATTGCGCACCTTCCAAGCCCTCTGAATAATCGATCTCTGCTCCCATGAGATATTGGAAGCTCATTGGATCTACCAGCAAAGTAACCCCTGCATTTTCAACGGCTGTATCACCGTCTTGAAGCTCTTCATCAAAGGTGAAACCATATTGGAAACCCGAACAACCTCCGCCACTTACAAAAACGCGTAGCTTGAGGTTATCGTTCTTTTCTTCATCAATTAGTTGCTGAACCTTATTCGCAGCCGCATCAGTGAATACAAGTGATGATGGTGGTGCAGAAGGCGTGGTTGCCTGTGCATTTGTAGCAGAAGTCTCCGTTGCAGACATGCTTTCTCCAAAATTTATGTTAGAACTTGCTAATATACTAACATTACCTTAGTAAATTAGTCAACTATTCCTAAGTAATAGCTGCAGGCCGTTATAGCTACTTTTATCCGCTTTTGTTACCTGCTCTTACCGTTTTTGGGGCGCTTTGCTGATGTACTAAATTACCGTTTACCTCAGCTCCCGTGGTCATTTCTAGTAAATTATAATAAACGCTGCCGGTAATTTTAGCGCTTGCGGCAAGCTCAATAGTGCCTGTTGCATACACATCACCATTCACCGTACCGTAAACAATAACACTGGGCCCTCGAATTTCACCTTTAACTAAACCAGATTCACTTACTACAACAAATCCTTTATCAACCTGCTCGGCCATGAGATTGCCTTCAACCTCGCCCTCTATGTGCACACCGCCAGTATATAAGATATCACCAACAATTTTTGAATGCTTACCAATCAAGGTATCAACACGCATCGTTTTAATTTTTTTCTTGAACACTATATAAACCTATTATTAACTTTTACTGAACACTTCATCCCAGTTGTACGTCACTGCAATGGGTTGCTTCTTATTTTTATCACGACGCACCTCAAGATGAACAACTGAAGGTTTAAATTCTTCAGGTAGTGTGAAACTTCCTGAAATCTTTTGAAAATATTTAAAAGAAAATGTTAACGAGGTGTCATTGATTTCACTTGCATCTTCGAACACCAATCTTTTTAAAACCTCTTGCTCTTCACCATCTACACTTAGACCTATCACTCCTGATACTTTCTTCTCGCTCTTTTTAGGCACACCGGTTAGCACTAACTCATAAACATATCGATTGGTAACTAAATCTTTATGCAAGTTAAATGCCTTTATATGCACTAAAGTGTTATCAGCATTTGATGTATAAAGTGTATTATAAAAATGCAACTCTTGATTTAATTCTAATAGCTCAAGATCTTTCTCTTGCAGAGTTCTTTTCATTTCTTCTACTGCAGCTAATTCAACCTTAGTAGAACGTTGCACATACGCTAAATCATGCTCTAGTTCGCGAATAGTTTTTTCTAAATATTTTATTTTTTCATCATTATCAGTAAATTCTTTTGTGTTTTGCGAAGATACGAACGGAATCCTTAAACCATTCACACCGACCCAATAAGCAACAAACAATGAAAACAAGAAAAACACAGCGGTTATACCAAACGAAACCAAATATGAACCACTTTGAGAAGATTTATACATGCTCTTACTATAGTTAATTTTTTAACGATTTATGGGTAAAGCCCCGGCTGCAATAAGCCAGTGGATTCATCAATATCAAACATTAAATTCATATTCTGCACAGCCTGTCCTGCCGCCCCTTTAACCAAATTATCAATAACCGATAAAACTACTACAGTACTTCCATCATAGGGCTGGGAAACAGATAACATACACTGATTAGATGCACGAACATGTTTAGTTTCTGGCAATACACCTTCTTCCATAACTTGTACAAATGGTTCATCTTTATAGCGATCTTGATAGAGTTTTTTTAAATCAACGGATATATCAGCATTAGTCACATACAATGTGGCAAAAATTCCACGCACCATTGGCACTAAATGTGGCGTGAAAACAAATTTAATTTCATGAGACGTAATAAGTTCTAATTCTTGTTTGATTTCTGGCCAATGTCGATGTGCATTTACATTGTAAGCCTTAAAATTTTCACCAGCCTCGCTAAAAAGTGTAGGAACACTTGCAGCACGACCCGCACCACTTACACCAGACTTAGTATCAGCAATAAGTTGTGCATCCTTAACCTTTCCTACTTCAAGTAATGGCAAGAAACCCAATATGGTTGCCGTTGGATAACACCCCGGATTGGCCACTAATTGCGCATTTTTAATTTCATCTCTATGCAATTCTGGCAAACCATACACTGCAGTTTGTAATACAGCAGGACAAGCATGCTCTAGCTTGTACCATTGACTCCAAACTGCAGCATCCTTAATACGAAAATCTGCCGCCAGATCGATAACCTTAACACCAGCTTCTAACAATTCAGGCACCATCAGCATCGCTGTTCCGTTTGGAGCTGCGAAAAATACACAATCACACTTTTTTAGAGAAGTTATATCAGGTTTGGTAAATTTCAAATCAAAATTAGCAGGCAGATTTGGGTACACGCTAGATATTCTCTTACCCACCTCACTACGTGAAGTTACTACCTTAAGCTCAGTATCAGGGTGCATAGCAAGCACGCGTAGTAGCTCTACACCGGTATATCCTGTTCCTCCAACTACTCCAACTGAAATCATTAGCGTTTTCCTGATACTTTTAATTTAATCTATACGCTCATACTGAAAAATACATTCCAAATATGAAACCTGGTGCATCATACAAGTTAATATGTCTCATCAAAAGTGCAACACACCAAGTCATATAGGCTCTTTGTCAACAGATCAGGCATAATTAAGCACATGAGAAAGGATTCATCACCTCGAGCCTGGGTAAGAAATGCGCTAGAAAACTTACGTCTGCGCACCTCAAGACCCGATGCATTAATTCAGCTGGCAATTTTGGGCACCATTGCAGGCCTGATGACGGGACTTGTGATCATATCTTTTAGACTGTTAATTGAGGCAGCACAAAAATCCTTCTTACCCTACGCGGACCCCGAAAACTACGAAGGATTACCTCTACACCTACGAGTTTTATTACCAATCGCCGGAGCTTTATTAATAGCGATTCTTTATAAAATTCTAGTTAAAAAAGATTCTAGCGTAGGTGTATCACACGTAATGGAGAAACTTTCTTATCATCAAGGCTATTTAGGAATTCGCAATTTAATACTGCAATACTTGGGTGGCGCAATGGCAATTATCTCAGGTCAATCACTCGGTCGCGAAGGTCCAGCCATACATCTAGGTGCCGCAACGAGCAGTTTGATCGGACAGCAACTCGGTTTACCCAACAACACTATTCGCACACTGGTTGCCTGTGGCACCGCTGCTGCAATTGGTGCCTCTTTCAACACCCCATTGGCTGGCGTTATTTTCGCTCTTGAAGTTGTAATGATGGAATATTCCTTAGCCAGCTTTCTACCAGTAATTTTATCTGCAGTAAGTGCGACTACGGTTACGCATGCAGTGTTTGGAAAAGAAGTTGTTTTTTCAGTACCTCATTTTCAACTTACTAACTTGCTGGAACTTCCATATGTTATGTTTCTTGGAGTAGTCACCGGCACTGCAGCATTTGTGTTCATTTACTTAACTAAAATGTCTGCACAAGCAGGCGAAAATTTACCTACTTGGCTTAAATTTACCATTGCCGGTTCAATAACAGGTTTATTGGCCATAGTGGCACCACAAATTATGGGCATAGGATATGACACGGTAAATTATTCTCTTGTTAACAATATTGGCTTAAGCTTATTGTTAATCATCTTTGCAGCAAAACTGATTGCAACTGCTTGCAGTATAGGTTTAGGTCTACCTGCTGGATTAATTGGCCCTACTTTTGTTATCGGTGCAAGTCTTGGCGGTGTGATGGGAATTATTGCGCAACCAATTTTTCCAGAACTATCTTCTTCGCCCGGCATGTATGCATTGATTGGCATGGGCGCAATGATGGGAGCTACTTTACAAGCCCCACTAGCCGCTTTGACTGCTGTGTTTGAGCTTACCAGTAACCCAAACATCATCTTGCCAGGCATGCTTGCCATAGTTACAGCACAACTTACTGCAAGTCAGTTATTTGGCCAGCGCTCTATATATAGAATGCTCATGCAATTAAAAGGCTTGGATTATCGACACGAACCGATGGTGCAAGCACTACGTCGCGTTGGCGTTGCCAGTGTCATGAATCGTAATATCCATCGAAGCACACATATCATAAGCTCTGAACAAGCAAAAGAACTGGTTAAACAAAATAAAGAATGGATTGTAGTTGAAGAAGATACACCCATAGCCATTCTGCCAACCTCGGACTTGTGCAATTACTTAGAAGATGACAACAAAGAACAAGTTGATGAAATAAATTTAATGGAGATTCCGGCTAAGAGACTGCAAGTAAGTTGCATAGACCTTCGCGCCACTGCTGATTCAGCTCGACAGCATTTTATTCAGGAAAATGTTGAGGCGCTCTGTATAAGCAGCACCATTGGGCCTGATATAATTAGAGTGTATGGAATTCTTACCAAAGCAAAATTCAAAAGCTCTTATGACATATAAGATCCTCTAGAGAATTAACGATGCTTCTAACATTATTTCCATGGATTAAAGCTTTTCACATTATATTTGTGATCACCTGGTTTGCTGGATTATTTTATTTACCACGCTTATTTGTACATCACACATTAACTGATGATCAAGCATGCAACGAGCGTTTTAAAATTATGGAACGCAAATTGTATCGATTCACCACACCCAGTATGGCCATCACAATTGTCTTAGGTACATTGCTACTCACTACAAACTGGGGCGCATATGCAGGCAGTGGATGGATTTATGTAAAACTGTCACTCATCGTATTGTTAGTCATTTACCATTTATGGTGCGGAAAAATTGTAAAGACATTCGCTAATGACACCAATTCAAAATCACATGTGTGGTACCGCTGGTTTAATGAAGCACCTGTAGTATTGCTATTTGCGGTAGTAATTTTAGCCGTCGTTAAGCCCTTTTAAGCCTAGACTGCAATTGCTTCAGAGCATACAGACAAGTTGCCCAAAGCAGCAAGGTAAGTAATAACAACTGGCATGCAACTGGTCCAAACAAAACCGGTGCCTTCATCATGGTACTCATTAACGAATCTTCATAATAAAAAAACCATTGGTGATTATCAGGAAAAATAAGTTCATGCCCTAAATAAAATATTCTCGTCGGCCCAACAATGATAATGATAATTGCTATAAATAATACAATCCCTACTCCACCAAATAGATGACGTTTAAATCTTGAGACACTAATATTTTTAATATGCATTAACATAAACACAATTACTGCAATCACCAACCCTACAACACCAACATACTTGAACTTGCTTACCAGATGGCCAACATCTTGCAGATGGACCACTTCAGCATCCGTTAAAAGTGCTTCTGTCTTGTTTGATTTAACATCCGTGTAGTGAAGTTGCCTTAAGCCATCTCCATTTTTCTGAATGGCATTTACAATTCCTGAAAATAACTCAATATGTTGTTGTTTATCGGAATTCTCAAAGCCTACTTTATGTTTATTATGCGGTGCATATTTTACTATTGTTTCATCAAGATCTAGCACTTCATACCATGTCGAATATAGAAAGTCAGAAGTTGCACTAATTTGCCATGCCAAAAAAAAACTTAAACAAAACAAGCTGATTGATAATATAAAATTAGGAACGATCATTTTAAGAGACATTACCAAACTTTCAAGCGTTATAAATTACTTTTAAACATTAAATTTTCTTAAATTATATTTGCATGCAGATTTATATTTAAAACTCAACAGCAAGTTGCGAAGTAATAGTATTCCCGCCAAATTCATCCGTACCACCCTCTGAAGCACTATAGTCATCATCATGTGCCCACTCGAAAGACAATGCAGTGCTATCAAAAATTTCAGCGGACAATCCACCTACTATCCGTTCTTTTGGAAGCTCTAATGCAACGGCTTCATCTGTTCCTTGATATGCTAGTGCCGCTGTCATTGGAATCCCGCCCACATTAAAGCTATAGCCTACTTCAACGTTAAATGCTTCGGGCTCAGCACCCCCAGTTTTGAAGGCTAACTCATTAGCCTCAAAGTCATTCAATGCCATGATGTATTCTGCAATGATATTAAAAGGCCCGTAAGAGTAACTTCCATCAATTGAAAAACCAGCTACATAATCATCATACTCAACTGCTGCTGCAGCGATATTATCTTGAATGACATCTTGCAGAGTGTCCGAATCACCAATGTCGTTTATATACCCAAGATTAATTGCAAATGAACTAATGTCATTTTCTCGTGCATAACCTGCGAAAGCGCCAAAGTTATCAATTTTATCATCCCCATCTTTTGATAAGTCCCCATTGAAAACATATATACCGCCGCTAAAACCATTGTGGTCGATACCAGCTAGCACTGAAGATTCTCGCGTTTCCGCAATCTCTAGTGTTAAGGGATCAGAAATAAGATTTGTTTCAAAAGTTCCAAAAGGTTCGTACATCAAGCCTGATGAGATAAACCAAGGTTTATTCGGATTCGCAATAGTCACTACTGCAACGTCAACTTCTAAATCAGTATCATCTTCTTCAAATAATAATACCGTCTCAGCTGATACCCATTCATTTACTTCTGCAGCGATACCAATCTCAGCCGTCGCAAGCACAATATCGCTATTGCTGTCCCCTTCATCTGGATCGTTGTGTCCCGCTTCGACTTCAGCTACTCCACCAATCTCTATCTTGTTAAACCATCCTTTGCTGCTTGCCGAATCACTTGCAATAGAGTTTTCGACTAACTCTTCAATTTGTTTTGATTTCTTTTCGATTACTTCATTTTGCTGATTAATCAGATTACTTTGTTTGTAAACCAATTTTTCTAACTGTTCTAATCTAGCTTTAATTGCATTTAATTCGTCTTCAATTTCTCCAGCATTTGCTGTCCCAATGCTTACTAAATAAATTAGTAACAACACTACAAGTAAATGATTTTTCATTTGAGGATTCCCTTATTTTTATTTTCCTAATTGAGATCTGAAAACTACCAGCACCTAACTTTGTTCAAAGTTATCGTAAACCGTATAGATTTTCTTCTCGAATAGTCCGAATCGATTGTGTTGATAGATATTCATAATATTCAAACAGTACCCTCAAATGGATATACAAATGAGAATGATTCTCATTAGTATTATTATAACTATTAAATTCTTAGGCAATCTATATATAAAACAAGTGCTTAACACTAACTCATTGTTTAAAAGGTAAAATTAATGAAAATTAAAACTCTAATACTTAAATTCACAGTATTTATCACTATCGTGACGCTCGCATTGCCTCTTCATGCCGAGAAAATCAGCGTAGATCGTGAAGAATACGAGAACCTCAAAAAAGCGGTTGAGTATTTAATGACTCAACAAAAAGAAGCGATGGAAACGGCCACACGCGCTGAAGAGAAAGCCGATGAAGCCAATGAAATTGCCAATGCAACCGCTGATGTAGTGGAAGATAGTCCACTCGATGCCTTTGAGGGCATATCGTTAGGCGGCTATGGTGAAGTGCACTATAACAATTTATCTGCCGATGATAGCGACAGAGATCTTGAAGAAGTAGATCTGCATCGATTTGTAGTATTTATAGGCAAAGAATTTACAGATGACTTACGTTTTGTTTCTGAATTTGAAATTGAACATGGTGGTGTAGAATCTGATGGCAGCCCTCTCGGTGGAGAAGTCGAAGTTGAACAGGCATATATTGAATATGATGTTAATGAAAATTCGCAAGTTCGTGGTGGCGTTTTTCTTGTACCTACCGGTATCTTAAATGAGACACATGAACCGCCAACGTTTTATGGCGTAGAGCGTAATGATGTCGAAAACATCATTATTCCATCAACATGGTGGGAAGCAGGTGTTGGCTCAACATTTCGTACCAACAATGGATTCACGTTTGATGCCGCACTACATTCAGGCTTAAATTTTTCTGGAACCAGCGGACGCATCAGAAGTGCTCGTGGAAAAGTTTCTAATCAGCGCTTAAGCGATCCTGCAGTTACTGGACGAATCAAATACACAGGAATTAAAGGACTTGAATTAGCCGCTTCAATTAATCATCAAACTGACCCTACTCAAGATGACGATACAGAAGCTGAAGACGATTTCATTGATGATGCAACGCTTTATCAAGCCCATGCCATCTATAACCGTGGCCGTTTAGGCTTACGTGCTCTTTATGCGCAATGGGACTTCAGCGGTGACATTGAAGATGTTGCAGGCGATATTGACGAGCAATTCGGTTGGTATGTAGAACCTAGCTTTAAAGTAAATAACTGGCTCGGTTTATATGCACGCTATGAAGAAGTTGAAGGGGCGCGTGTACAAGACCAATTTAGTCAAATGGAAGTGGGTGCTAACTGGTGGCCACATAAAGATGTAGTGGTAAAGTTCGATTACCGTGATCGTTCACATGACCCAGCAGCTGAAGGCCAAGGTCGTGATTTTGATGGCTTTGATTTAGGCGTTGGTTATATGTTCTAAACAAGCATCTAGACCGAAAACTATAAGCCCGTATTAGATAAAAACTAATATGGGCTTTTTTAGAATTTAAATTACATTAATAATATAAATTATTAGGCAGCTTCAATTAAACATGAAACGAACTTTTTTATTTTTTCTAGCCTTATTTCTTGGAAACGCAATAGCTGCAGAAAGTGTGTATCAATCACCAAAAGATTTTTTGTCTTCCACATTTTCAACAATCCCAGATTCTCAACGTTTAACTTTGTCAGGTGATCTTGGGAAAGAAGTTAAGGCAATTTTAGGGCATCGGTATAAAAAAATTCGAGTGCCTTTTTGGCAAGATGGATGCCGTTCAGCCTGGATATTAGAAGAGATTGGTAAGGAGCGATACATTACAACCGGATTCGTCATCAACTCTCAAGGATTAGAAAAAGTAAAAGTTCTTATTTTCAGAGAGAGTCGTGGTTGGGAAGTAAAGCACGAGTTTTTCGGCCAACAATTCATTGGTGCTAAATTAACCAAAAAAGACAAATTAGATAAGCAAATAGATAATATTTCAGGGGCAACCTTATCAGTAAATGCCATTACTGCTATTTCACGCATGTCCCTACTTCTACATGATCATGTAACTAAAGATTCATGTTAGTATTTTTTTCATTATGGCTGCAAAACTACATAAGTGGCATCGAAGAATTGGTCTAGTTGCCACAGCTTTTATTGTCTTTTTAGTACTCACCGGCATTGCATTGCAACATAGCGATGATTTTAAATTAAATACACAATACTTATCCAACACATGGCTACTCAAGTACTATGGGATAAAACCAAACCCAATAAGCACATACCAATTAGACAACCAAACCATTTCACATGCTGGAGATACTATTTACTTATCTGGCAAGCCCGTTATCCATCAAGTTTTTGCAATTCATGGCGCTATTAAACAAGCAAACAGTGAAATTATTATTGCTACCTCAGACTCTTTAGTGGTCATTGATGATTCAGGCAACATCATTGATGAAATCACCACACAAGATGGTTTGCAGGAAACACCTATAGGCATTGCTCTTTCAAATAGAAACACCACTGTAGTTCGCGGTATTAATACTTACTGGGAAAGTCTCGGGGATTTAAGTAATTGGCAAACACTACAAGGGCCGCATCCTCACTGGGTATCACCTACCATTACATTGCCTGCATTAAAGCAAGTAATAGAAACCCATGATATGAGCAAACAAATCAATTTTGAAAGATTTTTACTAGATGCACATAGCGGACGGTTTTTCGGAAAATATGGGATTTACGTAATTGATATAGCTGCTATCTTATTACTAATACTTTCTATTACTGGAATCTGGCTTTGGACAGTGCGGCGCTAGAATTTAATGAACTGAACTAAATAGAAATGGCTCAAACTCTTTTAAAGCTTGCTCGTAAACGTCACGTTTAAATGCCACCACTTCTTTAAGTGGACGCCAGTAATCGACCCAACGCCAGTTATCAAACTCTGGCGTTTTACATTGATTTAAACAGATATTACTTTCATCAGTTTGTAATTTAAGCAAGAACCAGCGCTGTTTTTGCCCGATACACCTAGGCATACTATGCTTACGTACTAAACGTTCAGGTAATTTATAATGCAACCAATCTTTTGTGTAGGTAATGATATCAACATGGTTTTCATCTAAACCCGTTTCTTCTTTAAGCTCACGATATAAGGTTTGTTCGAGAGTTTCATTTGGAAGCGCACCCCCCTGAGGAAATTGCCACGCTTCTTGGCCATAACGTTTGCACCACACGACATGCTTAGCTTCATTACTGACTATGATGCCAACATTTTCGCGAAACCCTGAAGCATCAATTACATGCTGATTACCATCCATTACTTCCCTCCTGCACTATATTGTTGCATAGGGCTATGTACGTAGCAATTTAGACTGCGTCTAGATTAATGAACTTAGTATACAATACAATAAGTTAGCATTCATAAATGACTATTACTTAAACTTCATATTTTAAAATAATTATGGCTTTAGCATTATTCGATTTAGACGAAACCTTAATCGCTGGCGACAGTGACTATGAATGGGGAGCCCACTTGGTTTCTATTGGCAAAGTAGATGCGGATCATTACGAAAGCGAAAACGAACGTTTCTATAAAGAATATCTTGCGGGTAAATTAGATGTTTATGAATTTCTTAGATTTGCTTTGCAACCACTAGCAAATAACACTTACGATGAACTTCTGAAATGGCGTAGCGATTACATTGAACAACGTATTAAACCCATTATTAAACAGAAAGCATTCGATTTAATCGAGAAACACCGTAAGGCAGGTGACTATTTAGTTATTGTTACTGCAACCAATAGCTTTATTACCGAACCCACTAAAGACATCTTTAATATGGATGCGTTAATAGCAACAGAGCCTGCTATGAAGAATGGCAATTTCACAGGCGAGGTACATGGCATCCCAAGTTTTGGACCAGGGAAAGTTACTCGCTTGCAAGAATGGTTAAAAGGTTCTAACCATTCTTTAGAAGGAAGTTATTTTTATTCTGATTCACGCAATGATATTCCATTATTAGAATTAGTAAGCCATCCCATCACCGTAGATGCTGACGAAAGGCTTAGCCAGCATGCAGCTGAAAATAATTGGCAGCAGATATCATTAATTTAAAGAGAGTCTGATTTCATTAAAACGATTGACCAAACTCTTTCTTATATTGCCCCTTGAATTCATTCAAAGAGTATTTATGATTTTGCGTGCCGTTATGTGCAACTTTAATTGCACCCATTAATGCTGCAATACGACCCGTTACTTCCCAGCCCAGGTTATTCATCAAACCATAGATTAAGCCGCCGCGATAAGCATCGCCACAACCTGTAGGATCTTGAACAGCACTGGCTTTGACTGCAGGAATTTCTATCGACTTCCCATCAGTATGAATAATTGAACCTTCTCCACCACGAGTAACGATTGCTGCTTCTACTTTTTCAGCTATTTGTTGAATAGATAAACCGGTACGCTCTTGTAACAGTTGCGACTCGTAATCGTTCACACACACATAAGTAGCTTGCTCAACAAACTTCAATAACTCCTCACCATCAAACATTGGCAAACCTTGCCCTGGGTCAAACACAAAAGGGATGCTTGCATCTACACATTGCTGGGCATGCTGTATCATCGCATCTTTGCCATCGGGTGAAATCAGAACAAGCGAAATTCCATCTTCTGTGGGTATCGTGTTTTCATGCGCATTATTCATTGCACCAGGATGGAATGCTGTAATTTGGTTATCATCTAGATCTGTCGTGATAAAAGCCTGAGCGGTGTATGCCCCATCGATCTTTTTAAGATACTTTTGATCGATACCACACTCCGACATCCACTTCGCATAGGGCTCAAAATCTTGCCCTATGGTACCCATAGGAAAACCATCACCACCTAGTAAGTTTAAATTGTAGATAATATTACCCGAGCAGCCGCCAAATTCTCTGCGCATCTGTGGGACTAAAAAGCATACATTTAGAATATGCACTTTCTCTGGCAAAATATGTTCTTTAAAACGATCTGGAAATACCATGATGGTATCGTAGGCAAGAGAACCACAAATAAGTGCAGACATTAAAAATTTTCCTTTTTGGCAAAATTAACTTATATAAATCGTGTAAAAATTAGGACCACAGAGTATCAGGCCTCCCCAGCATAAAATAAAGTGTATTTTTAGATGAGTTCAATAAAAGAAGACCTAGTTCACCATTATCGCTGGCTACGAAAGTATGGCTATAACGACTCGCATAGTGGCAATGCCTCAGTGCGTGAAGAAGATACTATTTGGGTCACGCCAACTGGGGCATGCGCAGACACATTAACAGCTGAGGATTTAGTAGCCTGCTCTATAGATGGAACGTATGGGAAGAATGCGTCATTTGACGCAAAATTACATCTTGAAGTGTATAAACAAAATTCCAAAGCTAAAGCGGTATTTCATAGCCACGGACCCTATACGATCGCACTCACCATGAATGGCAACGACTTTATACCCGAAGACTTTGAAGGAAAATTATATTTTCCTAACGTACCGGTACATACCATCTCATTTGATGAATATTCCGACCGATCACCGCAGCTTGTCGCTAACACACTTCATCAACATTGCATTACTGTAGTGAGCGGGCACGGTGTATATGCATGTGCAGAATCTATAAATTTAGCCTACAAATGGTCATGCTCACTTGAGCACTCTGCGAAAATCGCATTTCTTAATCAGCAACTTAAATCTTAAATTTCAACTAACTGAAAATCATCCTTCATTGCGCCACATTCTGGGCACTTCCAATTAAATGGAATATCTTCCCAGCGTGTGCCTGGCTCAATCCCTTCTTCTGGAGCGCCTTTGGCT
>JBOEHC010000154.1:0-8168 GCA_050633765.1 Gammaproteobacteria bacterium
GAAAGGTTCTGGCAGACGACACACCAGAAGGTCTGCGTAGTAAATCTAGCAGTGAAAAAATGGATGACATTTTCCGTGAAATCACTAGTGGTCATATATCTTAAAACATGCGTTAAAAATTTGATTTATAGAAATTTAATATGAGAAATATAATTACTATATTTAAAAGAGAGCTTGGCAGTTACTTTGCAACACCGGTTGCCTATGTGTTTATTGTTATCTTCTTAATTATGAGTGGCGCAATGACTTTTTACTTGGGCGGCTTGTACGAGCGAGGCCAAGCAGATTTAAGTCCATTTTTTCAATATCATCCTTGGTTGTATCTGTTTCTTGTTCCAGCTATTGCAATGCGTTTGTGGGCCGAAGAACGTAAGAGTGGCAGCATCGAATTATTAATGACCTTGCCCATTTCGGTGGGTGAATCAGTGATAGGTAAGTTTATTGCAGCTTGGGTATTCATTGGCATTGCGTTAGTGCTCACTTTTCCAATCTGGATCACTATTAACTATTTGGGTAATCCGGATAATGGCGTAATTTTCGCTGCTTACCTGGGAAGTTTTTTGATGGCAGGCGGTTTTCTGGCAATTGGTTCATGTATTTCAGCCATGACAAAAAACCAAGTGATTGCATTCATAATAACAGTTGTAATTTGTTTTCTATTTTTATTGGCAGGCTCGCCGCTTGTGCTTAATTTTTTCAAAGCTTGGATCCCACAAAATATAGTGGATGCAATATCATCATTAAGTTTCTTGACGCACTTTGTATCATTAGCAAAAGGCGTTATAGATATAAGAGATGTAATATATTTTGTATCTATCATTGGTTTCTGGCTGTATGCCAACACTATTATTGTAGAAATGAAAAAAGCAGATTAAGAATATGGTAGCCCAGAGTATAAATAAGAAAACAAAATCATTTACCATAATTGGTTTGTTAGTGCTGGCCGTATTGTTTCTTGTGGTAAATATGCTGAGTAGTACATTGTTTACTAATGCACGAATCGATTTGACAGAAAATGAGCTCTATACGTTAACAGATGGAACTCGAAATATTATTAAAAGTATTAAAGAACCTGTCACGATGTATTTGTTCTATTCAGATAAAGCAAGTGAAGATGTGCCACAGTTGCGCACTTATGCAACGCGAGTCAAAGAGCTGTTATCAGAATATGAGCAACTATCTAATGGTAATATTGTTTTAAACATAATAGACCCTGTGCCATTTTCTGAAGAAGAAGATCAAGCGGGCTCATTTGGCTTGCAAGCTATACCGGTTGGCGCAACAGGGGAAAATGTTTATTTCGGTTTAGCCGCGAGCAATGCGGTCGGCGATACGGAAGTGCTGACGTTCTTTCAACCTCAGCGTGAACAGTTTTTAGAATATGACGTGAGTAAGCTTTTAACCACGCTTTCAAACCCTAAAAAGACAGTTGTAGGGGTGATTACACAACTGCCTGTATTTGGTGGCTTTGATGCTGAAACCGCACAAATGACAAAAGCCTGGGCCATCATTGCTCAGATGAGGCAGTTATTCGAAGTAAAGCAGCTAGATGTTACGACAGACATTATAGATGCAGATGTGGATATCTTATTAGTGATTCATCCTAAAAATATAACGGATCCAACGCAGTATGCCATTGACCAATTCGTGATGCGTGGTGGCAAAGCTATTTTCTTTGTTGATCCGCATTCTGAAGTGGATATTCCGGTAAGGCAATCGTCTACACCGTTAGAGGTTGAAGGGGGTCGAGCCTCTAGTTTGAAAAAACTATTTGATGCTTGGGGAATTGATTTCGATACAACAAAGGTAGTGTTAGACAGAAAATACGCGTTAACCGTAGGGGGAGCGCATGAAGGTCAGTCGCGTCACTATGGATTGTTAGCAGTTACTAAAAATAATATTGATGCTGAAGATGTAATATCTTCAGAGTTAGAAGTAATCAGTGCGGGGGTATCTGGCTTTTTGAAAGCTAAAGAAGGGGCAGATATAAAAATTATTCCAATAGTAACGTCTAGTGATGATTCTGCTTTAATTGAGGCAAACAAATTCCGTTTTCTTCCTGATCTAAAACAACTCAGTAATGGTTTTGAGCCAACAGGTGAGGAATATATTTTATCTGCCAGAATTCAAGGCAAACTTAATTCGGCGTTTAAAGACGGCAGACCGCAAATGTCTGATGCCAAAATAGTGGATGAGTCAAAATATGGCGAGCATCTAGGAAGTACTAAAGAAGATGCCAATTTAATCGTAGTTGCCGATACCGATATGCTGAGTGATCGTATGTGGGTTCAGGTACAGGAATTCTTTGGTGAGCAAATTTTCAATGCTTGGGCCAATAATGGCGATTTAATTATTAATGCGGTAGATAACTTAACAGGTAGTTCAGACTTAATTAGCATACGTGGTAGAGAAACCTCTACTCGACCATTTGAACGTGTAAATGATCTTCGCTTAGCTGCTGACCAGAAGTTTCGCTCGACTGAAGAAGAGTTACAAGCAAAGCTTGCAGAAACAGAGAAAAAATTAGTGGAACTGCAAAAAGTACGTGATGATAACAACGAATTAATGCTATCTCCGGAGCAAGAAGCAGAAATTGAAAGATTTCAGCAAGATAAATTTAAAGTGCGTAAAGAGTTGCGTCAGGTAAGGCATAACCTCGATCTTGATATTGAGAAATTAGGTTCAAAATTAAAGTTTATAAATATTGGCTTAGTGCCCATCATAATTTCAATATTGGCACTTATACTTGCTTTTGTTAGATCAAGAAAAAGAAAACGCGCCTTAGGTGTTTAGTTTTGGGTGTAGTTAGTACTCTATGAAATCAAAAACGCTACTCATATTACTTGCTGCTTTAGCTATAGGTGTAATAGCCTATTACTTCAATGAAAATTCAAATCAACGTTCAGTTGATGCTAACTCAAACCTCATTCCTGAATTAGCTGAGAATTTAAATCGTATAACTAAGTTTACAGTGGTTGATGCAGGCAATGTCACGTTGTCCGAGGTGAGCAAATCTGACAAAGGTTGGATTGTAAATAATCGTGATGGGTATAAAGCAAATATCGCTGCAGTTCGTGATTTATTTACAGGTCTTGCTGAAGCAATGCTGGTAGAGGCAAAAACATCTGATGCCGATAATTATGCAAAGCTAGGAGTTGAAGATGTTGCTGATAAACAAGCACAGGGTGTTCTGCTTTCAATTGAAGGTTTGCAAAAGGATGCGAATATTATCTTTGGCAAAGACGGCAATAGTGGTAAAAACACACAATATGTGCGTCGCAATGATAAGCCTCAAAGTTGGTTGATTAATAAAAGGCTAAATATAAAGCGCGATGTAACAGATTGGTTGCAAAAAGATATTTTAGATATACCTCCAGAAAGAATAAAGACCGTTCATATAAAACATCCAGATGGTAGTGAAGTCAATATTGCTAATAATGGTGAAGAAGAATACGAATACACCCTGGATGCAATAACGCCTGAAGGTATGAATCTATCTGAATCTGAGATTTATCAAGTTGCCAATGCGTTATCGTCATTACAGCTGCGTGATGTAGTGGCTGAATCCAAAATTGACACGAAGTCTATAGAGCCGATAGTAACAACTTTTAAAACATTTGATGGCTTAACCATAAGCTCCAAAGCATACGTTACGGAGTTAGACGCTCACTTTACGTTAGAAGTGGGATACTCATCGGATGAAATTGATCAATCTGTTGTCAACGACGAAAGCCAAGATGAGTCTACATCGGATGCGGCAATTAAGTCTGATCCGAGGGCTGCAGAAGAGCTAGCAGCAAAATCAACAGATAAGCTTGATGGCTGGGCGTATATTTTCCCAACTATTACACAAAATGCCATGACCAAGAAGTTAGAAGATTTCTTTATTGCTAAAGAAAACCAATAACTCTTTAGTCAGTAGATTCTTTTTTAGCGAGTTTGCTCGCAATGCCTACATAGTTCGAAGCCGTTAACTTTTGTAAGTGGTCTTTGTCCTCTTCAGGAAGCTCTAAAGAACTTATAAACGTCTCTAGTTTCTCTACATCAAGTTTTTGCCCGCGCGTAAGTTCTTTTAGCTTTTCATAAGCGCCAGAAACTTTATTTTTACGCATAACGGTCTGAATAGGTTCAGCAAGCACTTCGATATTTTTATTCAAATCGATATCAAGTTGGTCAGTATTGATTTCCAGTTTCGACATGCCTTTCAGCAAAGACTGATAACCAATCTCACAATGTGCAATCGCAACCCCTAAGTTGCGCAGTACAGTTGAGTCACTTAAATCACGTTGCCATCTTGAAATAGGCAGCTTGGCAGAAAAATGATTGAGCATAGCATTGGCAATCCCAAAATTGCCTTCAGCATTTTCAAAATCAATTGGATTGACTTTATGAGGCATGGTCGATGAACCCACTTCATCTTTAACTACTTTCTGCTTAAAGTACTCAATGGCAATATATGACCAAACATCTCTACTAAAATCGATGAGAATAGTATTTACCCTACATAAGGCATCTGCATACTCTGCAATGTAATCATGCGGTTCAATTTGTGTGGTATAGGGGTTGGAAGTAAGCCCTAGCGATGCGATCATCTTTGCAGAAAGAGATTCCCAATCAACAAGTGGGTACGCCACCATGTGTGCATTGTAGTTGCCTACTGCACCATTAATTTTTCCAAGAATATTTACTGCTTTAAAAGTGCTGAACTGACTGTTTACCCGTGCATACACATTGGCAAATTCTTTACCCATGGTAGAAGGGGAGGCAGGTTGTCCGTGAGTGCGAGAAAGTATTGATACGTCAGCGTACTGTTTGGCGCGCTTACTAATTTCATCCAATACATTTTTTAAACTAGGAGTGACCACATGTTCACGCATATCGCGTAACATTAGGCCATACGCTAGATTGTTAATGTCTTCAGAAGTGCAAGCAAAATGAATGAACTCTGAAGCTTCATGCAACTCTTCATTGCCGGCAATTTTTTCTTTTAAATAGTACTCAACGGCTTTCACATCATGATTAGTCGTCGCTTCAATATCTTTAACACGCTGAGCTTCATCAGGTGAAAAGTTAATAACAATATCATCTAGAAACTTGCTAGCCTGATCTGAAAGAAAAGGCAATTCTGCAATATCCGGACGCTCAGCCAGCTGCTTGAGCCAGGCAATTTCAACAATAACACGGTATTTTATAAGGCCATATTCACTGGCAATATGCTGTAGATTTTCAGTTTTGTTTGCGTATCGCCCATCAACAGGGGATATATTCGTAAGTGAGCTGGAGTTCATTAGTGTAGTTATGTGGTTAATCTATAATCTTGGGCAATAGTAAGCCATCCAGTAAGACATTATACTACAGCGCCCCAATTTAGGGGTCTAAAGATAATTATGGAAGCTCTGATTTGTTAATGTTAATGACTGAAGCGAGGTAAAATGTCGAAATGAGCAAAGTGTATTCAAAATACATGAGCGATTTTGAGATCATTTTTAACAACGTATCAAAATAAATCAGAGCTTCCCACAAGAAGAGAATTGAAATGAGTAACAACTTCCGAACTGAAAAAGACAGCATGGGTGAACTTAAGGTACCTGCTGATGCACTTTATGGCGCACAAACACAAAGAGCCGTAGATAACTTTCCAATTAGTGGCCTGGTGATGCCAAGACAATTTATACGTGCATTAGGATTAATTAAGACCGCATGTGCGGGGGCAAATACTGAGCTGGGGCTAATGAGTAAAGAAATTGAAGCCAGCGTTAAAAAGGCTTCCATGAGCGTTGCTAGCGGAGACTATGACAGCCATTTCCCGATTGATGTATTTCAAACGGGTTCAGGCACCAGCACAAACATGAATGCCAATGAAGTAATTTCGCATCTTGCGAACTCAGTAGGGGAGGTTGAAATTCATCCAAATGACCATGTAAATATGAGTCAAAGCTCCAATGACGTAATCCCAACCGCTATTCATGTCAGCGCTTGTCTGCAAATTGAAGAAGAATTGAAACCAGCGTTAGCTCATTTATTCAACACATTAAAAAATAAGGCAAACGAGTGTAAGAACTACGTTAAAACCGGTCGTACCCACTTAATGGATGCTATGCCAGTGACTATGGGTCAAGAAATTGATGCGTGGGCGCAACAAATAGAATATGCCATCCAACGCATAGATGACTCGAATAATCGTTTGCGACAACTAGTACAAGGTGGCACCGCAGTAGGTAGCGGCATTAATGCCAATGAAAAGTTTGGAGAGTTAGTGGCTAAGCAACTAACCGAACTTACCAGTGTTAAATTTGAATCGAAGCCAAATAAATTTGAAGGCCTTGCCACGCAAGACTCAGCGGTTGAAATGAGTGGCCAGCTAAAAGCCCTTGCAGTGAGCTTAATGAAAATCTCTAATGATTTGCGTTGGATGAATTCCGGACCGCTAGCAGGTTTAGGTGAAATTGCATTACCAGCCTTGCAACCAGGCAGTAGTATTATGCCAGGTAAAGTGAATCCGGTTATACCAGAAGCCGTTGCCATGGTAAGCACACAAGTCATTGGTAACGACACCACTATTACCATGGCCGGGCAGTCAGGTATTTTTCAATTAAACGTGATGCTTCCTGTTATTGCATTTAATTTATTGCAAAGTATTCAACTATTAAGCAATTCTTGTAGAGTGCTAGCGGATAAAGCGATTACAGGTTTCACAGTAAATGAAGAAAACCTTCAAGATGCACTATCAAGAAATCCTATTTTGGTAACTGCAATGAATCGAGTAATTGGTTATGAAAAAGGGGCGGCCATTGCAAAAGAAGCATACAAATCTGGAAGACCGGTTTTTGATGTTGCAAAAGAAATGACAGATTTGAGTGATGAACAAATTAAGAAGCTCTTAGATCCTGCTGCGTTAACAAAAGGTGGCATACAAGAAGCTTAGTTAACGGCTTTGACCTTCAAGTAAACACAGCATATGGTTGGTGCATGAATATTATTCACAGTTGGCAAAATTATGTTTTGTCAGCGGTGGTGTTGCTTGCATTGGGCTTAATTGCACTTTCTTTGAGGCAATTCTACCAACTTAGAGGGCGGCAGCCCTCTAATAAGAATATTCAATGGTTAATAGTCTTCTCGGCCATGCTCATTCTTATTTGTGTCATTACAACTGGCTATCTGTTATCAACAGTATTCGAGCCCACTAAAATAATTATCGCAAGTGTGTGTTTATTTGCAGGTTTGTTTGTTTGGTTTTCCGCATGTGCAGGCAACAGCATAGCGGAAGAATTAACCAAAGCGGCTACACTGGAACATTATTATGCAACGCATGATGATTTAACCGCACTTCCCAATCTATCGTCCTTTAATCATCAATTAGAAAAAACACTCAGCGTCTCGCGTAGAGAAGAAGATGAATTAGCCTTACTCATTATTGGCTTGAATCGCTTTAAAGTCATCAATGAAACCTTGGGCTATTTTGTTGGTGATGCCATTTTGCAAGAAATTGCTCATCGCATCCGTGTGTCCTTAAGAAAAACTGACTTGATCGCGCGATTGGGAGGCGATGAGTTTGCTGTGTTGCAGCGGAACATCGATGGAAAGAACGATCCCTTGCGCTTGGCTGAACAACTTATTTCATCCATGGAATCCACCATCCACGTCAACGGTGTCACTGTACAATCTGGAATGAGTGTCGGTATCGCCCGATGCCCGGAAAATGGTGTGGACCCAGACGAACTGCTGAAAAATGCTGATCTGGCTCTCTACCGCGCAAAGAATGCGGGGCGCGGCAAAGCATTCCTGTTTGATTCAGGCATGGACGCAGAAATTCGAACCCGGCGTGAAATGGAGGTCGAGTTCCGCCGCGCGCTCGGCAGCCAGGAAATCTGCCTGCACTATCAGCCCATTCTGGATGCGAAGAGCAAAGAGGTTGTCTCGTTTGAAGCCTTGGTGCGCTGGCACCACCCGGAGAAGGGCTTTATCGATCCCGACTTTTTTGTGCCGCTCGCAGAGGAAGTGGGATTGATCAACCCGCTTGGGGAATGGATCATACGTGAAGCTTTTGCCGAAGCCGCCACATGGTCCGACGACGTATGCATTTCCGTCAATCTATCTTCGCTGCAGGTGAAAAACCCAAGTCTTCTGTCGACGTTGATCAACACATTGGCGCAGACCGGTCTGGATGC
>JBOEHC010000155.1:0-10884 GCA_050633765.1 Gammaproteobacteria bacterium
ATTTCTTCATGTTTCCGCCTCCGTTTACATGACAGGCTCATGCCTGAAATAGCAACATGCTATGCATAGATTACTGCAGGTATTCTACCTGCAAGAAAAAATAAGTTGTCATAAATATACCACTCAAGCACTTAGATATAAAGGCTAATATGTATTTTGACTCAAACATGTCTAGTACATTGCTATAACGATGACCTAGAAATGTTATAATAAACAGACAAAACCAGTACAATTACTTAGACAACACTATAACATAGGTAAACGTGGCTATTAGACAGACAAACGTAACGACAGATGAACACCCTATTCAGGTTGTCGCCAGACGCACCGGACTCACCGCCGATGTCATCCGCGTTTGGGAACGTCGCTATAGTGTGGTGAATCCAAAACGAGCAAGCAACGGTCGCAGATTATATAGCGACGAAGACGTCGAAAAACTTAATTTATTACGCCGCGCTTCTTCAGCAGGACGACGCATTGGTGATGTTGCAACATTATCAATTCAAAAATTACGCAAACTTGTCGATAGTGATCAAGCTGCAGCGGCTAGTATTCCTGTCGCTAAGATAGAGCAACGACCAAGCACTGGTTCAGTAATGGAGTATTTTGATGATTGTTTAGATGCAATACAACGTTTAAACAGTCAAGACATTTATCGCTTTTTAAGCGATGCATCAAAATCGCTAGGTATCATATTTTTACTAGAAGACCTATTACGCCCACTTGTATCACACATCCAGGATGAATGTCGTCGCGGCGCATTGCGCGACACACATTATGCAATAGCGATTTATTCTATACGCGGTTTTCTTTCTAGTTTAGTTATGAGCGAACCATTCACTGAATCTGAACACAAACTCATATGTGCATCACCTGCAGGACAAGTTAGTGATATTGCGGCACTACGATTAGCTGCCGCAAGCAAATCTAATGGCTGGCAAGCAATATTTTTAGGCATGTACGGATCAGTCGACGAAATAATTTATACACAGCGTAAAAGCAGCGCCCAGCTCATCGCTATAGGAATAACGCGACCAGCAGATGATCCACTGCTACCCAACCAACTGCGGCGTCTACGCACTGAACTTGATCCTAAAATTGAAATTGCTGTGACAGGCAGTGGGGCCGCTGCCTACTTTGATGTGCTACAAGAGATTAAGGCAAACTTCATTCAAACGATTAGTGAGTTATATTTATTACTCGATCGAATAAAGCATAATACGCGTATATCGCAGTAACTAGAAGCATTAACAGGTAGTATTTGCTACACTTGAGAACACTAATAAAAATAATAACTCCTGCCCTTCGCATTAACGCAACGAGTCTTTCATAAATAAGCTAACAACTAAAAAGTAGGTAACGTGACGCAAAATAATTCCTTTTCGTATGAAGATCTTCTTGCCTGCGGCAGAGGTGAAATGTTTGGCACCGGTAATGCGCAGCTACCTATGCCGAATATGTTAATGATGGATCGCATTACAAAAATCTCAAGCGAAAATGGCACATACGGTAAAGGTGAAGTAGAAGCGGAGTTAGATATTAAACCTGACTTATGGTTTTTTGATTGTCACTTCCCAGGCGATCCTGTCATGCCTGGTTGTTTGGGCCTGGATGCACTATGGCAACTACTGGGATTTTTCATTGCCTGGAATGGCAACCCCGGCAAAGGACGCGCCTTAGGTGTGAACGAAGTTCGCTTTACCGGACAAGTATTACCCACAGCTAAAAAAGTTAGCTACCGCCTAGATATCAAAAGAGTCATTAAACGCGGCACCGCACTTGGAATTGCAGATGGAATTATGTCTGTAGATGACAAAGAAATTTATAAAACCAAAGACTTGCGTGTTGGATTATTCACATCAACAGAAGGTTTTTAGATACATAAAGCCCTGATTTAAATCATCACTCTGCTTCAAAGCCAATCTTACTATGCGTGCCATCACAAAATGGTCGATTTGCACTTTTCTCGCATCGACATAAACCACCTACTTTACGAAATATTTTTTGCCCGCTCGCATCTTCAATACAAGCATCACCACGAAATATTAACGGCCCATTTTTCTGAACTTTTATTGACAATAATCCTTCATTCCCCTCCTGTTGCTCAGACTCAGGTGGTTTGATAAATGTTCCAGGCTCAACAAAATTAACATTCTTATGTTGGCCATCACAATAAGGCTTGTTGTTAGACTGGCCACATCTACATAAATAAAGCTCATCTGCTTTTTCGATAAGCCCCCCGTCAGAATTTAGCAATTCTAAGGTCCCTGTAATATGTAACGGTCCGTTTTCAAATGGTCTGATTAAATTTTTACTCATAGTACTTAGGATTTTAAACTTTTAGAAACAATTTCAAACACATCTTTTGATAAATTTTTATGTTGGGCAATTTGCTCTAGCTGCTCGCGCATTTTTTCTCCACACGGTTGTGCATATTTACGCCAACGCATTAAGGTTCTTACTAAACGAGAAGCAATTTGTGGATTCAAATCATTTAGTTTAAGTACTTGTTGTGCAACAAACTCATAACCACTGCCATCTGGATTGTGGAAATGATAGGCATTCTGACCGGCAAATACTCCAATTAAGGCACGCACTTTATTCGGGTTACTCATCGTAAAAGCAGAATGCTGAATGAGTGCTTGCACATCTTTTAATGCGTTTGGAATTTTAGAACGTGCATGCATGGCAAACCATTTATCCATCACTAAATTATCATCTAACCACTTTTTCTCAAATTCGCTTAATACCTGGTCGCGCTCTTCAGACTCAATATGAACTAAAGCATTCATAGCGCCCACTTGCTCCGTCATATTACTAGCTTGCTTAAACTGTTTAACTGCAAGTGATCGGTACTCATCTTTATTTAATGAGCATAACAATAATAAGCATATATTCTGCAACCTGCGTCGTGCCATCTCATCCGCATCGTATTGATACGCAGTATTTTTAAAACTAGCATGATAGGTATTCACCAAACTTTCTTCCAAATGCAGCGCTATACTTTCTTGCAATTGATCTGCCGCAGCTAAGCATGCTCGCATATCAATCGTTTCCAGATGTTCTTCTAGATCTTTTTCATTTGGCAATATAAGTAGCTCAGCAAGCAAACTCGGCTCAGTAATATTCGGTTGTATGGCATAAGCCAGAGCATCTTTCAAAGTAGCGATGCCGGTCTGATTTGATTGCGAATTACCCTCAATACTTGCAAGCAATACCTTTAAGGCTAGCTGATTACCAGCATTCCAACGATTAAAAGCATCACTAGAATGTTTCAATAACAATGCTAATTGCTCATTTGTATAATTGTATTGCAGTTGAACAGGGGCAGAGAATTCTTGCAGTAAATCTGGGACAGGCTTGCTAAGTATAGCTTTATATTCAAAATTTTGTTCGCGCTGTTGCAAATTTAAAATTCGACTTTCAGCCAAACATTCACCTTGTTCATTGATTAAAGAGGTCTTAATTGGAATGACAAAAGGCTGTTTTTCATCACTCTCGGGTGTTGGTGGACAACTTTGCACACAGGTCAATGTGTATGTATTAGTCTCCGTATCCCAATCATCACTCACTTTAACTACAGGTGTCCCTGCCTGCTCATACCAACGTTTAAATTTTGTTAAGTCGGCATCATTCGCATCGGCCATGGCAGCAGCAAAATCATCCGTAGTAACAGCTTGTCCATCATGGCGTTGAAAATACAAATCCATCCCATTACGAAATCCATCTACGCCAAATAAAGTCTGATACATGCGAACAATTTCTGCACCTTTTTCATAAACCGTTAAAGTGTAAAAATTATTAATTTCCATAAAAGATGCGGGGCGCACTGGGTGCGCCATGGGGCTTGCATCTTCTGCAAATTGGTAAGCGCGCAAAGAGCGCACATCGCTAATTCGTTTTGCAGCACGCGAAGTTACATCAGAGGTAAATTCCTGATCGCGAAAAACCGTCAAACCTTCTTTAAGACTGAGCTGAAACCAATCGCGACAAGTGACCCTATTACCTGTCCAGTTATGAAAATATTCATGGGCAACTACCGCTTCTATATGCATGAATTCTGCATCAGTTGAAGTATCTGGTCTGGCTAATACACAGCTGGAATTGAATATGTTTAGACCTTTATTCTCCATCGCCCCCATATTGAAATCATCAACCGCAACTATCATGTAAATATCTAAATCACACTCCAAGCCAAACCGTTGCTCATCCCATTGCATAGCTTTTTTCAATGAACTCAATGCATGTTCACATTTATCTGCATTGTGTTTTTCCGTGTATATGCGTAACACAATGTTTTTCCCAGATGCAGTTTGATGTGCACCTTCCAAAAACACCAAATCACCCGCAACGAGTGCAAACAAATAACTAGGTTTGAGAAATGGGTCTTCCCAAATCGCATAATGTTGATTTTCTTCTTCACATAAGCCTTCTTCTTGCAGATTGCCATTTGAAAGCAACACGGGATAACGCGTTTTATCTGCTTGAATACGAACCGTGAATTTCGACATCACATCTGGACGATCGAGAAAGTAGGTGATTTTCCGAAATCCCTGCGCCTCACATTGGGTACAGAAATTACCGCTGGATTTATATAGACCCTCTAATGATGTGTTGGTCTGCGGCGTAATAAGGGTTTGGATCGTCAGTGAGAATTGTTGCGGAACATTTGTTATCGACAATGACTCATCCGTAGCACTGTACTGATCTGCATCCAATCGCTTACTATTTATCTCTATATATCGCAGATCAAGCTCTTCGCCATGCAATTCCAAGCAGGTTTTAGACCCGCTACTATTAGGATTACTGCGGATCTGCATATGCGATGTAACAATGGTTTCCTCTTCACCGAGCCAAAAGTCGAGGCTCACTTGATCGATTAAGAATTCTGGGGGTGTATAGTCTTTTAGATATACCGCTTGTGGCTGTCCTTCTTTCATAATGCTAACCCTAACCTATTACAATAAGACTTGTTAAGTGTTGTTTAAAAATTTGCCTTTCAAATATGTCTAATAAAATCACCAACATTGCCGGCTATCAATTTACAGAAATTGATGATGTAGAAAAAGTTTTTGAAAATGCTCAATCTATTTGCAGCGAGACTCATATTAAAGGCAATATTTTTATAAGTCCTGAAGGAATTAATCTAGGTTTAGCAAGTACGCAAAACGATATCGAGTACTTCTTACAGCAAATGGAAAGCTTGTGTGGCTTAAATAATTTATTGCTGAATACCACCTACTCAGATTACATTCCTTTTAAAAGATTACTCATTAAAATTAGAAAGGAATTAGTACCTACTAAACCATTGCCTACGGATCACCCTAGTGCAGCAAATAGCAAGCCATTTCTAAATAATATTGACAAAATTGAAAAAAATGCCCAATACCTAAGCAATGATGAACTTAAACAATGGTTAGATGAGGGAAAGGATATCACGCTATTAGACATGCGTAATGAATTTGAAGTGAACTTAGGTTCCTTCGAAAATGCAACCCACCTTGAAATAAGAAACTTCAGAGATATTATCCAAATCGAATCTAAAATAAATGAACTTCCAAAAGACAAACCATTAGTAACTTTTTGCACTGGTGGCATTCGATGCGAAAAGGGCGCAAATATATTGGCACAAAATGGTTTTGACCAAGTATTCCAGCTAGAAGGTGGAATTATTAAATATATCGAGAAATATAAAAATCAACATTGGCGAGGAGAATGTTTCGTATTTGATGATCGCGTGTGTTTAGATGCCAACTTATTACCAAGTGATACTGAAATTTGTCGCCACTGCCAAATCGTCATCTCCGATACGGACAATGAATATTGCGATGATTGTGCTCATCTTGCATAGCTGCTAAAGAAATATTATTCATATCGTATGGAACTTGTAGATATAGGTTTTAACTTTACCAGTAGTGCATTTCGCCAAGATGAGCACGGAGTAGTTGATCGTGCAAATCATGCTGGCGTGAAACATTTTGTGCTCACCGGCTCGGATGTCGAAGAAAGCCAACATGCTATACAACTTGCAACACAATTTGAGGGCATGGTCTCTACTGCTGGGGTTCACCCGCATCTAGCTAAGCAATGGCAAGAAGATAGTTACGAAAAATTAAAATTACTTGCCGAACATGAGAAGGTAGCGGCGATCGGTGAAGCAGGGCTAGACTACAATCGTAATTATTCAACTCCAGAGCAACAGCGCATAGCGTTTGAAAGGCAGTTAGAATTAGCGATAGAACTCGCAATGCCAATTTTTCTACATGAACGTGATGCACATGAGGATTTTATAAAAATACTATCAAGACATAGACCTCAACTTAGCAACGTCGTTGTACACTGCTTTACGGGCACGATCGAGGAATTAGACGCGTATATTGCATTAGATTGCCATATTGGAATTACTGGCTGGATTTGTGATGAACGACGCGGTCAACATCTACATGATGCGATCAAAAAAATTCCAACAGATAGATTGATGATAGAAACTGATTCGCCTTACCTATTGCCAAGAGATTTACCCAAAGACCTCTACCCAAAGCCAAATGGTAGACGCAACGAGCCTGCATATTTACCACACATCTTGTCAACAATCGCCAAATGCCGTACCACAGATGTGGAACAAACCGCACAAGAAACCACTCTAACCGCAAAGAAATTTTTTTCTATTAGTTAGCCTATATACTTAAGTAAACAAAAAACCCTATTTTTCAATTTTAACTATGACCATACAAGCCAACATCGAAGAAAAGATTACCCAAGCATTACAACCTGAGTATCTAGAGGTCGCAAACGAAAGTCATATGCATAACGTGCCGCCTGACTCTGAATCACACTTTAAAGTAACGGTGGTTACTAATGAGTTTGAGGGCAAAATGCTAGTTGCCAGACATCGTATACTGAACCAATTGTTGAAAACAGAACTCGATGGGCCAGTTCATGCACTATCTTTGAATACATTAACGCCTAGCGAATGGCAGGAAAAAAATGGCCAGGTACGCAAATCCCCACCCTGCTTAGGTGGCTCGAAAACAAAATAAATTCTTGCAAATTATTTAGCCAGTAATACTCGCAAGTGTCTCGCTTATCAGCTCTTCCTCTATTGGATATGCAAAGGCGGCGTAAAATTCATATTGTGCAGCAAGTTTTTTAAACTGATGATGATATTCTTTTTCGTAGAAAACAATAATTTTAATATTGGTATTACGTTGCGCAACCGCAATTAACGATTCTAAACTACTGGTACGATCTCTAAAGTCTGATTGGTAATTAAATTCAGCGACCACAACTTCTGGCTTCATCTTCTTTAATACAACTAGTGCCTTGCGCATGCTGTATGCAACCTCAGACTTATAACCATGCGCTTTATAGATTGGATTTAAATCAGGGTATCCGCCCAACTCTATAATAGATAGCAAAGATTTAGTTGTAGACATAATGAACCGCTATGCAGATTGAGCATTAATAATGCTTAACCTCGTGCTTTTGACTGGAAAGGTTACGAATATCTCCATAGTGCAACTTAAAACTATTGCCTTGGCGCTTATCATCAAAATAGCGCTGTAAACTTTCTCGAATCACTGGGAAAGCTAAATCATCCCAAGGTATTTCTGATTCATCCATCAGAGCAACTTCTAAACTTTCTATTCCAGGACTTGCTTTACCGTCAACCAACTTTGCTAGAAACATTACGTAAACTTGACTTATATGCGGTAAGTTATACATCGTGTATAAGGTCATATTTGCAACCTCAGCAGTGGCCTCTTCTTGCGTTTCGCGAGCCGCTGCTTCATGCACAGTCTCTTCATTTTCCATAAACCCAGCAGGCAAAGTCCATTTACCGTAACGCGGTTCTATCGCGCGTTTACACATAAGTATTTTATTGTTCCATTCTGCAATACAACCGACAACGATCTTAGGATTATGATAAAAAATTTCTTTGCATACTGAACAAACGAAACGCAAACGATTATCGCCTTCTGGAATAGCCTGTTTAATTTCTGCGGAACCGCAGCTACTACAAAATTTCAAAATAATTCCTAGCAGTTGAATTGAATTCAACCTTAACAGAATCAGATTAAATGGTTAAGAAGCGATACAAGATGTATCAATAGGAAAAACTACAAGTTACATAATATGTATGACTACATTACCCAGGAATTTCTGCCATTGTAGCAATTGTTTCATCGACCACAATTACTTCATCTAAATTCTCAGATTTACCAAAATAATAGCCTTGGCCGTAATCAACACCAATTTCTTTTAAAGAATTACATATTTCTTCATTTTCTACATACTCGGCAATGGTTTTCATTTTCATTACCTGACCCACATCGTTAATAGCCTTAACCATTGCATAGTTAACAGGCTCTAAGTGAATACCTTTAACAAACATACCATCAATTTTTAAGATATCTACCGGCAGATCTTTCAAGTATGCAAAAGAAGAGTGCCCACTACCAAAGTCATCTAAAGCAAACTTACAACCATACTCTTTAATCGTATCAATAAAGTCACGTGCTTTAAGCATGTTTTTAATTGCAGCATTCTCAGTCACTTCGAATCCAATTTTTTCCATTGGAATTTTTGAAGCTTGTAATTTTTCTTTTAAGAAAATAAGGAAATTTGGATCACCAATCGATGCACCTGAAAGGTTAATTGAACATAGACTTAGTTGATTTAAATGATCTTGGTGCTTCTCCAACCAATCAAATACAGCATTGACTACCCAATTATCAACACGTGTGGCCATATCAAACTGCTCCGCAGCATTTAGTAGTTCACCAGGAGCCATCACTTCACCCGATTCGTCTATTACCCGCAATAGCACTTCATAATGTAAGCCCTGATCACTTTCATCTTGCAAAGGCATGATAGGTTGAAAATGTAATTGGAATCGGTCTGAGCGAAGCGCATCTTCTAACTGCAATACCCAATGCATTTCATCATGACGACGAATAACCGTTGAATCATGTGGTCGATACTCGTGGATGCGACCGCGACCACCATCCTTTGCAGCAGATAATGCAACATCGGCAGTACCTAATATTTCACTGACATTTTTTTCTGGCGAGATTGGCACCAAGGCCATACTTAAATTGATATCAAATACTTTTCCTTGCCATTCAAAATGGAAATTTTGTACTGCCTGCAATAATGTATCCGCGACCTTCCTTGCTTGGTCACCTGAACAGTTCGTGACAATTAGTGCAAACTCATCACCACCCATTCGTGCAAAAGTATCTTTCTCTGTTATATAGGGTTTCAAATGTTCCGAAACCTGCCTGAGTAACTCATCTCCCGCTTCATGACCACATGTATCATTCACTACCTTGAAACGATCTAGATCAAAATAGCAAAACGTATTCTCAGTTACTTCTTCATTTAAAGATTGCAATAGACTTTCTAATCTTTTCTGCATCTCAAATCTATTTAACAAACCAGTAAGCGGGTCATGCACAGCCTGGTGTTCTATCTTGGCACTTAATGCAAAATTTTCTGTGACATCCCAACAAACGCCGACAACACTAATTACAATACCTTGGTCATTTTTAGTTGCTTCACCACGATTAATAATTACCCGCGTTTCACCATCGGGGCGTAAAATCCTAAACTTTGTGTCAAATGCACCCCCATCCTGATAATACGCTTTACCTATCTCAAGCTGTTCTTGCCTATCTTCTGGCAGCATGTATTCCAAAAATTCTCGCTGCTTACCTGAGAAACTTCCTGATTCGATACCAAAAAGTAAATGCATGGTGTCATCCCATGCAATGCGATTAGACATTAAGTCCCAACTCCAAATCCCAATTTGTGCAGCTTGCAATGCCATATTATTTCGCTCTATTGCGATGCGTAATCGCTTTACATGTGCAGCATCGGAACTAGGCGCTTGAAATGCAACTAGAATACAAAGTTCATTCTGATATTTCAGTAAAGAAGAAGCTGCAATAATGTTTAGATGTTTATTATCAAAGTTGGTAATTTTTATTTGCTTGGGCGGCACAAATGTATTTTTCTTTAACAACTTAAATACGGCACTTCTTTGCTTACCCTGGTCATATAAACCAGGTATGGTTTTGCCTATCAATTCATTTACATCACATCGTAAAATTACACTCATAAGATGATTAGCGAATACAACTGAACCATCATTTGCACAAAGTAATGCAACAGCAAAAGGCAGCGAGCCTGCATCTAATAACGCAGCAGCATTTTTTGGCAATTCTGCCACATCAGTGGTTGCCATCATCTGAGGACTAGCTTGAGAAATGTTAATATCCTAATTAATTAAGGGCATAGGTAAATATGACACGCAAAATGCCTTATCTGCTATGTACGCATATACAGCTTGAAATAATAATTGGCTTTGTTAATAAGCTCTATAATCTAGCTTATAGACGGGACTGGTAGTGTGACGAAAACACTAAAGTAACGGGAATTCAGTACTATATTGCACTATTTTACAATTTAAATCGTATATTTATAAGCTCTCGCCAGTCGCCACTGGTCGGCTTTTATCCTTAATCCATTCGCTCCAAGAACCAACAAATAATCGCATCATGGGTAAGCCCGCGATGCTTAATGCCAGAAGATTATGGCATGCCGTTACCCCTGATCCACACATACTAACCGCCTCTTTATTTTCAGCATTCGAGATAACTGGCATAAAACGGCGGCTTAATTCTTCTGCAGGTAAAAATACGCTTTGCTTGGAAATATTGCCTGCGAATGGAAAACTGATTGCACCAGGAATATGCCCTGGTACCGGGTCTGTTTTTGAGTCTTTAGCAGTGAATCGATCGCTTGATCGCGCATCAAGAAGATCAATTTTGTTTGCTTGCAATTGTTTTTCAACAAATTCAATACTCACCCACATCGAAT
>JBOEHC010000156.1:0-603 GCA_050633765.1 Gammaproteobacteria bacterium
TTTTTTGCGGAGTTTAAAGTAGTTGGTCTACCGGCTTTTGATGCCGAAGATGATCTTTTAAAAACGCCGGCTAGTATTTTTACCAAAATCCAATTTGGTGGATTATTAGGTCTTGCGAAGGTTATTGTAGAGGATGAAGCTGAAATTAAAAAAGTAGATAATATTAATCAGCTATTGAAACAATCTGTTGCACTGTATGAGTCACTTAATAATATTCCATATGCAGAGTTGGTGGGTACGATGACAGAGTTTAAAATAAAACGTAATAAAAAAAGAACAGCAAGTAAGTAGAGGAATATTTAGGAGGCGCCATGACATATCAGACAATAATTTCTGTTGAAGATTTAANNATGCTTCTGATTGGTTTATATTTGATTGTAGTTTTGTACTTAAAGACGCTGCTGAAGGCGGGTTGAAGTTATTTAATAAAGGCCATATTCCTGGGGCACAGTTTGCAGATATGGATAAAGATTTAGCTTCAACTATGACACCTACATCAGGTCGTCACCCTCTTCCAGAACCGAATGAGTTTATTAAAAAATTGCAGTCATGGGGTGTTAGTAACACTTCACAAATTATTTGTTATGACAATTTATCAGGAGC
>JBOEHC010000157.1:0-1089 GCA_050633765.1 Gammaproteobacteria bacterium
ACGATCATTTGTAGGTGATTCATCAAACATATAGCCTGCACGGAATGTCCACTTATCAGAATGATAATAATCAATACCAATGTTTGCTGAATAAGTATTATCCCAATTCAATTCAAGAACGCTATCTGGAACAAAAGGACTGTCAGTAACCACTACGATCTCTTGTAATCGATTCCATCGTGTCCATCTCAAGCCAAGCGATAATCCCCATTTGTTTGAAAACTCTTTATATAGCCCTGCATGAATAGTTTCAGGCAGTGTTGCTCTCGCAACGACATCAGCTGAAAAATCCCCCCCACCTAAAGGTGTACCTGTAATATCGTTATCGTCCCCATCAAGCTCATGTCCAATTTTAGACCGATAACCTACACCAGCTCTGAAAGTTGGGTTAGGGTGATACATAAATCCAATATTCCAACCATAGCCCCAATCTTCCCCTTTCGCTTCTGCAAATCCTTCTACACCAGGTCCCCCAACAACTACTCGACTAAGTGTAGCCTCTGCATGCTCTGCAACTAACCCCGCACCAATTGAAAACGAATCTGAGACTTTGTAGGCCAATGATGGATTAATATTTATAGTTATAAGCTCAGACTCTTTGGCTTGAAAGCGACCAACCCAATTACGATCATAATCCGTTGCTAACCCAAATGGAGACGAAATTGAAAATCCATATTTTAATCTATCTGTTAAATCCATTGTGAAGTAAAGATTAGGAACAACGGCAAATGTAGCGCCATCTTCGTTTTCCCCTAGTGGAAATATGGCAGGATTTGTACCTGACTGTGCTTCATCTGCATCAAATCTTGATTTACCATCAATTAAGTAACCTGATACTTGTATTTGCATTCCTTTTTTTAAGGTCAAGCCTGCTGGGTTATAAAATGCATTTGAGAGATCATCGTTAATCACACCAAACCCAGCAAAAGCACGCCCCATGCCTGTTCCACTTTGTTCACTAATTTGAAAACCTGCAGCAAATATCGAGGGAGAAATTGCGAATACTAAAATGATAATTACGTAATAACACACTTTGTGTGGCATCTGAGTTATGACTCTCATATATTTCTCCATCTATATTAAGCTAAA
>JBOEHC010000158.1:0-11276 GCA_050633765.1 Gammaproteobacteria bacterium
GACCTTTAAGATCTAAATCACGCATTAGCAAAAAAAATAAAAGCCGGGCTTCGTAAGGAGCTCGGCTTTTTTTATGCTCGAAATAATTAACTTAAGCAAACTGCATTTATACTTTTGTAATGAATAATAAAAATGTACTCATTACTGGCTGTGCAACAGGAATAGGTTTAAACCTTGCACAGACATTGCAAAATAAAGGTTATAAAGTTTTTGCATCAGTAAGAAAACAATCCGATGTAGAAAAACTCACCCAGTTAGGCCTACGATGTTTGCTATTAGATGTCGCTGACTCTGAATCGATTCAATCTGCTTGCAAACATTTATTAAAGGAAACTGATGGAAACTTATATGCATTAATCAATAACGCTGGATTTGGCCAACCAGGTGCAGTGGAAGACTTAAATCGCACAGTACTACGAGAACAATTTGAAACCAATTTATTTGGCTTAGTTGAATTAACCAACCTACTCCTTCCTTCAATGCATCAACAAGGTTATGGAAGAATTATTCAGATCAGCTCAGTACTAGGCTTTGTAGCCATGCCATTTCGTGGCGCTTACATTGCATCCAAATTTGCCTTAGAAGGCATCAGCGACACTTTGCGACTAGAACTTCAAGGCACCAATATCCACGTGTCTCTAATTGAACCCGGACCAATCACAAGTCGCTTTCGCGAAAACAGTTTAAAACTATTTAATAAAAATATTGATAGTAACAATAGTCGCTTTCGCAAAAGCTATGAAGCAACCATCGCACGTCTTGAAACTGAAGGACCTGCGGTACCCTTCACACTAGAGCCAGAAGCCGTTTCTAACAAAGTATTAGACGCATTACAAAACACAAACCCTAAATCTCGATACTACGTTACCTTCCCCACCTACCTATTCGCTTATTTAAAAAGGATACTCCCTACAAGCATGCTCGATAATCTGCTTTCGAGATCTTCTAAAATTGAAGAAAAGTAATTGCATTACTATTCGATTTTGCTTTTTTCTAAGTACTGATCTCATTATGTTGCCGTATAACTGAAGCTGAGTTTTCCTCCACTTATATCAACGTTTACAGCCCCTCCTGTTTGAATTTCACCTGACAAAAGTGACTGTGCAAGTGGATTTTCAACCAACTCTTGTATCGCGCGTTTTAATGGACGTGCACCATACACTGGATCAAACCCGGCTGCAGATAACGTGTCTAATGCCGCATCCGAAAATTCCAGTTTAATATCACGACCTTTTAATCTCGCTTGTAACTGCTGTAACTGAATTTCTGTTATTGCGCGAATGTGTTCTTGTGCCAATGGATGAAATACAATGGCATCATCGATACGATTGATAAATTCAGGCCTAAACCTTTCTGCTACCACTTCCATAACAGCCGCTTTCATTTTTACGTAATCATCATCGGTTGATAATTCCTGAATCAAATCGCTACCTAAATTTGAAGTCATAATAATAACTGTATTTTTAAAATCTACCGTGCGCCCATGCCCATCGGTTAAACGACCATCATCGAGCACTTGTAAAAGAATATTAAAAACATCAGGATGTGCTTTTTCTATTTCATCCAATAGCACCACACTATATGGTTTGCGTCGCACTGCTTCTGTTAAATAGCCACCTTCCTCATAACCCACATATCCTGGAGGCGCACCAATCAAACGTGCGACAGAATGTTTTTCCATAAATTCAGACATATCGACTCGAACTAATGAATCTTCACTATCAAATAAAAATTCCGTAAGCGCTTTAGTTAGTTCAGTTTTACCCACCCCAGTAGGGCCTAAAAATAGAAATGAACCATTCGGTCTTCTTGGATCAGAAATTCCTGCCCGAGACCTGCGCACAGCATCTGACACAACTTGGATTGCTTCATCTTGACCAACCACTCTGTTACGTAATGCGGATTCCATTTCTAATAATTTTTCTCGCTCCCCTGTTATCATTTTAGAAACAGGAATACCGGTCCAATGCGCAACAATTTCTGCAACTTCTGCATCAGTAACTTTATTGCGTAATAATTTATTTTCAGAAGTTTTAACTTCACTAGCAGCCTGCAGCTGCTTTTCCAGTTCAGGAATTTTCCCGTACTGAAGCTCAGACATCCTAGAAAGATCACTTGCCCTATGCGCAGCCTCTAAATCCAAGCGCGCTTGTTCGAGCGCTTCTTTAACTTCTTGCGATCCTTGCAAAGTACTTTTTTCTGAACGCCATACTTCATCAAGATCAGCATAATCTTTTTCAAGTTTTTGTATTTCTATCTCTAATTCATCTAAATGCTTTTTAGATGCATCATCAGATTCTTTTTTTAGTGCTTCACGTTCAATTTTTAATTGGATTAATTTACGATCCAGCTTATCCATAGACTCAGGCTTAGAATCAATTTCCATTCGAATTCTAGATGCCGCTTCATCTATTAGGTCAATCGCTTTATCTGGCAATTGGCGATCTGATATATAACGATGCGAAAGTGTTGCAGCACTGACAATAGCTGGATCCGTAATATCCACACCATGGTGCACTTCATAGCGCTCTTTTAAGCCGCGTAATATTGCAATGGTGTCTTCCACGCTCGGCTCATCAACAATAATTTTTTGGAAACGACGTTCTAGTGCCGCATCTTTTTCAATGTATTGCCTATATTCATCTAAGGTAGTCGCACCTAAACAATGTAGCTCGCCACGCGCTAATGCGGGTTTAAGCATATTGCCTGCATCCATTGCTCCCTCCGCCGCTCCTGCACCAACCATTGTATGCAGCTCATCTATGAATAGAATAATTTGACCTTCTTGCTTAGATAACTCATTTAAAACCGCTTTTAGGCGTTCTTCAAATTCTCCACGAAATTTTGCGCCAGCTATTAACGCACTTAAGTCTAATGACAAAAGCTTTTTATTTTTAATCCCTTCTGGCACCTCACCGTTTATAATACGTAACGCGAGACCTTCAACTATTGCAGTTTTACCCACACCCGGCTCACCTATTAATACAGGATTATTTTTTGTGCGTCGTTGTAAAACCTGAATCGCACGGCGAATTTCATCATCACGACCAATCACAGGATCGAGCTTGCCTTGCTCAGCACGCTCAGTTAAATCAATGGTATATTTGTCCAATGCCTGTCTAGTTTCCTCTGCATTCGGATCATTTACAGTTTCTCCTGCTCTCATTCTTTCTAGTGCTGCAGTTAATTGCTTTTTATTTATTCCTGACTGTTTAAGTAGACTTCCTAACTCACCTTTATCCTCAAGTGCTGCAACAGCAAACATTTCTGAAGCAATATACTCATCGCCACTTTGCTGAGAAATCTTATCGGTAACATTTAATAAATTGCTTAGCGTGTTGGATACATGAATCTCTCCTGCGGTACCCGAAACACTTGGTAAGCGTTCAACTATTTCTTGAGTTTTTTGTTTAATCGCGTTTATATCTGCACCGGCACGGAGATATAAATTTGCCACTGCACTATTTTCTTGATTCAACATTGCAGCCATTAAATGTGCCGGCTCAATAAATTGATGCTCTTTACCTACCGCCATAGACTGCGCTTCTTGCAAAGCAAGCTGAAAATTATTGGTTAATTTATCCATGCGCATATTGAAAACTCCACCATTTATTAGCTATGAATAGAAAGTGAGGTCAAATATATATATTTCAAGGCCCAGCGGATGAATTCTTATATATTTAGTCATCGGCTGAATCGGGGAATTCTATAATTTGAGTGAGTAAATTGGTGCGCGAATATGAGTTGCAACAAGAATGCTGCGCCAGATTAAATGCTTCTTGATAGAATGACCGCTAAGGTGAGAGTACGGACATTTATTTTTTCCAAATCAATGTCGCTATTCTTCCCGTTTCACCATCTCTACGATAGGAATAAAATGTATCGCTCTCACTGTAAGTGCAATGTTCGCCACCATAAATAGCTTCTACATTATGCTTAGCCAATATATTTTTTGCTAATTGGTAAATATTTGCCAAGTATTTTCCATTTCCTTGTTCAACAAAAGCATATTGGTGTTTTTCATCTGCCGCTACAAATTGCTCGACCACTTCTTCACCTACTTCAAATTTATTAGGGCCAATTGCAGGCCCTAACCAACACATAATTTTTATATTATCTATAGGCATTACTTGTAGCGTGTTTTCAAGCACACCATCGACTAAACCCCTCCACCCTGCGTGCGCAACTGCAATATGCTCACCTGCCTGATCACAAAAAACTACCGGTAAACAATCTGCCGTTAGCACTGTGCATACCAGACCCACTTCATTTGTGTAAGCTGCATCTGCTTCTTTATTTACTGGTATATTATTATCCAAACTTAAAACAGATGAACCATGCATTTGCTTTAACCATACTGGCTCAGTTGGAAGCGAAAGATCTTTTTTAATTAACTGCCTATTATTTTTTATACTCTTTGAATTGTCTTTTACATGATCACCCAGGTTTAACGAACTAAATTCTTTCTGACTGCATCCACCCTTTCGTGTTGTGGATATACAATGAATGTTTTTAGGCGCTGGCCAATTTGGAATTATATATTCAAGATTCATCTAAATCATTTTCTAAAACATCAATCAATTCTTGAAAGTCAGCTGGCATCGGCGCTGAAAATGTAATGTCAGATTGCTTTTTAGGATGCACAAAAGATAATTCTGCTGCATGCAATGCTTGGCGTGGAAATTTCGACAGCAACTGCAGTGTATTATTTTTACCGGCATTCATTTTTCTACCGTACACATTATCACCAATTATCGGAAACTTAATATGCGACATATGCACACGAATCTGGTGGGTTCTGCCGGTTTCTAACTTAACGTCTAACAAAGTAAACCCTTTATATTTTTTCCGTACACGATAATGGGTAATAGCTGGTCTACCCATCGAAGGTTTTACAGCCATACGCTTTCTATCAACTGAATGTCTACCTATGGGTTCATCGACTGTTCCACCTGAAATCATTTCACCATACACAAGCGCAATATATTTTCTTGAGACGGTTCTTCGCTGCAACTGTTCTACAAGATGTTTATGTGTTTTAAGATCTTTAGCCACAACCAGCAATCCAGTCGTATCTTTATCTAATCGGTGCACGATCCCTACTCTAGGCACTGATCGAATATCCGGTATATAGTGCAACAAAGCATTTGCCATAGTGCCTGTTGGATTGCCTGCTCCCGGATGCACGATCAATCCTGCAGGTTTATTAATAATGATTAAATAATCATCTTCAAATACAATGTCCAGCTTGATTGCTTCTGGCTCGAGAAAGACCTCATCAATTGTTTGCACATTCAGCAACACAGTTTCTCCACCTACTACAATATCCTTAGATCGCTTCACTTGGCCATCCACCATTGCATCACCAGATTTTATCCATTTTTGCAGCCGTGCCCGAGAATAGCCTGGAAACAATTTCACCAAGGCGTTATCTAAACGCAACCCTCTCCACTCATCAGGTATCACGCCGGTTAATAATTCTTTACTGCTCATGTTTTAAGCGCAATTTGAACCTTTTTTGATACGGATTTACTGAAAATGGTTATACTATTAACCATATGAAAGACTATACATTTACTCCGAAAAGATCCATTTCACAGACTTTATTATTACTTATACTCTTAGTAACTATAAGCAGTTGCTCGTCTTTATGGCCATTTGGTAAAGATGATGAAGATAAAGATCCAGAAATTGCAGCCGATGAATCTGCTGCAAAAATTTATACTGCGGCAAATAAAGCTTTACTGACGAGAGACATTACCACTGCTGTTGAGCAATATGAATTACTAGAAAGCCGTTATCCGTTTGGCCGTTATGCTCAACAAGGGCTATTGGAACTTTCCTATGCATACCACTTGAATAATAATACACACAAAGCACTATCTACTATTAACCGATTTATTAAACTAAATCCTCTACATCCAAGCATAGATTATGCGTACTACATGAAAGGTTTAATCACTTTTAACAGTGGGAAAAGTATTTTCCATATTGTAGTTAAACGTGACCCATCCGATAACGACCCTACTTCTTTGCATGAAGCATTTGAAATATTTTCTTTGCTCATTGAAAAATATCCTGATAGCGAATATGCCGATGACGCAAAACTTAGGATGACTTACCTGCGCAACGAACTTGCTGAATATGAACTGAAAGTTGCTAAATTTTATATGAAACGTGGTGCTTATGTCGCATCAGCAAATCGAGCTAAATATATTATGGAAAATTACCAGGGCGCTGAAGTCATGCCTGAAGCAGTTTATACTTTGGAGCAAGCTTATCTGGCACTTGGAGTTAAAGATTTAGCGTATGATACACACCGCGTATATACACAGAATTACCAAACAGGAAAAGATGGCGTAATCGATGAGAAATTTGCACAAGAAAATAGTGGCTGCGCCGAAGGTATGTGGGAAAAATTACTAGAAAAGACCAAACTTAGAACGTACTACTGTAATTAATATATTTTAACCACTCTTAAAAAATCCCGAAGTAATAGGGTATCGCCGATCTTTACCGTAGGCTCTAGAAGTAATTTTAACCCCAGGCGGTGCTTGACGCCTCTTATATTCATTTCGCAGCACCATCTTCATAACACGCCTCACAACATCCTCAGAATAACCTTCTGCAACAATTTCTTCTAAGCTGTAGTCTAGCTCGACAAATTTTTCAAGTATTGGATCTAGCACCTCATAAGCTGGCAAACTATCTTGATCGACTTGGTCAGGAGCAAGTTCTGCAGATGGTGCGCGCGTAATTATACGCTCTGGGATTACTTGCTTAATTGTATTTCTATAATTAGCCAGCTCATACACTAGCGTTTTTGATACATCTTTAAGAGGCGCAAAACCACCAGCCATATCTCCATACAAGGTTGCATATCCAACCGACATTTCACTTTTATTTCCGGTTGTAAGCAGCATACTCCCAGTTTTATTTGATATTGCCATAAGCAACACACCACGAATGCGCGATTGAATATTTTCTTCTGTGACATCGGCTTTCATGTCAACAAATAATGGCTCTAAACTGTTAGTAAGCGCATTGAATGAATTTTCAATTGGTATTTCATCTAAGGTAACATCCAATGAATTAGCCAATTTTCGCGAATCCTCAATACTAATATCAGATGTATACCGAAATGGCATCATGACAGCATGCACATTTTCTGACCCCAGAGCATCTACCGCAATTGCAAGAGTCAATGCAGAATCAATCCCACCAGACAATCCAAGCACAACGCTTTTGAATTGATTTTTTACTACGTAATCTTTTACTCCTAATACAAGCGCTTGATAAATCGATGCATGCTTATCGAGTTGCTCATGCAAACATGTACTTTTAATCAAATCACGCTCTTTGCTCGAATATTGTATAGTAAATATCCCTGCTCGAAATGCCGGAGCTTGCAGCATCAGTTCACCAGCCTTACCTAAACAAAGTGATTCACCATCAAATACCAATTCGTCCTGCCCGCCTACTTGATTTACATAAACAATTGGTAATTTTTGTTCAGTAATTCGCTCCCTTAAAACATCAATACGCTGTTGAGTCTTATTATATTGATATGGACTTGCATTGAGATTAATTACTAGCTCTGCACCTGCTTCTTTGCTCAGCTTCATTGGCTCAACAAACCATATATCTTCACATATAGTAATTCCTACCTGTACACTTTTAATGTTAACAACACATGCAGAATTTCCGCGGTCGAAATAACGTTTTTCATCAAAAACTTCATAATTTGGTAATTGATGTTTATGATAACTTGCAATTACGTTACTGTTATATATAAGCAATGCAGAATTAAAGAGCTGCTTTCCTTCCTTAGTAGGCGCACCTAATAAAATATAAACATCTTTGACATCATTCTGAATTTTTTTAATTGCATTTTGCACACGCACCAATAAGGATGACCGGAAAAGAAGATCTTCTAGTGGATAGCCTGTAATCGATAATTCTGTAAATACAACAATATCTGCTGAGTTTTTATCACGTGCTTGTATAGCTGCCTGAATGATTAGTTTCGCATTACCCTCTACGTCACCCACTAAAAAATTAATTTGTGCTAAAGAGATATTTAACACACTGTCAACCGTATCGCTCATATCAAATAATAATTTAAAGCTATGCTTTTAAAAGCTCACTCATTTCCTTGCCTATTTCTGCAGGTGTTCTCACCGTTACCACACTGGCAGCATCCAGCGCCTTATATTTTTGTTCCGCAGTCCCCTTACCTCCACTTATGATTGCTCCAGCGTGCCCCATGCGTTTCCCAGGCGGCGCTGTTGCGCCGGCTATATATGCCACAACTGGCTTAGAAACATATTGCTGAATATATTCAGCTGCCTCTTCTTCTGCGGACCCACCAATTTCACCCACCATAATAATCCCATCCGTATCATCATCCGCCTCAAACATTTTTAGGCAATCAATAAAATCTAATCCATGAATTGGATCACCGCCGATACCAACACAGCTAGACTGACCCAATCCATGTTGAGTAGTTTGATTCACTGCAACATAAGTTAATGTACCGGAGCGGGAAACAATGCCTACTTTCCCAGCATGATGAATTTCACCTGGCATAATACCTATCTTGCATTCTCCCGGAGTTATTACACCCGGGCAATTTGGCCCAATTAATATTGAGTGACTATTTTCTAAAATTGCACACACCTTAACCATGTCTAAAACTGGAATCCCTTCCGTAATACAAACAATTAATTTTATTTCAGCATTGATAGCTTCAAGGATAGCATCTGCAGCAAAAGCTGCTGGCACATAGATTACACTTGCATCGATTACATGATTCGACTGGGCTTGGTTTATAGTGTCGTACACAGGTAAGTCAAGATATGTAGTGCCACCTTTTCCAGGCGTCACGCCTGCAACCATATTAGTTCCATAATCGATTGCTTGCTTAGTATGATAACTTCCTTGCGAGCCCGTAAGACCTTGACACAATACTCTTGTATTTTTATTTATAAGAATACTCATTGAAATTTATGTGTATAAATCAACTAGGAAGAAATTGCTAATGCAATCACTTGCTTGGCGCCGTCGGTGAAATTTTCAACTGGGAAAATTTTTTTTGATCTGTTTTCAAGTAGTTTTTTCCCCTCTGAAGCATTAGTACCTTGCAATAAAACAACCACAGGAATGTTCAATGCAATTTCTGTTTGATCTATTTCATCTATACCATCTAATATTCCTTGCGCAATTAAGTCGCAGCGCACAATGCCACCAAATATATTCACAAAAATCGCTTTTACAGATGAATCACTCGATACTAATTTAAATGCATCAGCAACTTTCTCTTGAGTGGTGCCGCCACCAACATCTAAAAAGTTTGCTGGCTCGCCCCCATGATGTTTAACTAAATCCATCGTCGCCATGGCTAAGCCCGCTCCATTCACAATACAGCCTATATTTCCATCTAGTTTTATATAACTTAAACCCAGCTGTTTGGCTCTAGCCTCGGTTTGATTTTGCTGATTAGGGTCATATAGTTTCTGCAGCGCAGGATGACGATACAATGCATTATCATCAAGGTTAATTTTTGCATCTAGTGCAATCAGATCTCCGCCTGTATTTACTATCAATGGATTAATTTCAACCAAACTACAATCATTAGCAACAAACAATGCATATATATTTTGCATAATATAAGTTAGCTGTTTTATCTGATTTTTCTCAAGCTGTAATGCATACCCGATGTCACGAATTTGATTCAGCTGCAAACCTGCTGCTGGATGAATGTAATGCGTGAATATTTTTTCTGGCGTTTGCTCAGCAACCTGCTCAATATCCATACCACCTTCTGAAGAAGCTATGATGGCAATGTTTTTGGATGCTCGATCAACTAACATTGCAAGATAAATTTCTCGCTCAATATCAGTTAATTCTTCTAAAAGTACAGCATTAACGGGTAATCCGGACTCACCAGTTTGTTTAGTTACTAAAATTTTCTCTAGCATTGTAATAACAGTTGGTTCTAGTTGCTCAACATCTTTCACTATTACCACACCACCCCCTTTACCACGCCCACCTGCATGAACTTGTGCTTTAACTATCCAGGGCTGGTCTTGAATAGACTTGCAGATTGATTGAATATCATCTGCCTTTCTAATCACATGCGAAGATAGGATTGGAATTGAATTTTCTTTAAACAGCGCTTTAGCTTGGTATTCATGTATATTCATGCTTGATCAATTATCCAATCTTAAATGGTGAATTACTACATTATACTGATGAATTTGGGCCCAAATACAAGCGAATCTAAGGTATCCTCAATATAGATAAAAAAGTAAATTGAGTAATTTTACTAAAATTAACATGAGCAATTTTTTTGAAGAAAAAACCATTCAACAATGGTCTGCATTGAGACTATTTTCACTATACCGCCTAGCGGTATCTGTACTTTTTCTGGCTCTTAGTCTATTTGCAAATAAAAATAGCTTCCTCGCATCACAAAACTCAGACTTATTAAAGCTAGTCAGTGGAGCCTATGCACTTGTTGCCACTGCTTATATCGTCTGCGCCTATTTCAGATGGCTCCCTTACAAACTACAAGTTTATTTATCCATCATCATTGATATCGCAGTAATTATAACATTGATGCATGTATATGGCGGTGTAACAAGTGGTCTTGGGACACTCATGATCGCTGTTGTTGCTGGAGGCAGTTTACTACTACCAGGTAGAACCGCACTTTTATTTGCTTCATTAGCAACGCTCGCAGTGCTTACGCACGAAATCTTTGCCGACATTTACGAATTATTTAATACAACTGCTTACACACAAGCTGGATTGTTAGGTGCCGCATTATTTGCCACCGCATTACTCGCCATTACCCTTGCCCATCGTGCCTCAGAAAGCGCGAAACTTGCTGCCCAACGTGGGATAGATCTTGCAAACTTAGCGAAACTAAATGAACACTTAATCAATAGAATGGAAGCTGGAATCATGGTCATCGACGATGACAGCACTATTCGAATGCATAATCAGGCTGCGTGGAAATTATTAAATCAACCTGAAATTAATGAGCAAACCAAACTGTTAGATGTCTCAGAGCCTTTATTTGATTTATATAAATCTTGGAACAAAGCTGCAGAAAACCCTAGCTTTAGAAATCATATAGGAAGGCTTAAAAGGACTCATCAAGCGGACTTACAAATTAGAATTGTCCCTGTAGGCTTACGAAAACATGACAAAGGCTCAGTTATATATCTTAATGACAACACTGAGATAGACAAACAAGTTCAAGAAACTAA
>JBOEHC010000159.1:0-6883 GCA_050633765.1 Gammaproteobacteria bacterium
TCCATATTTAATGCATCAATCAGCAACAATCGATTAGAGAGTGTTTGCCCAACATTTGCTATCAACTTGAGCACCTCTGTGGCTTGAATAGAACCTATAAGACCAGTAACTGAACCAAGAACTCCAGTTTCAGAACAACTTTCTTCTAGCGCTGAATCAACTTCAGACATAGGAAATAAACACTGATAGCACGCACTATTGGCTTGCATATCAAACACAGACACTTGTCCTTCAAAGCGTATTGCTGCACCCATCACCAACGCAGTTTTACTCTTTACGCATGCCGCATTAATAGCAAAACGAGATTGAAAATTATCCGTTGCATCCACCACAACATCGGCGCGATTAATTTCTTGCTCTAGTAGTTCGCCCGATATAACGTCTTTGATTGTATTCACAATTGTTTGCGGATTTAAATCAGCAAGTGTTTGCTTAGCAGAAATTACTTTATCTTCATCTACATCTTTTGTGCAGTGTAGAATTTGGCGTTGCAAATTAGTTAAATCAACAGTGTCTGGATCTACGACGGTTAACTCACCCACACCACTTGCTGCCAGATACATTGCAACTGGAGAGCCTAAACCCCCTGCACCAAATAATAGAACTTTCGATTGAAGTATTTTTTGCTGGCCCTCTATACCAATTTGCGGCAGCATAATTTGACGGCTATAGCGCAATAGCTCGTCATCATTAAATTCCATAACAAGAATACTTAACCTTTACGTCTTTTTTCTGCTTCTGCGAACGCACTCAATTGCTCTGCAGTAGCTTCTTTCTGATACTTATCTTTCCATTCTGAATAGGGCATGCCATACACAATTTCTCTTGCTTGCTCATAATTCAAAGATAATTTTTTTTCTTCTGCAGCAGCCACATACCATTTTGATAGGCAATTCCGACAAAAATCGGCTAAATTCATCAAATCAATATTTTGCACATCGGTTTTATCCTGCAAATGTGCAACTAACTTTCTGTATACTGCGGCTTCAATTTCAAGTCGCTGTTGATCATCAATTTGCTCACTCATAATAAAGGGTCCTTAAACATATCAATTTACAATATCATATTCATATTTTACCCCAATAAATAAGAATCCTATTAAAACTATATATCTATATATCAACGAAATGACCACAATTTATAATGAGAATGTAACGGGCATGATATTAGCTGGCGGCAAATCTAGGCGAATGGGTGGCGTTGATAAAGGGCTAATGAATATTAATGGACAAGCGATGATCCAATATGTACTAGACGCTCTAAAACCCCAAGTATTTGAGATGTTAATTAATGCAAACCGAAATATTAACGCTTACGAAAAATTTGGTTGTCGAATTGTGTCCGACCAGCTAGAAAACTTTCAAGGGCCCTTAGCAGGTATTGCCGCAAGCATGGCCAATACAACAACTAAATATATTTGTACTTGCCCATGTGATGGCCCATTAATTGCCAAAGATCTTGTGAGTCGATTGTTTTCTGCCTTTGACAGCGACAAAAAAATAAACATTGCAGTCGCTCATGATGGTAAGCGTTTGCAACCCGTATATGCTTTAATTGATTGCGAGTTGCAATCTAGCTTATTAGCTTATTTATCAAGTGGTGAACGAAAGATCGATCGTTGGTATGCACAACATCACTTCAAAGCAGTAGATTTTAGTGATAAACAAGATTGTTTTATAAACATTAATACACCAGAAGATCAGCAAGTAATATCTCAACAATTAAACCAACTGCAAACTAGTGGATAATAACAACACACAAACTATTACATTCAGCAAACCTGTTATCGGTTTCTCTGCTTACAGTGGATCCGGGAAAACTACTTTGCTAGAAAAACTTATCCCAATTCTTGTTGACCGTAAGCTTAGGGTTGCAGTTATCAAACATGCTCACCACTCGTTTGATATCGACCACCCTGCGAAAGATAGTTATAAAATTCGCAAGGCCGGCGCCCAACAAATACTCATCACCTCTGAAAAGCGCTGGGCAATGATTCAAGAACACTCAGATGACCACCCAGAACTTACACTCCAACAAGCCCTACAGAAATTATCAGCCGAAAATATTGATTTTGTCATCGTTGAAGGCTTTAAATCGGCCCCCATTGCAAAAATAGAAATTCATCGGCCAGCATTAAATAAGCCTTTGATATCTGCAAGTGATCAATACGTCATGGCCATCGCAACGGATGATGCCAGACAAGTCAAAAGCGAGCTTCCACTACTTGATCTTAATGATACTGTAATGATTGCAGACTATATTGAACAATTCTTGATCAATTTTAAAACGTAATGTCTTATACAAGCTACTATCTCACTTCCCTCATCTCTCTACAGGCCAGTTCAAAAAATGCTACAATTTGCTTATATTAGTGCGAGTTGGTGCAGTTAATAATAACATTGCATACTGTATAACTTATATCATAACAATAAGTTATATATACTTTTTAATCTTAATTATTACGAGACAGCCTGAGTGAATACCCAAAGTAATGCGGGTAATGAGCAGTTTTGATTACAGATTAAACAAACATAACGAATTAGATTCATTTAGGAGAAGGCAACATGGCAGATCGTACCGTCACAGTCACCGATAATACGACAGGGAAAACAGTCGACTTACCGATACATGATGGCACCAATGGGCCCAGTGTAGTTGATATTGGCAAGTTATATAAAGAGCTTGGCTATTTCACTTTTGACCCTGGTTTTGTTTCTACAGGAAGCTGTGATAGCAAAATCACCTTCATTGACGGTGATATTGGTCTACTGCGCTATCGCGGTTACCCGATCGAACAGCTCGCCGCAAAAAGTACTTTCTTAGAAGTCTGCTATCTACTTCTCTATGGAGAATTACCAAATGCTGCAGCATTTGAGGAGTTTAAGGCTCGCCAGAAGATGCACACGATGCTTGATGAAAAAATGCGCCGCTTCTACCTTGGCTTCCATAACGACTCTCACCCAATGGCCATGATGGTCGCAACAGTGGGGGCACTATCTGCTTTTTATCATGACCAAATAGATGTACATGATCCTGAGTCTCGAGAAATTGCAGCCAATCGATTAATAGCAAAAGTTCCTACCATGGCGGCCTGGGTACACAAGTACTCTATCGGTCAGCCATTCATGTACCCAAATAACAATCTCGATTATGTACCGAACTTCTTACACATGATGTTTGGTGTACCAACCATGGACTATGAGCCTAGCCCCACATTTGTGAAGGCAATGGATGTAATTTTAATATTGCATGCTGACCATGAACAGAATGCTTCAACCTCTACCGTACGACTTGCAGGAAGTTCAGGTGCGAACCCTTATGCTGCCTTATCTGCTGGTATTAGTTCTCTTTGGGGACCTGCACACGGCGGCGCAAATGAAGCCGTAATTCGTATGCTAGAAGACATTGTAGAATCTGACAATGACGTTGCGTACTACGTTGATCGCGCAAAAGACAAGGACTCACCTTTCCGCTTAATGGGCTTTGGTCATCGTGTTTATAAAAACTATGACCCAAGAGCGAAAATTATTCGCGAAGTATGTCACGAGCTTCTAGCTGAACTAGGCGACGATAATCCGAATAGACCATTGTTTGATACTGCAATGGAACTAGAAAGGATCGCGCTTGAAGATGATTACTTTGTAGAACGTAAACTGTATCCAAATGTAGACTTCTACTCTGGTATCATTTTGCGTGCAATGGGCATTCCAATGAACATGTTTACCGTTATTTTTGCATTAGCAAGAACAGTAGGCTGGATATCTCATTGGAAAGAACATATGAGCGATCCTGCAGCGAAGATCGGTCGCCCTCGTCAGCTATATACAGGCTCAGACGAGAGAAACTACGTTGATATGAGCAAGAGATAGCAGCCTTAAATTAAGCAATCTCATCAAAGAACTTTTTTATCACAGGGGTAAATAGTTCTTCGTCAATTAAAAACGCATCGTGTCCTTTATTGGATTCGATGCGTTTAAATTCAACATGGCGTCCAGCTTTTTTAATTCCATTATAGATTTCTTCCTGCTGCTGGATAGGAAATAAAATATCTGTTTCCACACCCACCACTAATGTTTTCTTAGCATGAATTTTTGCAAGTCCTGCATTAACAGAACCACCATGTTCGGCTACATCAAATAAATCCATCGCACGCGATAAATACAAATAACTATTCGCATCAAAATTTTCTACAAACTTATGCGCGTTATAATCAAGATATGACTCTACCTCAAACTCGATACCAAATTTATCATTACTACGCCTACCAGGATCTACACGAGCACGATTAAAACGCTCATTCCATTCTTCAGCCGCACGATAAGACACTAAACCTAATTTGCGCGCCAATATCATGCCATTCTTTGGTTCTTCATCTAATTCATAGCACCCGTTCTTCCAATCTGGGTCACAGCGTACTATTTCACGCTGCAGCGATCTCATAGCAATTGCTAATGGCATAGATCGACAAGCTCCCGAGATAGTCACTACGTTATCCACCTCATCTGGATACTGTAATGCATAAGCTAAAGAGGACATTCCTCCAAGTGATGCGCCCACCACCGCACAAAGATGTTCTACACCTAGCTCTTGCATAGCATGATGCCCTGCTTTAGCGATATCCTCGATAGTAAGCTCAGGAAATTCAGCACAATACCGCTTGCCCGTTTTAGGATTTATCGAGTTGGCAGAAGTGGACCCAAAACAGCTGCCGAGTGAATTCACGCACACCACATAATAACGATCCGTATCAATTGGTTTACCCGGGCCGATCATATATTCCCACCAACCTATAGCAGGATCCTCTGCTGAAGAGCAGGCATGAGCCGATGGAGATAAACCGGTAAATACTAATACAGCATTATCATTCGCTGCAGATAGCTGCCCCCAAGATTCATAAGCTACCTTAACTTCAGGCAAGCTCTCGCCACGTCGCATAATAAAATCAGTGGTCCCATAATCACCGTGCAACTCAATATATTTAGTCGCCGGTGGTGCACGGTCTAGTACAGGGTGAATGTCTTTAGCGGCTGAGCTCACAATAATCTCAAGTTTAAAAATTTGACACTTCTAGTCACTACGCAATATTACTAGGCAATGTGCTTAGGGTAAAAAAGAAATGGATTCTAGCAGCTATAAATTAGGTTTAAATAGCTTTTCGAGAGCGCACGGTCTGAATCACGGACAAAACTAGCAAAATCACGAATAAAATTAAGGTCTGCTCTGGAATAGTTAGATCTGCAAAGGTCCAGCTAGTATCTGCACAAGAACCTGACCCTGTAAGTGTTTTTTTAAGTGCGTCAAAAAGAGGCAAAGTATCCAACATAAAATACAAATCAGGCCCACACTCAGGCACTTGGTCTTTAGGCAGATTTTGCAACCAAATATGACGTGAAGCCAAGCCTATGCCAATTGAACACAATATAATGCAAAGTACACCATAAATTTTTGCGAAAATAGTTCTTGGCCCATGAAGAAGTGCAATTAAAAATAACACTCCTAATGAAAGAATAACCACTCTATCTAAAATGCAAAGCGGACAAGGATCTAAATATAAAGTTCGTTCTAGATATAACACTGCAAATAACATCGACGCTATACAGATTAATAAACCTAAAAAAGCTAAAGAACGATAACTAAACATAAACCGATATAAAATTTTATTATATTACTCAGGTATATTACTCTGACTCAATTGCAGAATTGTCTACAACATTTTCTTCTGTAGGCTGTTCATAGGTAACTTCAGAGTAGCCTTCAGGTGGATCTTGCAACACGAAGGTCCCAACAGTTTTACTTTCTTCAATATTTGCCGAATCTTCATCTCTTTGAGCAATATTATATTCAAACCAATCATCTTTAAGAGAATAAACATCGTATGTTACTTTAGCCCCTTGACTATTAATTTCATAATAGACACCGCCTTGATATGACCAAGTACCTGAATCGGACGATCGCTCAAAAAGCTTTTCACCATCATGCACAATCAAGTAATCAACTGAATATCTACCATCAGCATGGCGCTCTATTTTCCAGGATTCAGCCCAACCAACATTTTCTTCATCTTCGTAGCTACCACTGCCCCGCCAAACACCGACCAAAGCCGCAGTTGCTTTTACATCATTATCTTTAACTTCTTCATTTTTTACACATGACAAAGAGGCTAATAATATGAGAGCCAAAAGAAATATATTTAGTAAAATTTTCATGTGTTATGTGCTTTGCAGATTTTGTAGAGATAAACGTGAGTGTAACCATTAGTTATCTATCTCACAATCCAATGTGCAAATCTTTTTATACCATTCGATCAACACTTCCAGTGAATATGCAGCATTGGCTGGACTAGGGTTTGGAGTAACAAATATTTTTGATTGACCTATTTTAAATTCTTGCAGCCCCCAAACCACTTTTGACTCCTTTAGATTGCTGTATTGTAAAAATTTATTCGCAGCAATTTTGCCATGAAACCAAGAAATTTTAGGTTGATACTTAATGATCTTTGCTTCAAGAATAGGGGCGTATTTTCTATAGTCTGCAGCAACTAAATCCTTCCCCATTGAGGAATGTCGCTTAACTACATCGGTGAAACCGATCTTGTATCGCTGAAATAATATCTCTTGCGCTTGTTTAGATGGGTCCAGCTCTTCTGGTACAAGCCCACTTGCATTAAAGGCTTTCCAGAATCGATTTCTAGGATTTGCAAAATAAAATTCTTTTTCAACAGATACAGTCGATGGGTTAAGACCGATTGATAAAATATTCAGGTCTCGGCCGATATAATCTTCAAGCATTTTCATTTTGAGGGTTTACTATTCAATTGATTCATAAGCTTGCTACAATTTAATAATTAGGTACAGAATACAATCAAGTCCTCTCACAATATACT
>JBOEHC010000160.1:0-9501 GCA_050633765.1 Gammaproteobacteria bacterium
AGATTGTTTTGTGGGCAATGTGCTGTTGAAACATATTTTCTAAAAACAAGAATCCAGTAATCAGTGCAACGGAAAGTAGAGCAAAGCCGATAAAGATGGTTTGGAATAAAAATCTTTCGGTGTCATTCAATGGGGGTAATGCGCGCGTCATGTTGTCGAATTGAGCATTGCGTAGATGTCGTTCTTGATTGAATAATAAAATTGATTGAATTGCAGCAATGGTGAGCACGCTGAATGCAAATAGTGAAAATAGTATATGCAACTGCAGACCGCGAATATTTGATGTTGCCGGATGAATTTCAGGTTTGAGTATCGTTAATGCAATGCTTGCCACAACAATGGGTAATAAGAATAAGCCGATAAATTCTCTTTTTTTGGTAATGGATAAAATGAGTACTATTGTTGAGATGATAAATAGCACCAGGGATACAGTATTATAGAATGTTAAGTTTAGTCCCTGATCGGTAAAGGTCTGTGGATAGAGGTGCAATGCATGAAACACGCAAGCAACCGCCCAAATCACCAACATTAGGCCGCGCTTGTCAGAAGTTTGGCTATCAGCATGTCGATGAGAGCGCCAAAGCAACACAATAAAGGTCGCCGCGTAAAATAGTATGCTAGCGTATTTCAGTATGCTTGACATATGAAAACAAAAACTCTGCTCTGGTTAGTGTGTTAATGAGAACGAAGTCACAAGAAACTCGATTTGTGTGTAATAAAAATCTTCCGTATCTACCGATTATCCCTGACAATTACCTCTAAATTAAATTGAGATAGGCTAGACATTTCTATGCTGCGAGCAATGATAGCATCATTCGGATTCTGAGCATTAATAACTATGAATATACGCGTCCTCGGCTGCAGTGGTGGAATTGGTCTAGGCAATAAAACCACCTCGCTATTATTAGATGACTCGGTGCTGATTGATTGTGGCACGGGCTTAGGGGATCTATCGCTCGATGAAATGTCTAAGCTTAGGCATATATTTATCACTCATAGTCATTTAGACCACATCGCGTTGTTACCTATGTTATTGGATACTGTTTACGATGCTTTGGTGGACCATCCCCTTACTCTGCATTGCAAACAAGAAACCTATGATGTGTTGGCAAAAAATATCTTTAATTGGAATGTGTGGCCTAATTTTTTTGAACTGCCTAATACAGAAACACCGGTAATAGTTTATGAATCTATGCAGCCTGGCGATTGTATAGAGTTTGGAGACAAGATCGTCAAAATGGTAGAGGTGAATCACGCAATTCCTGCAGCGGCTTACATAATAAACAATGGTACTGGGAGTATCGCGTTCACAGGAGATACGTGCAGTAACGATACCTTTTGGCATGCACTCAACGAAGAGCCACGCATGGATATGGTTATCGTAGAATGTGGTTTCACTAATGAAGATGAAAATATAGCCTGTGATGCGAAACACTATCATCCTAATGCTTTGGCAGCAGACCTGAAAAAGTTAAATCATCGTCCTGATCTTTATATTTCTCACTTGCAACCAGGCAAAGAACAACAAATCATTGGTCAGCTTAATTCTGCAATTGCTGACTTTAGAATACATCAGCTTTCCAGTGGCCAAATAATCACCATCTAATTACGTAGTAATTTCGCTATAATCGACTTCCATTTTAAACTCGACTCCTAATTAGGGGCGCAATTCTATGTTTGATAGTTTATCTACTCGCTTAGCGAGTACTGTTCAAAAGCTACGTGGGCAAGCACGCTTAAGCGAAGAAAATATCCAAGAAACTTTACGTGAAGTGCGTATGGCGTTGTTAGAGGCCGATGTTGCTTTGCCTGTGGTGAAAGATTTTATTGCCAGTGTTAAAGAGAAAGCGCTGGGTCAAGAAGTGTTAACCAGCTTGTCGCCTGGTCAAGCGCTCATCAAAATTGTAAATGATGAGTTAGTGCATCTAATGGGTGATGCAAATGAATCATTAACGCTCGCTGCACAGCCACCGGTAGTCATACTTATCGCAGGTCTTCAAGGTGCAGGTAAAACTACCAGTATCGGTAAACTTTCTAGATTTCTAACTGAAAAGCAAAAGAAAACCGTTGCCGTTGTAAGTTGTGATGTGTATCGGCCTGCTGCGATTCAACAGTTACAAACGCTTGCGAATGAGGTGGGTGTTGAATTTATTTCTAGTGATGTCAGCGAGTCACCTATTGATATTGCAAATCGTGCAGTAGAGCAGGCAAAAACACTATTTAAAGATGTGTTGTTAGTAGATACCGCAGGTCGATTGCATGTTGATGAAAACATGATGCAAGAAATTATTCAGTTGCATCAAGCAGTACAACCAACCGAAACCTTGTTTGTAGTGGATAGCATGAGTGGTCAAGATGCCGCGAATTCTGCCAAGGCATTTAATGAAGCCTTGCCACTCACCGGTGTAATCCTCACTAAAACGGATGGCGATGCACGCGGCGGTGCAGCATTGTCTGTCCGACATGTTACCGGCAAGCCGATTAAGTTTTTGGGTACGGGTGAAAAAACTACGGCGTTAGAACCGTTTCATCCCGATCGTATTGCTTCACGCATATTGGGTATGGGTGATGTGGTTAGTTTGGTGGAAGAAGTTGAGCAGAAAGTAGATCATGAGAAAGCGCAGAAGCTTGCCAAGAAAATCAAAAAAGGCAAAAGCTTCAATATGGTTGATTTAAAAAGCCAGCTTGAGCAAATGATGAATATGGGTGGCATGGCAGGCATTATGGATAAAATTCCAGGTGCGGCGGGCATGGCAAAAAATGCACCAGGTATGGGAGATGATAAGGCGCTGCATCGAATGATTGCTATCATTAACTCTATGACACCGCATGAGCGTCGCTTCCCAGATGTGATTAAGAATTCTCGTAAACGCCGGATAGCCGCGGGGTCTGGCCCGCAGGTGCAAGACGTGAACCGCCTACTCAAGCAACACTTGCAAATGAAGAAGATGATGAAGAAATTTTCTAAGAAAGGCGGTATGCAACGCATGATGCAGGGTTTGAAAGGTGGAGGGCTTCCGCCGGGGATGGGTTAAGCTCCATATCCCATTATCCCTGGGTTAGAATGCGTTATGCCTGCTTTCTTTTTGGGCAAATTTGAGTACAATGCCCGGCCTCAATAACGTTATTATTTCAATTAGAATTATATGGTCACCATTCGATTAGCCAGAGGCGGAGCTAAAAAACGTCCTTTTTACCACATTGTTGTTACTGATTCGCGCAAGCGCCGTGATAGTAGCTACATCGAACGCATTGGTTATTTTAATCCAACTGCAAGAGGCCAAGAAGTAAAGCTTAATATCGAAATTGAGCGTTTTGAGCATTGGTGTGGTCACGGAGCAAAGCCTTCAGATCGCGTTGCAACCTTAGTAAAAAATCACCTCAAACAAGCTGCTTAATAGCGCTAACTCTTCAAACGGTTCCTTCGTCCAGGTCTGGAGTCCAGATTAGGGCAGCATCTTGAGTTTACAAGATACCCATATTCAGCTCGGCGCTATCCAAGGTGTTTTTGGCATCAAAGGATGGCTAAAAATATATTCGTTTTGTCGTCCTAAAGAACAGATTCTTGATTATTCAACATGGCAATTAAAAACTTCGGCAGGTTCTGATCGCTATGAACTGCAAGAAGGTAAAGCGCATGGCAATGGCATCGTCGCTAAATTGAATAACATCAATGATCGCAACCAAGCAGAAACATTAATACGTGCCGAAATTTGGGTGGATAGAAATGAAATGCCTAGTCTCGCTGAAGATGAATTCTATTGGTTTCAATTAGAAGGGTTAGAGGTAATTACCATGGAGGGGGGTTCACTAGGTCGTTTAAAAAGAATGATGGAAACCGGGGCCAATGATGTGATGGTAGTGACCGATGATGACAAACATGAAATCCTAATTCCATATATTCGTGAGCAAGTGGTTAAACAAGTAGACTTAGAGCGAAACACAATTACAGTTGATTGGCAAAAAGATTACTAATGCATGAATTTTAAAGTCATCACAATATTTCCAGAAATGATTCTCGACTTGGCAAAGTACGGAGTCGTAGGTCGTGCAATTGATAATAATTTAGCGAGTATTGAGGTGTTAAATCCTCGAGATTTTTCGGACGATGTTCATCATCGTGTAGATGATCGTCCTTATGGTGGTGGTCCGGGAATGGTAATGAAATTTGAGCCGCTACATAAAACCATAAAAATAGCACGGGATAAGAATCCTAATTCCCGTGTGATTTGTTTATCTGCGCAAGGTAAATCATTCCAACATGATGATGTAGCAAGGCTAAGTGAATACAGTCATCTAATTTTGCTTACAGGGCGATATGAGGGTATCGATGAGCGATTGATAGAATCCGAGGTCGATGAGGAGATTTCATTGGGTGATGCGGTGGTAAGTGGAGGTGAATTACCGGCTATGATGATGATGGATGCGCTCATTAGGCATATTCCTGGTGCTTTAGGTCACGAGGAGTCAGCGCAACAGGATTCCTTTGTTGACGGACTGCTCGATTGCCCGCATTATACGCGCCCGGAAAGTATCAATACTAATGGCAGAGATCTCAGCGTGCCTAAAGTGCTTCTCGAGGGTGACCACCAAGCTATTAAGAAATGGCGGGAGAAACAGTCACTTGGCCGTACTTTTCAAAGAAGGCCAGATCTGATCAAGCAAGTAGACCTTAGTGATGAGCAAAAGGCCTTGCTAGAGGAATATATACAAGAGCAACTAAACTAAAGTACCTTAAGAACATGTCGAATATTATCCAAGAAATAGACCAGCAACAGCTAAAGCAAGATATGCCAGACTTCGCTCCTGGCGACATTGTAGTTGTACAGGTAAGAGTTAAAGAAGGTGATCGTGAACGTTTGCAAGCCTTTGAAGGGGTTGTCATTGCTAAGCGTAATCGCGGAATCAATTCTGCATTTACAGTGCGTAAACTATCTCACGGTGAAGGTGTGGAAAGGGTATTTCAAAGCCATAGCCCACTAATTGAAAGTGTCACCGTTAAGCGTAAAGGTGATGTAAGGCAAGCAAAGCTTTACTACTTGCGTGGGCGTACCGGTAAGGCAGCGAGAATTAAAGAAAAAATTTAGTCAGCTACTAATATTTTCAATAAAACGCCTCGTTTATCGAGGCGTTTTTGTTTCTACATGAGCCAATTTTTCTGCTAATTGCTCAGAACTGAATCTGGCGAGTAATTCTTGAGGATAAATCTTAGGAAATAAATCCTGAGAAATAAACCCTGAAAAAATTAACAAGGTACAATTAGCGATGGCTCAAATTATTATAAAAACTCCAATTGGAAAAATTGCAATAGAGTATCAAAATGATTTCGTTATTAAGGTCGAGCAAGTTGCTGATCAAGTGCGTGTGGTTTCTAAGAAAGACCCCTTCGCAGTGGAGATACAAAAACAATTCGCAGCCTATTTTTCAAAGGAGCTGAAAAAATTTAGTTTGCCATTTTTGTTTCAACAAGGCACTGACCATCAATTAAAAGTGTGGGATCAAGTTAGAAGAATTTCATTCGGTAGTACCAAAACCTATGGAGACATTGCTAAAAAGATAAAGTCAGGTCCACGAGCAGTGGGCAATGCATGTAGGCACAACCAGTTGTTATTAATTGTTCCTTGTCATCGAGTAGTCAGTGTATCGGGCTTGGGTGGCTATGTGGGTGATGATACAGGCAAGTTGGTGCAGCGTAAGCAATGGTTGTTGAACCACGAAAGTGCTTGAATGCTGACTTAGTGAAGCAAAACAATATGCACATCCATTACCTTAAGCATGTCCCTTTTGAAGGCTTGGGTTCAATGGAAAATATGTTTGTACAACGTGGCGCGAGATTGTCGCGCACCTGTATGTACGAAGATCAATCATTGCCATCCATTCACAATATGGATGCACTCATTATAATGGGTGGTCCCATGGGTGTGGGGGATGATGATGAATACCCCTGGCTTACATTGGAGAAAGAATTTATTGAATCCGTGATTAAACGTGACGTACCTGTGATGGGTATATGTTTGGGTGCACAATTAATTGCAAATGTATTAGGTGCAACAGTACACAAAAATGCACATGAAGAAATTGGTTGGTTTCCAGTAAATCGTACGCAAAGGCTTGAGGATAGTTGGGTAGAGTCATTACCTATAAGTTTTGATGCGCTGCATTGGCATAGTGATACGTTTGATATTCCAGCTGGTGCCAGTAATTTTATGACCAGTAAGGGTTGTGCAAATCAAGGTTTTGTTTATGGCGACTCAACCTTAGGGTTGCAATTTCATTTAGAGATGTTGCCGAGTACTGTTGAAACAATCTATCAAGAATGTGGCAATCCTGAAAAGCGTGGCATCTATGTGCACGGTCTTGAGGAAATGTTGGCGCCAATGGAAAAATACCAGCAAGCCAATAAAATCCTTGAAAAATTTCTAGAGGCCTTTATTTTTCAAAAAGTGACCCCATAAAAGGGGTTAGTCCAATCACCATCCAATTAGTGGGAGAATTACTATGGACGACAACAGTAGAAAAGACATTCGAGCATTGCTAAAGACATTTGGTGTGAAAGCCGATGAAGCCATTGTGGGGCATTTGGCCAAGAACCCAGATGTAACGCAGCTTAATCTAAAAGTAACGTTGGAAGATATGACCGATTATGGGGCTTCATCTCCGAGTGAAGCATTGTCTTTTGTTGTAGATGGCCAAATTAACCGATAACCCAAATTTTAATTAATTATTTTTGAGAACTATGAGCACTGAAACCCAAAAAGAAAATATGGAACAACCCCAAAAGAAAAATAAGTCAACAGAAAGCAAATCTGTGGAAGGTAGATCAACAGAAGGTAAGAAACAAACGCTGCAGTTCGAAACAGAAGTTTCGCAATTGCTGCACTTGATGATTCACTCGTTATATTCTAATAAAGAAATATTTTTACGTGAGTTAATATCGAATGCATCCGATGCTTGTGACAAGTTGCGTTTTGAAGCTATTTCAGATGACTCGTTATTAAGTGATGATGCAGAACTAAAGATTCAAGTCGAATTTAATCAAGAAGATCGTACTGTAACCATTCGTGATAATGGTATTGGAATGAGTCGTGATGAGGTGGTGAAAAATATTGGCACCATTGCCAAATCAGGCACTAAAGAGTTTTTAGATCAACTAACAGGTGATCAAAGTAAAGATTCGCATCTTATCGGTCAGTTTGGGGTGGGATTTTATTCTGCATTTATTGTGGCAGATAAAGTTACTCTAAGAACAAGACGTGCAGGTCTTGAGAGTAATCAGGCGGTGCAGTGGGAGTCTGAAGGTACAGGTTCATATACCTTAGAAGAAACCGAAATGGATGCTCGTGGGACAGAAGTAATTTTGCATCTTAAGAAAGAAGAAGATGAATTTTTAAATAACTATCGCTTGCGTTCTATTGTTAGTACTTACTCAGATCATGTTCCGTTGCCTATTGAAATGCAAAAGGAAGATGAGGGCGAGGGAGATGGAAGTAAAGAAGATAACAAAGTAGAAGTTACTGAGGAATGGGAAACAGTTAATAAGGCTTCTGCGCTATGGGTACGTTCAAAAAGCGAAATTAGCGAAGATGAATATAAAGAGTTTTACAAGCATGTGGGCCATGACTTTGCAGACCCATTATTGTGGACGCACAATCGTGTAGAAGGTAAGACAGAATACACTTCGTTACTTTACATACCTTCGCAAGCGCCGTTTGATTTGTTTGATCAAAATCCGAAACATGGTGTAAAGCTATATGTGCAACGTGTATTCATCATGGATGATGCAGAAAAATTATTACCGCGTTATTTGCGTTTTGTGCGTGGTGTAATTGATTCAAATGATTTGCCGTTGAATATTTCACGCGAGATTTTACAAAGCAACAAGGTGATCGACAGCATTCGTTCTGGTTCGGTCAAGAAAATTTTAGGCCTGCTCGAAAAACTGGCCAAGAATGAAACCGAGAAATATCAGGAGTTTTGGAATGTATTTGGCAAAGTAATAAAAGAAGGTCCTGGTGAAGATTTTGGTAATAAAGAAAAGATTGCTAAATTATTAAGGTTTGCATCCACTCATCAAGATAGTGATGCGCAAACTGTTTCATTGGATGATTACATTGCCCGTATGAAGCCAGAACAAGAAAAAATCTACTTCATTACAGCAGATAATTATGCAGCAGCAAAAAATAGCCCGCACCTAGAAATATTTAAAGATAAAGGTATTGAAGTGCTATTACTTTCTGATCGTGTAGATGAATGGTTGATGAGTCATCTTAATGAATACAATGAAAAGTCATTTGCTTCTGTAGCAAAGGGTGAACTTGATTTAGATAAGTTGGGCAGTGAAGAGGATAAAAAAGAACGAAAGAAAGCAGAAAAAGAAGCTAAAGGCTTAATTAAGCGTATTAAAAAAGTCTTGGATGAAAAAGTTGAAGATGTGCGTGTATCACATCGTCTTACTAGTTCACCAGCTTGTATTGTGCTCAGTGAGCATGATATGGCTTTATATATGCAGCATCTCATGAAGCAAGCCGGGCATGATATGCCGCAAACAAAACCAGTTTTGGAAATTAATCCAACGCATGCTTTAGTGCAGCGCATGGAGAGTGAGCAAGCCGAAGATCGTTTTGAAGACTGGGCTAGAATTTTATTCGATCAAGCAATACTTGCAGAGGGCGGGCAACTTGAAGACCCGGCCACCTTCGTAAACCGTCTAAATCAGATGATCAATGAAATTGCTAAATAAATCAAAAATTTTTGTAGTCTTTGCATGAACTCTAATTAGATTATTTGTGTCTAAAAAGCCATTCTGGAAAACTAAAGCACTTGCAGAGATGTCCCTAAAAGAATGGGAGTCTCTGTGCGATGGCTGTGGAAAGTGTTGCTTAATTAAGTTAGAAGATGCAGAAACAAAGGAACTTTTTTATACCGATGTTGCCTGTCATATGTTGGATGAGAAAACATGCCAATGTAAAGATTATAAAAATCGAAGAAAATTGGTTGATGATTGTTTGCAGCTAGAGGTCGACGACGTGGAAGATTTTAAGTGGTTACCAAAATCATGTTCGTACCGTAGGCTACACGAAGGAAAAGGCCTGCCAAAGTGGCATTATTTAATTTCTGGTGACCGTAATGCGGTGCATGAAAAAAAGAAATCCGTCAAAAATCGTATCGTAAGCGAAACGGAAGTAATGGAAGTGGCGGAGCATATCGTTTACTGGGTGTGAGCATTGGTCGATACTTTATGCATTTATTCAATATTATCTAGTTCAACAATAACGTGTAATAACAGTAGAGAAAGAATATGAATTTTAAAAATATAGTAGTTATATCAGCACTATTGAATTTATTTCTGATGTCATCCTTGTTTGCTGAAAGTGCTGGCGAACATGTGGATGATGCGACCATTGCTTCTAAAGCTAAAGCGTCACTTATTAGTGAAAAGAATGTTGCTGCAAGAAACATTAATGTTGAGGTCTCTAAGGGGATTTTGCAGCTCTCTGGGTT
>JBOEHC010000161.1:0-280 GCA_050633765.1 Gammaproteobacteria bacterium
ATCAGTATGGGCCATCCCGTAGGCGCCAGTGGAACACGTATTGTTCATCATCTACTTAATGTTTTACAGCGAAAGCAAGCAAAACTTGGTGTCGCAACCATATGCATTGGCGGCGGACAAGGCGGTGCTATGTTAGTAGAAAATTTACAATAAAACATTTTATGTCTGATAAAAATTACACGCACTGGAATATCGAAGAAACAGATAATGGCATTGTCTGGCTTGGTATGGATGTTGAAGACAGCAGTGCTAATGTATTGTCGGCTGCAGTTTTGGCTGA
>JBOEHC010000161.1:384-543 GCA_050633765.1 Gammaproteobacteria bacterium
ATTGCAGTGATCAATGGTTTTTGTATGGGCGGTGGCTTAGAGCTTGCCCTTGCCTGTGATTATCGAATTGCCCTTGAGGACGCTAAAACTAGATTATCTTTACCAGAGGTACGTTTAGGCATTCACCCAGGTTATGGCGGCACGGTACGAATATTTAGG
>JBOEHC010000162.1:0-1594 GCA_050633765.1 Gammaproteobacteria bacterium
GACCAATTGGTAAGTACATGGAAGTACGCATATAAGGTGCAACATGGATGTTGCTTCAGATTAAAGTAAGGCTATCTTGAAATGTCTGCTTTCGGCCATAAGCGGTCATTTATAATTTAGGCTGTCACTAAGAAATTCTTAGTAGATTGGGATAAGTGCATATCCTTGTTTTTGATAACCTATCAAAGACACAAATGTATTACCTACAGGTTTAACCTCTGTGATAATCGTGTCATTGTCGATGTTTAGTAATCTTGCAGCAATCGAACATGACTCCATTTTTACCCCTGGCTTTTTACTAAAGTCGGTCAATAGCTCTAAAATCACCTCATGTGCCTCTTCTTCATCAAGCGCTAAATCAGGTGATTCTGTAGTAATGAGTTTCATAACAGGGCCATGAAAGGCAAAAACCATATCAGGCTTAACATTCTGGCGCACGAGATCATCATATGTTTCCTCGATTACCTTCAGCATCAGTGAAAGCTTTATAGGATTGCCGACTGTAATATCCCAAACTACTTTACCTTCATTGATATTACCTAATGCATCTACATCAGATGGTTTTTCTGCAATCGCTAAATTGGATGCAAATAGAAATAAGATGCCAATTAATATAAAGATTCTATTTTTAATAAACATAAGATATTTACCTCTGTAGTCTATTTCTATAAATGTCCGCTTTGGGTCGTAAGCAGTCATTCAAGCAATGGTTACATTAGTTTTTAAGTGTTTTGCTGATGTGAGTGAATTAGTAATTAAACAATTATTCTCTGCTTTTTCTAAAACCTGTATAGCTTTCTCCTCATCTTCTTGTGATTTAATTTTTAATGAGGCATTGATGTGGATCTCTGTAAACTGGGTTTTACGATCTACCATCTCTAATATACCTTCAACCTCACAAGATAATTCAGACCACTCTAATTTTGAGGCAGTAGCTATCGCGCGGAAAGTTAGTATCAAACAACTAGCTACACTTGCAACTAAAAGATCCTCTGGAGACCATTTATCTCCTGGCCCATCAAATTCCTTTGGCGCTGCTATATCTAGCTTCGCTAATTCACCTGATTGTGTATCGAGCGAGCCTGTAGGTCGCCCAAGTGCTTGTGCGTGGTAATGATGAGGAAATTTTTGCATATCTAGTTTATCCTTTTAGCTGCTATCCCAATGTTGAACTGTATTAGTTTCATATAAATGCCTGCTTTCGGCCAATAGCGGTCATTTGAATATTATAGTTAACAGGACCACTGAGTCTTCTATAGCAGTCACTGAATGTGGTTCTCCTGGCATTAAATGTAGTAGTTCCCATTGCGATAATTCTTGCGTTGCCCCCATAGCAGTAAATTCAATTTTGCCTTTTATGCAATGAACCGTAATTGGCCCTGAAACTTTATGGTTAGGTATTTCTTTTCCTAATGGCAAGGACAAGCGAATGAGTTCCATCTCGTCTGTCTTAACAATCGCTTTTGTTCGAGAATCAGGTTGATCATCTGCCCAAGTTTCAAGATTTACTATTTCACCTGGTGATGCGTGTTGTGTTGCCATAGAAATTTCTTCCTAATCCAGTTGTCATAAATGTCCGCTTAGGGTCGTTAGC
>JBOEHC010000163.1:0-3459 GCA_050633765.1 Gammaproteobacteria bacterium
CCTATGCCTGCACCAAAGCTAAACTTTTTAGAAGTACCTTGTGCAGCCGCAATCTGCACACTTGAACGATTATCGATTAATAACAAAGTAGTCGAAGCTTCATCTCTTTTTAGCTTACCAGCAACACTATCAAGCAAGTCACCCGCACCACCTAACTTTCCAAATAATTTTCCTTTTGCTCCACCGGTTTCTTCTGAAACCTGAATTTCAGGGCTCATGGTGTAATCTGCAGCAACCATTTGTCCTTTACCAAAATTACTGCCTTCACGCGTTTCGCCGGCCGCTTCTAATTGTCGCTCACCCATCACTTCTTTCATGGCTTTACCACGTTCTACCACTACAAAACAGTTAGATTGTTGCACCATTAAACGCAACAATGGGGTTGTGCTGCCTAATGTCGGATAACGGCGATAATAACTATGCCACCATGTTGAATGTTGGTCTTCATGTACAGCCAGTGTTCCTAATGGCTCTGCGCAAGTTTCTAATTGGTTATCGGCACCGGTTGAATTTGCGCCACCTGCAGAACCGGACACTCCATCTGCATAGGCTGGCAATGTGAATACTGCTAAAACCAAAGAAGCTAATATACTTTTAGATAGAGACGTTAATCTAAACATCTTCATAATAATAAATCCCATTGTTATAAATAAAATTTCCTCTAGCTGGAGGGTCCAACCTAAATCACTATATAAATATAACATCAACACCACACATGTTGAAATTATCAACGAAAATTATCCTTATCCAGTAACTTAATTTACAAACTATAGAAACTGCTTTAGGCAGATGGGGGTGATTAAAGACAAATCAGCCATTAGCAATGGCTAGCATTTCATCTCTTCGAGTAAACTTCTCACGCGGCTTGCCTTTAGGCTCTCCTGCCGCAACTTCTGCCACATCAATCTTTTCCCACTGCGGATAATTAATATAATTTGCACCATTAGCATCGAGTATTTTATATAGCGCCTCTCGACCACACCTGTCACTTGCAAACTTACCAACATCTTCTAGTAACATTTCAACCGACTCAACTGCACAGGCACGGTTGGTACCAATAATTCCTGATGGCCCGCGCTTGATCCATCCTGCAGTATATAAACCAGGTACTACATCTCCACCATGTTCAGTAGTAATTCTGCCGTCTTCGTTGGGAATAGTGCCCCAACGATCATAAAAAGGCACTCCTTCAATGGGTACACCATTATAACCAATACTTCGGAAAAGAATACCGCAATTAATATCTATTGTTTCTCCTGTTCCTTTTGCAGATTGTTTAAATGGCTCCCCGGATAATTCATTTATTTCTAACACCACTTTTTCTAAGCGACCATCGCCCTCCAAACGAATTGGGCTTTTCAAAAATGTTGAAATGCATGTCCTAGGCTTATCTTTATTTTCATAGTCAGCAAATTTTTGGAAAATCTCAACATTCTTTTTATTACCACGCCCTTCTTTTGCTTCCAGTTCTTGTTGACTCACCTCATTTAGCTGCAATTCTTTTGGATCAATATAAGGTCGACAATTTTCGATTTCCAAAAACTCTTTTAGTTCTTTTGAAGCAAATTTCGCTTGTGCGGGTCCACGTCGACCTACCACATAGATAGTTTTGATTTTGCTTTCAGCTAATGCATCGAGAGCATGCTGTGAGATGTCAGTATGTTTTAATTCATCTACAGACTTCGCTAAAATTCTAGATACATCTGCTGCTACATTACCTTGGCCAATCACAACTGCTGTTTCATGAGAAAGATCGAATGAACGATCTCGATAATCAGGATGGCCGTTATACCAACCTACAAATTCCGTCGCGGTGTAACTACCTTGCAAATCTTCACCAGGAATTCCTAATTTACGATCAGTTTCTGCACCACAGGTGTAAATAACAGCGTGATAATTATCTTGCAATTCTTGCGCTTGAACATCTTTGCCAACCGTAACATTGCCAACAAAGTTAAATTCAGGATTTTGCGCAATCTTTTTATATACTTCGATTGCTTGCTTTAGTTTTGGATGATCTGGAGCAACGCCACTGCGCACCAAACCAAAAGGTGACGGCAACTTTTCAATTAAATCGATTTCTACTTTTAATTCGGACTTGATTAATGCTTCGGCAGCATAAAAGCCGCTTGGCCCGCTACCGACAATGGCTACACGTAGTGGCTTATTTTCGCTACCTACACTCATTTAAAACACTCCTCTTCTCACCCTTTACTGGCTTTATTATTATTTCTTCTTGAAACTATTTAAATCCTTTTACACATTTTCATATATTCAATAATCCATAAGCAAAGCGCACAACTTGAAGCTGTGCGCTTTTATCGATCTCTTTCTTGCTAGATTATTCTAAAATCCTAATTCAGACTTACGATCTTCAGCACCTGGCAGAGGCTCCATCGGCTCCTCTATCAAAGGAAGATCTCCACATTTTTCAGCATTGACTTCCACCCAACCTTCCTGACCCTCAGGAATATCGTCTTCTTCATAGATTGCTTCTACTGGGCACTCAGGTATGCAAGCACTGCAATCTATACACACATCGGGATCGATGTAGAGCATCTCATCATCAAAATGAAAGCATGCAACCGGACATACCGATACGCAGTCAGTAAATCGGCAACCTTTACAATTTTCAGTAACAACTGTGGTCATGTAATTTCTCCTATATTACTAATCTAAAAGATTAGAAAAGTTAGACCATAAAAATAAATAGAGTAGTCGCGACGAATATCACGTAGTTTTATGTGCTAGCGTGAAAACAGCAGCACTTCACCACGATTGAGCTCAATCCCGTCTCCGCTAAAGCGTTTATATTTTCCACTTAGATGCCGATCTTGAATTTTTCTTTTAAATCCGTTTGCCCGCAATCTTGCAAAATATAAACGTAAAAATAATGGATGATATGTACACGAATATTCAAAACTAGGCAACATTGGCGCATCTTGTAACGAAACAATTGTACCCCGCTTCATACCCGCACCGGTTCGTATTCCCAGTTCACCCAAAACAATTATGGTGCCCGCAAGCATATTCACTCCAGTAAAGTCGCCAGCATCGCCACCAATAACAATTAAACCACGGCGCATCGCACTACCCACTTCATTCTTAGCGTTGCCGTGAACAAATATTTCACCACCAGTAATACCGATTGATTGTCCTCTAAATGCGCTACCAACCATATGGCCTGCATCTTTCTTAATGGTGATTCGTCCACCTGACATTTCTGGCCCCACCCAATCACCCGCACTACCATTCACTAAAATTTCACCACCTGACATGCCAACCCCTAAATGCATACCGACATTACCATCCACGGTAATTTTGCCTTCTGTCATACCTGCACCAATCAGTTTTACCCGACTTAAATCACCTTCAATATGAATTTCTGAGGCACCTTTACCCGTCACTTTAAAAAAATCGCCCAAATTGCATTTAACATTACCGTGCATCACATGTAGA
>JBOEHC010000164.1:0-8237 GCA_050633765.1 Gammaproteobacteria bacterium
CTACATGCCAGATAACCCTCTAAATTCAATTACCGAGGCGGATAAGGTTGACTTGCTACGTTCATTGGATGTTTTGGCTCGAAAGCAAGACGATCGTGTGAAACAAGTAATGGCTTCCATCGCAGGTACACATGAAATTATTTTGGTAGCCAATAGTGATGGCTCAATGGCGGCAGATGTGCGGCCGTTAGTGAGATTAAATGTATCGGTAATCGTTGAAGATAATGGTCGTTTAGAGCAAGGCAGTGCAGGTGGTGGCGGACGTGTTGGCTATGATGTTTTTGTTCAAGAAAATAATGCGCATTCTTTTGTGCATGAAGCGGTGCGTATGGCGTTGCTTAATTTAGAAGCGGTTGATGCGCCTGCAGGTGAAATGGATGTTGTACTAGGCCCTGGTTGGCCAGGTGTTTTACTGCATGAAGCAATAGGACATGGCTTAGAGGGAGATTTCACCCGTAAAGGTACTTCAGCATTTAGTGGTCGCATCGGTGAGCAAGTTGCAAGCAAAGGGGTGACTGTAGTGGATGATGGAACACTAGAAAAACGTAGAGGTTCTCTAAATATTGATGATGAAGGGACTACAACAAAATGTACAACCTTAATCGAAGACGGAATTCTTAAAGGATTCATGCAAGATAAGCTTAATGCAAAACTTTCTAATACCGAGCCAACTGGAAATGGTAGACGTGAATCGTATGCTCATTTGCCCATGCCGCGTATGACGAATACTTATATGCTTGCGGGAGAACATGATCCTGGTGAAATTATTAGTTCCGTAGAGTCAGGATTTTATGCTGTGAATTTTGGTGGCGGGCAAGTAGATATCACTTCAGGAAAATTTGTCTTCTCAGCATCAGAAGCGTATTTAATTGAAAAAGGTAAAGTGACTAAACCCGTAAAAGGGGCAACCTTAATTGGCGATGGTCCGGATGTGCTTACTCGAGTGAGTATGATTGGCAATGATCTCAAATTAGATCAGGGTGTCGGGACTTGTGGGAAAGAAGGTCAAAGTGTACCGGTAGGCGTCGGACAACCTACGCTGCGTATTGATGGTATTACCGTTGGTGGCACCTCTCAATAATTAATCCATAACTAAGATTTATCGGTAAAGTATTAATATGAAAGTCCAACCTTCTCCCTATACAAAAGAAAAATTAGAAGATTTAGTTCAGTCATGTCTAATTGAAGCAAAGCAACAAGGTGCAAGCAGTGCCGAAGCAAGTATAAATGTAGAACATGGTTTATCGGTTACGGCACGTTTAGGTGAAGCTGAAACGCTAGAACATCATAATGATCGTGGCTTAGGCATCACGATTTTTATGGGGCAAAAGAAAGGTAGTGCTAGTACTACTAACTTTGAACCGTCTGCAATCAAGGATGCCGTTACTGCGGCATGTAAGATTGCAAGCTTTACTGAAGAAGATGAATGCGCAGGGTTGGCTGAAGCAGATCTTATGGCAAAGGACTTGCAGGACTTAGAACTTGATCATCCTTGGGGCGTTTCTCCCGAAGAGGCGCTAGAAATAGCGATCGAATGTGAAAATACAGCACGTGATGTAGATAAAATTTCTAACTCGGAAGGTGCATCGCTGAGTACTTCGCGTGGTACCACAATTTATGCGAATTCACATAATTTTGTCGGCAGTTACACAACCACGCGACATAATTTATCTTGCGTGGTGGTTGCAGAGCAAGATGGAAATATGCAGAGAGATTATTGGTTCGCCACCGCCCGGGATGCTGAAAAATTAGAATCTGCTGTAAGTATTGGCAAGAAAGCAGCAGAACGCACGGTAAGTAGGTTGGGTGCACGCAAAATATCAACACAAACTACTCCGGTAATATTTGAAGCCAATATGGCGCGTTCATTATTATCGCATTTCGTATCCGCGGTCAGTGGCGGTTCTTTATATCGTAAAGCATCATTCTTGATTGATCACCTCGATAAACAAGTCTTTTCAGATGCTATTACTATCACTGAGGATCCATTCATTAAAGGTGGCTTTGGTAGTAGTGCTTTTGATATGGAAGGTGTGGCGACTAAAGCACGCACAATGGTTGAAGATGGAGTGCTTAAGGGTTATGTATTAAGTAGCTATTCTGCTAGAAAGTTAGGTATGCAAACAACAGGTAATGCAGGGGGAGTGCATAATCTATCCTTAAAAGCTGGTGAGAAAAATTTAGATCAATTAGTTAAACAAATGCAAAAAGGTTTGTTAATAACTGAGCTAATTGGTCATGGTGTGAATACCGTAACCGGTGATTATTCTCGTGGAGCGGTGGGTTATTGGGTAGAGAATGGAGAAATACAGTACCCAGTGGATGAAGTAACTATCGCAGGTAATTTAAAGGATATGTATCAAAAGATTGTTGAAATAGGAAGTGATGTTGATCAACGTAGTAATATTGTCACGCCATCATTATTGGTTGATGACATGATGGTTGCCGGCAATTAATAAGCTCATTAATGAGCAGTGCTTTTTATTTCGTTATTGCCTAACCATTTGATGCCAGTTATTTGAATAGATATATCAAGCTTACCATTTTCGAATTTATCTAACTTAATCGGAATATAGTTTAGCTTTTCTGCATACCAACCCAAATAGGTTGTTTTTTTATCATTATCTTTTTTGCGTACATATTTATTTGCATCAAGTTTTCCAACTTTTGTATCAATCGATTCTATCGCTTCTAGATTGTACTTGTATTCTTTAAGTCTGCCTTTAGAAATAACAGAATATATATTGCTAGAAGCCTCAGTGTTTGGTTTGCGCATCAATAATAATTGAGCAGAGTAATTGTCGAAGGTGTTGTTAGGTGCATCAAGCTCGTAACTTCTGTCTTTATATTGCACGGCGACTTTATTTTCATCCCAATCAAAAACATAATGTTCGTTTCGATTTTTGTCACTATTTTTCATGTTGTGAATAAATTCAACTGTTTGGTAGTTCTCGCCAAATAATTTTAACACCGCACGGTCAGTTACTGCCTGATCACCAAGAAATAGTGCAGCCATACCAACTGGCTTAGTAATAGATTCATAAATTAATTCATCACCTACTTTTTTTAGACTGACATCCATCTTGCCAACTCGCATTGAGCCTTTGTGCACATCATAGGTGGCTTCAAATTCAGGAGGTAAGTTATTTTCATCTAGTAGGTGAGTAGAGTTGCCCCAAGCAGGCTGAAAAAATAGGCATGCAGTAAAAATTAGAATAATTATATTTTTCATTGCAGCTCACTTTCATGTTTGATGTCGAGCAATACTGGTTTAGAAAGAGGAGATCCATCTAAATATACTTTATCAGCATTAAATTCTAAGCGCTTATCGCAAAACCACTTCACCGCTAAAGGATAGATGATGTGTTCTTTTTCAAGTACGCGTGCGGCTAAAATATCACTCGTATCTGAGCTATTTATATTCACTATTGCTTGGATGATTAAAGGGCCACCATCTAACTCAGCCGTAACAAAGTGTACTGAACAACCATGTTTATTTTCGCCAGCTTCTAATACTCGCTCATGTGTATGTAAACCAGAATATTTAGGAAGTAAGGAAGGGTGAATATTTAAAATATTCCCTTGATACTCATTTATTAGGATCGGACTAAGAACTCGCATAAATCCTGCCAACACAATTAGCTTAATATTATAGACCGCGAGCGTGTTAATGAGTTCCGTCTCAAATGCTTCTCGTGTCGGGTAGTTCTTGTGTTCAACAACATGGGTAGGTATGCCGGCATTTTGCGCGCGGATAAGTCCATAGGCATTTGCTCTGTTGCTGATTACACAAGCAATATTTGCATTAATGTGATGCTGTTCAACATGGTCGATGATCGATTGTAAATTGCTACCACCGCCTGAGATGAGAACAGCAATCTTGCAAGGTGAATGGTTCAAAGTGAGGTGATCTATTGCAATGAAATTTTTTGCTCAGAAGACGATTTATTTATGACACCAATTTTCACGGCTTGGTGGTTATGGTCTTGGCAGAGTTTAATGGCTTCAGCGGCTTGGCTTTCAGGCAGTATCGCTAGCATTCCCATTCCGCAGTTAAATACGCGCAGCATTTCTTCGTTATCTACTTGACCCATTTTCTGTAACCAATTAAATACAGATGAACGATCCCAGCTATTGGTATCAATGTGTGCAAGTAATCCGTTAGGTATCACTCGTGGCACATTTTCAGTCAATCCACCACCGGTGATATGGCATAAGCCATGCACATCAAATTTTTCTAACAGTGTTAAAACAATCTTTGTGTAAATTATTGTGGGTTGTAAAAGCAAATCACCTAAGCTTTTGCCATCAATTATTTCGTCTAGTGATGTATTTGTGGTTTCGATTATTTTGTTTACTAAAGAAAACCCATTTGAATGAATGCCACTTGAAGGTAGGCCGATAATGACATCGCCATCATTAATTTTGCTGCCGTCAATTAATTTGCTGCGTTCCACTACACCGACACAAAATCCTGCCAAATCATATTCACCTGCATCGTACATTCCTGGCATTTCTGCTGTTTCACCGCCAATTAATGCCGCACCAGATTGTCGACAGCCTTCAGCAATCCCTTCAACCACTGTTTGGGCTTCTTCTACAGACAGTTTTCCGGTTGCAAAGTAGTCTAAAAAGAATAGAGGTTCTGCACCTTGTACGATAACGTCATTTACGCACATGGCGACCAGATCAATACCAATCGTTGCGTGTTGATTGAGTTGTTGAGCTAAGCGTAATTTTGTTCCCACGCCATCAGTGCCTGAGACTAATATTGGCTCTTGGTATTTATCCTGCTGAAGGGCAAATAGTCCACCAAAGCCACCAATACTCGACATCACCTCTGGTCGATGAGTAGAACGTATCGCTGGTTTGATTAGATCAACGAGTTTATTTCCAGCATCGATATCGACACCGGCATTTTTGTAGCTTAAGCCCATGTATTTATTATTTTAAGTGTGTGTTGTAACTAATTGAAAGCATTAAAAACCAATGAGATATTCAATGTCAGCATCGAGTTGCTTAGAATTGCCATTGCTTCATTATTCGGTTACTTATACCATCAGATTAACAATAATAATAAGTATTTCTAATCGTGTATAAGCGGTGACTACTTAGTAGTCTAGCTGATTGTGTTGTCCGATTATATTATAGAGAGGAGTTAAGACATAACATGTCTTATTGGAGATTTATACCAAACTTGATTACCTTGTTGCGCTTTGCAGCAGTGCCTCTCTTGGTGTGGTGGTTGTTTGATAACCAATTTAATAATGCCTTATTGCTATTTTTCTTGATGGGCCTATCCGATGCGTTAGATGGATACCTAGCTAGAGCCTTTAATTGGAAGACTACCCTAGGGTCCTACTTGGATCCTGCTGCGGATAAGGTCATGTTAATTAGTTCCTATATTGCGCTAGGTGCTCTTGATTTGTTACCTCATTGGTTGGTGTTAATCGTCATTATGAGGGATGTAGCATTGTTATCCGGCGCAGTATCGTATGTCTCAACGACAAGGCGTCTTGAGATCGAACCTAGTTTAATCAGCAAACTCAATACATTTATACAAATTTTATTAGTATTCGCGGTGGTCTATAACCAGCTAAATGCTTTTCCAGTAGTGATTATTCAAACACTAATCGGGCTGACTTTATTCACGACTATAGCAAGCGGATATGATTATTTCGTGGAAGAGCGCTCTAGACGAGCATCAAAACATTCTAGTAAGCAAGCGTAAGCGTTTAACGTTTCTAAACTTAGTACTATTGAATGACAACTTCCTGTCTGCATACCCCTACGCAATATTCACTTGATATTGCACTACCAAAATTTGCTACATTCGAAACCTTCATCGATGCTAGTGGTAGCCAGCTGTTATTAGTATTAAAAGAGTTAGTACAAAAAACATTGCCTGAACCGCAGCAGTATTTTTTATGGGGTGGCGCGAGCACAGGTAAAACACATCTACTGCAAGCAATATGTAACCATCAAGCAAGTTCCAACCAGAGTGCAATTTATTTGCCGATGAAAGAGCTTGCTACACAGCAAGCCAATATTCTAAATGATATGCAGCATATTGATGTGCTGTGTATTGATGACGTGGATATTGTATTGGGCGAAAAAGAATGGGATCGACAATTATTCTTATTGATAAATGAATTACGTGCCAATAATAAAAGCATTGTAATGACCGCATCACTTAACCCAAATGACGCCATAGTTTCGTTTCCTGATCTTGCATCAAGGTTAGTGTGGGGTCCAGTTTATAAATTAAACCTCTTAGAGGACGATGAAAAAATTCATGCAATACAAAAGCATGCAAAAGCACGGGGTTTAGATGTATCAACCGAAGTGTGTAGTTTTTTGTTAAAGCGCTTCCCAAGAGATCTCAACAAACTTATCGGACTATTAGATACACTCGATAAAGAATCGCTAGTGCAGCAAAAAAAGGTTACCGTACCGTTTGTTAAATCGGTACTAAATTTAAATTAAAGCGATAAACGTGCAACTCTTTTTCCGAGGGCAAAGCACAACTTTTTCTCGTCTTCCGAAAGTTTATTATTACTTTCCGGCCCAGCTAAATGACTTGCTCCGTAGGGCGTACCTCCAGTATTAGTGCTGAGTAGTTCGCTTTCACTGTAAGGAATACCCACAATCATCATGCCGTGATGCAGTAATGGCAGCATCATTGAAAGCAGGGTAGATTCCTGTCCACCATGTAGGCTAGAGGTTGAAGTAAAAACCGCTGCAGGTTTATTTATTAATGCACCGGATAACCATTGTGTGCTGGTACCGTCTAAAAAATATTTCATGGGTGCCGCCATATTGCCAAATCGAGTGGGGCTACCAAGTAACAAGCCATCGCAATTCTCAAGATCCGAAGCTTGCGCATAAGGATGGCCTTCATCTGGAATACTGTCTTCCACTGCTTGGCAAGTGGCTGATACAGGTGCCACGGTACGAAGTGTAGCTTCGACACCATCTACAGCGTTCACGCCTCTGGCAATTTGTTGTGCCATGTCTTTAGTAGCGCCATGGCGAGAGTAATATAAAACTAAAATATTTTTCATTATAGGAAACTCTGTTTTATTTTGCCTTCAGTAATCTTTTATGGTCGTTAAATTAATTATTCAAAGTGCTAATGTATCGCTGAATACACTCCGCTTTTTCGTAATCAATTTGCCTCATCTCAACCATTGCATTAATAAACCAGAGCCTCCTATAAAATATTCAGGATATTTTCAGGTGGTCGACCAATAGCGGCTTTACCATTGTGAACCACAATTGGCCGTTCGATTAGAATAGGGTGGTTCATCATCGCGTCTAATATTTCATCTTCAGAAGAAGCATCAGAAAGGCCAGCTTCTTGATAGGCGCTTTCGTGTTTTCGCAATAGTTGATCAGCACTTAGCCCTAGCAAGCTTAGAATGCTTTTCAGCTCGTCTTTTGAGGGTACAGTTTGTAAATATTCAACTACTTCAGGGATTTTGCCTTTTTCTTTCAGTAGCTCTAAAGTCATATTACATTTGGAGCATTTAGGGTTGAAGTAGATAGTCGTTTGCTCATTAGCCATTTATTCTTATTCTCCTACTTGAATAAAACGATATTAAGCCGCATATTATATTTCACTAATTATAAGAAAGCATTAACACCTCTAGTCAATAAGACTTAATAAGCCTCCAATCTATGCCGATTTACGAATACCAATGCCAAGCGTGCGAAGCTGTTGTGGAAGAACTGCAAAAGATCAGTGATAAGCCGCTTAAAAAATGCCCTGAATGCGGCAAGAACAAATTAGAAAAATTGGTTTCTGCTCCAAGCTTTAGATTGAGTGGCACAGGTTGGTATGAGACGGACTTTAAAACCGATAATGATAAGAAGCGCAATCTCGCCTCGGATGATTCCAAAAAAGATAGCCAAAAAGATAATAAGAAAGAATCAGGTTCTAAGGACAGTAAGAGCAAGTCAAAGAGTGATGGAAGCCAAAAAGCTACTCCAAAAAAGCCTAAAACCAAGTCAAAGAAGTCCAAATAACAACAAATCACTACGCCCATCATCATTAGCTATATTGCATCGCCACCAAGCAATCCGTACCATCTGCCGCTCAGAATCAGTCTTATTTTAATAGATACAAAAGGATAAAAAGCTCTGATTTGTTGTGAGACGAGGCAAAAAATATCGAGGTGAGCGAAGTGTATAGACTCATACATGAGCGACATCGAGATCATTTTTTAACGAAGTAT
>JBOEHC010000165.1:0-10773 GCA_050633765.1 Gammaproteobacteria bacterium
TAGTTTGTATACCTATTTTATACATAACAGATATTACTCAATCGAAACACGCGGTCAGGCGCAATTTTCCTGTAATCGGACGATTTCGCTATTTCTTTGAGCATGTAGGAGAATTCTTTAGGCAGTATTTCTTTTCAATGGACCGTGAAGAGATGCCTTTTAATCGTGCACAGCGATCCTGGGTGTATNNTTTTTCCGGCAATACTTCTTTGCAATGGATCGGGAAGAGATGCCTTTCAATCGTGCACAGCGATCCTGGGTGTATAGAGCGGCAAAAGATATCAGTAATACAATTGCATTTGGATCTACACGAGATATAAATAAAGTAGGAATGGTTTTATTTGCAAATTGTCCATATCCAACTCTAGGAGAAGATGCTGCACCACTAGCAAAGCAAACTATTGGTCCTGAGTGTAGATATCCTTTTACTACTAAATCTGTATTTAATGTTTCTGCGATGAGTTACGGAGCAATATCTAAGCCTGCTGTTTTAGCGCTAGCAGAAGGGGCAAAGATTTCTGGTAGCTGGATTAATACTGGTGAAGGTGGATTATCAAAATATCACTTGCAAAGTGGATGCGACATTGTATTTCAAATAGGTACTGCAAAGTACGGTGTGAGAGACCCCATTAGTGGAAAATTGAGTGAGTCGAAGCTAAGAGAAATTGCTCAGCATAATCAAGTGCGCATGTTTGAAATAAAGTTAAGTCAAGGTGGAAAGCCCGGTAAAGGAGGTATTTTACCAGGTGCAAAAGTCACTAAAGAGGTGGCAGAAATACGCGGTGTCAGAATGGGGGAAGATTCAATTAGTCCTAATCGTCACCCAGATATTAGCTGTGATGAAGATTTATTAGACATGATTGCCTTCATTCGTGAGTTAACCGGCAAGCCTGTTGGTTTTAAATGTGTAATTGGCTCTGAGGATTGGTTAGATAATCTATTCCAACTAATAACCGAACGCGGAGCTTCAACAGCGCCAGATTTTATTACAGTTGATAGTGCAGATGGGGGTACGGGAGCTGCTCCGATGCCGTTATTAGATGATATGGGTCTACCACTAAAAGAAAGCTTGCCTATGTTGGTGAATAAATTAAATCAATATGGTCTTTATGAGAGAGTAAATGTAATTGCATCAGGAAAATTAGTTACACCAGCAGATGTTGCATGGGCTTTATGTTTGGGTGCTGAATTCGTGACCTCAGCACGTGGTTTCATGTTTTCTTTAGGTTGCATTCAAGCTTTGCAATGCAATAAAGATACTTGTCCTACTGGTATTGCAACACATGATAAGCGTTTGCAACGAGGCTTAAATCCACGTTTAAAATCGTTGCGCGTGGCAAATTACGTTAAGAATATTGTGCATGAGGTTGGTATGATTGCGCATTCTTGTGGAGTGAATCATCCACGAGAATTAAATAGACGTCATGCACGTGTAGTACAGGAGAACGGGCTATCAGTACCATTAAATAATTTGTATCCGTCTGAGGGGTATGAGTCTGTTGTGGAGCGCAGAAATCTTGCAACGCGTCCTTGGTCAGACATGCAGGTCGAGGATGAGAGTGAAAATTTAGAAAACACCGTTGTTAATATACCTCTTAAAGAATTGTCTAAGAGAATTAAGACTACTTTTTGAATATGGATGTCCAGGAGTCAGATAATGAAGCTGTAGATGATAAGTCTTCTGGTTTATTTTCTTTGCCCGCAGCACTTATAAAAAAACTATACACCGGTTCTGATACGTCAATAGATCATGCTGTTTCCGAAGCTGAAGTTGACCAAGATATCGACAATGAGGAAATGTGCGAAAAAACAAGCGAAGTATATAAGTCATTAATTAGCTTAATAAATAATACTCAAGAGCTTTTTCAAAAGAACGATGCATTTGAGTCTATAAAAAATATGGCAGGAGAGGCCACTACTGTAGAAGATTCTAATCATGTGTTAATTTCTTTTGTTAATGTGCTTAACAAGGTAAGCAAGAAGTATGTTGTAGAAAAACAAGAGCTTGTTTATAGTCTCCCGCTCCAAATACTTGAAAAATTTAAGTTTTCAAAAAAATATCAAGAGAGAAGTAAGAGGCTTGAAAATAAATGCAAAGCAGTACACTCGATTAGTGATTTGAATGCCTGTTTACAAGCTATATATGAATTATTTTATAGCGTTTATCAAGATACATATGCAGATAAAGAAGAGCTTGAAAATTTTTTATTTAATATCGGTGCTCAGGTTGGCCGAATTGGTGACACATTGCAAACTGTTGCAGAAGAACAAGAATCTGATCTGCAAACTCAAGGCGAATTGAATAATAAAATGAACGATGCTGTGAGTCTTATTAGTAAGAATATTATGTCAGGCAATGATTTGGAGTCTCTGAAAAATACTGTAAAAGTACAGCTGGACACGCTGCAGAATATTGTAGATGAAGAGCGAAAGATGGTTAAGGCTCAAGAGGCACGTGTAAATAATAATATGAAAGCATTAGCGAAGCGAGTCAATGAATTAAAAATTGAAACTCAAGAGCTTAAAGATAAAGTGCAATGCGAAAAAGAGCAAGCACTGCGTGACCCGCTAACGGGGTTGTATAATCGCCAAGCCTATAATGAAAAATTATCTGAAATTCTTTCTACAAATAAAGATGGGAGTAATTTGTCGTTATTAATATGGGATATAGATAATTTTAAAAAGTTTAATGATCAATATGGGCATGTGGTCGGCGACAAAGTTCTTAAGACAGTGGCTGGGAAGCTAAACTCTTCGCTCAAAGATAACTATTTCTTGGCTAGGTTTGGTGGGGAAGAGTTTGCAATGCTGTTGCCAGGAACATCACTTGAACAATCAAAAGAGTTTGCAGAGTTTGTGCGCAATGAAGTTTGCAATATTACTTTTATGCTCAAAGGTAAAAAAGTAAGGATTACTATTTCATGTGGAATTTCGACTCTGCAAGAAAAAGATAGTTCTCAAAGTATTTTTGAACGAGCAGATAAAGCTCTGTATGTAGCCAAAGAAAGTGGCCGAAACTGTGTGCATGTTCATGTTAGTTAATATGAATTAACGTAAGAACTTTCCATCGGCAACCTTAACTTGGTTTCTTCCGGAATTTTTAGCAAGTTTTAAGGCATTGTAAGTTCTTGCATATAATGATTCTACTGAATCATCGTTTTGTAGCTCGGTAACTCCAATGCTTACCGTTAATCTTACTTTGCTATCCTTGTCGTTAAGCAGCTCATTTTCTGAAACAGAAGATTTAATTCTTTCAGATATCATCTTAGCGTCACTCGTTCGTGTGTCGCCTAAGATTAAAGAAAACTGATCATATCCAAAGCGATAAAGAATATCAGTGTCTCTAAGAGACTCTTGTAATGTCTCATACACGTGTCTAATCACAATATCGCCAAACAATAAGCTATTATTATTTTTCAATGTTGTGAAACGATCAATATCTATAAGCACAAGGCTAAGTGGTTGTTTCTGTCTCAGGGCGAGCTTTGCTTCCCTAGTAATTTGATTTTCGAGCAAACCCCAATTTGGTAATCCTAAGTAAGATTCGTTTTCAGAAACGACAATAGCATTCTCGTACTGTATTGCATTGCGAAGTGGGAATATTAAAGCAGACACATACTCGTCAAGTAATGCTTTCTCATTTTGGCTAAGATCTTCTTTGAAATATATGGCTATATTGCCCCATGTTTCATTGTCTACTTCAACAAGGTAACTATATGAGCTATCTGTTTTTATGCCATGATTTATGTGCGTGTAAAGTAAAGGATAGTCATATTCAACGCCACACGCAGCCATATCATTATTCAATGATTGGTAAAAGGTATCAATAATTTGATTGATACTTAACGTTGTCTGTAGCTTTAATATTAACGCGGTAATTGTCCGATTAATCGGCTTATTTGCTGAAATTGCAGTCGCAATTTCAAGTGCGTTATTAGAGCCAGTGGTGAATTTCTCAACACTTGAGCTATTCATAAATTCTCTCTCCTTAGAATTTAATCTTTCCATGTATGTGCAGTTGAATGACACCTCTAATATCATTCAATTAATAAATTGCACAAAAGGATTATGTGTTGAATTAGAGAATGCTAATGTTAATCAGTTCAAATAAAGATTATTTATACTGAAGAATAGGAGATTAACTTTTCGTTATGTTAACTATGTTTATTTTGGTAAAATATATGTGTGTAGTTAACATAATAGGTGTGATGCAACACACAATAAGCATGAGAAGTAATACCAAAAATATTCATGCATTCACATTGGATGAAAACTTAAGTCAATATTTAAGTAATCTAACGAAAAAGAAATATAATTTACTAGCTTATTTTATACTGAAGCTAATTGTCTAGATATCTGCGGATGCCGAGAGTGGCCGCTGCCGTCATAAGTGCTAGATTGTTGTGAACCAGTTAACGAATAAAGTGTATCAAGAGCACTATTAGTAGATTTTAAACGGTTTGCTAGGAGGATGCTGTTTTCATTAGATAATTCACGACTAAATTGAATTAAATTTTGAGACTCATTCCATTCTTTTATGTTTTTTTCGACACATACCACATTCATCATTTTGAGTGATTTCTCAAGATTACTGCTTGAATAGTTAGTACTGTTGCTAAAATAATTTGTAATATAATCAGATAGCGCTTGCATGTAAGCGAGTTTATTTTGTGCAGCATGACTAATTTCATCAGCAGTGCCTTTGATTAGTACATTCTGTTCGCTCTGTAGTAATTCAACAAGAGCTTCTAGCTTTTTATTGAAGGGAGCTAAAAAGTCTTTGATAGAGGAGGTTGAATACGGGTCAGTGTGTATACCAGTACTTATACTGTTATCAGTTGAACTCATGAATTATTTCAATAATTGTTCATACTCGATTAGCTTAGTTGCGATATTCTCCGAATTAATTTTGTAAGTTCCATCTTGTAACGCTTGTTTTACAGTATCGACTTTCTGTCGATCTATAATTGGCTCTGAAGCCAAACTTTCTCTAATCTTGTCAAGGGTTTGGGCAGAAGATATATCAACCTTTGCCGTGCTTGCAACGTTTGTAGACTCACTTCCACTGGCATTGGGATTCTTAGCACCCTTAGATGTATTTTGTAAGTTACTACCGTTTATCGGCCCACTTATGTTGTTTATTTTATCTGTCATAGTCGCTTTTCTCGTTTTCTCTAAGCTGCTTATCGGCAGTTTTCATATTAACTTTAGTAGTTTATCTAAGTTATTTGTGATTTCCGTCAAATAGTTACCAATACCAAGTGTTTGCCTGAGACGTAGGCCTCAATTTCACGCTTAGAACTAGTATTTTTCACCTTAATTCGTTCACCTTTGCTGCCATCGCTTAGAGCGATGCCTGTAGCGCGTACTTCAATGCTGCCAATTCTGGAAATAATGGTAATTCGTTCACCACGTTTAATCATTTTTTGGGAAGCTAACATATTATTCGTAAGTACATGATTTGCTGGAATATTTCGTTTAATCTGTTTGCCTACTATAGGCGTATCTGCGAGCAAATAGCCGCTAGTAAGGCTTGTGATATCACGTTTTTCTTTACTAACTGTTGTTAAATCAATCACTTGGTTGCGATTTAGGCCGATTTTCGATATCCAGACACTCTTATATATATGTATATGTGCACCGACGTATATTTTCCAAGGTTTGTCTCCTGAGCAGCGGATACCGACAGTTGTATTTCCCAAGCGTTTATTACCCAATGGCCAGAAGGCTTCTAATTCGGTTGAACATTGATGTAAGCGAAGTCGCCTGTCCAAATTGCGTACAGTGATCTCAACATCTTGGGTATCACGAGTTTCCTCTTGCAGAAAATTAGCAACTGCATTTTGTAAGCTTTCGTGACTTTGGATATTGGCATACGCATTACTGGTGCTGAGTAGTGCGATAAAGACATAAAGTGTTAAGAAATATTTTTGCATTACTAATTATCGTTTACTAGTTAGTTTGAAGTAAATTCCATCGGTCATCATTTATATTCACTTTGTGTATTTGCGATGAACAGTATAAGTAATGCAATTTATATACCTAAAATTTAACTAGTGTTCTAGCGGCTAAAAAACTATTGCCGAGATATTCTTGCCGTATGGTGGCAAATCTTGCCGCACATACCACAATTTATGCGTTACATATTTCACTATTTGTCACGATATTGAGTATTTTCAATGTTGGCACGGCACTTGCTATGTTTATAACTGTTATTAATTATAAAAATATAAATTGTGAATGTATTAGATAATTATTTTGGTTTAAATGCACAATCTGTCTTGGTTAGATCTAAGCGTGCAGAAGTTTTAGCATCAAACATTATTAATGCTGACACTCCGAATTATAAAGCAAAGGATATAGATTTTAATACACTTCTAAATTCTAATAGTAGTGTTAATTCAATAAAACCTGTTGCAATTTCAGCAAGTCATAATAGACACATTTCAAATAACGCAGCGAATTCCTTTTCCTTGCAAACTAAATACCGTACTCCAGAGCATGCTTCTCTAGATGGAAATACAGTGGATAGTCATATTGAAAAAGGCGAATTTGCAGAAAACGCAGTGCGCTATCAAATAAGTCTATCAATGCTCAATAACAAGATCCAAGGTTTAATAAGTACTTTAAAAGGCGAATAATAATGTCACTGTTTAATATATTTGATATCGCGGGTAGTGGTTTAAGTGCACAGAACACACGTTTAAATACTGTTGCAAGTAATTTAGCGAATGCAGAATCTATTGCAAGTACGCCTGAAGGTGCATATAGATCCAAACAGCCCGTTTTTGCAACTACATATCAAGACCAATTAAGTAATCCTAATTCTTCTGCAAGTGCAGGTATTCGTGCCTTAGGTATCGTTGAAAGCCAAGCTGAAAATGTTGCTCAATATCAACCAGGTAATCCGTTAGCAAATGAGGAAGGTTACATCTACCTATCTAATGTGAATGTTATGGAAGAGATGACCAATATGATGTCAGCTTCGAGTAGCTATCAATCCAATATCGAGGTGTTGAATACATCAAAAGAACTATTACTGCAAACATTACGTTTGGGAAGACTATAAAAAAGGTAATTAAATATGCAAGCAATTTCGTCAGAGATTTTAAGTTTAATCAATTCACCTCAAAAGCAAGAGGATGACTCCAATAATTTGGGGCAAGAAGATTTTCTTGAGCTCATGGTCACACAGTTACGCAATCAAGATCCTTTTGAGCCACTACAAAGTGGAGAATTCATTGGTCAGCTAGCTAGTTTTGGTACGGTTACTGGCATTGGCGAATTAAATAATTCTGTTTCGGGACTTGTTAATTCTTTAACTTCCAGTCAAAGCCTTGGGGCAACTAATTTGATTGGAAAGAATGCATTAATACCATCAGAAAATTTGACTCTAAATGAAGGTGAATCAGTAAAAGGTGCAATTGGAGCTACTGCACCTGCAACTAATGTCAATGTAAACATCTTTGATTCCGCTGGTAATTTGATACACACATTACCATTAGGAGTAGTTAATGAGGATGTGCAAGAATTTTCTTGGGATGGCCTAGATGCGAGTGGTAATCAAGCTCCAGAAGGAGAGTATTTCTTTTCTGCAATTGGGACACAGGGTGAAGATAGTGTTGCATTAGACACTTATGCATACAAACAGATTCATAGTATCTCACTAGGGGAAAATTCTAATTCAGTACGATTAAATATTGAGAACGGTGGGGAATTAAATTTATCAGAAATTTTAAAAATTCAGTAAAAATTTACAGTTAACTAATTAACAAGGAGCATAGACATGCCATTTGATATTGCACTAACAGGATTGAATGCAGCGCAAAATGATTTGCAAGTGATTTCTAATAACATAGCGAATAGTGAAACCAATGGTTTTAAACGTTCAAGAGCAGAGTTTGCAGATTTATATGCAACCTCTCAATTTGGTACCTCGAGCAATGCTATTGGTCAAGGTGTGCAAGTAGCATCAATTTCACAACAATTCACTGATGGTGATATTACCTTTACAGATAACTCTTTAGACTTGGCTATCTCGGGTGGTGGTTTTTTTGTTCTAAGTGATGGTGGTGCACAATCATTTTCTAGAGCTGGTGCATTTCAAGTTGATAACCTTGGGAATATTGTCAATTCCTCAGGTAGTCAATTAGTTGGATTTCAGGCGGATAGCAGCGGCAACTTAACTGGTGCTCAAGGACCATTGGCAATTAGCCGCGGAAATATTGCACCAAATGTGACGAGCACAATTAATATAGATGCAAATATTGATGCATCAGAAACTGTACTACCTGCATTCTTGCTCGGTCCATCAGGTACTCCAGATCCAGGAACATATAATCATGCGACTTCATATACCGTATTTGATTCATTGGGTGGAGAACATGTGACAACAAATTATTTTAGAAAAGATACTGCAACCGATTGGCAAGTTTTTCAGTTTGTTGATAACACTCAAATTTCAGGCCCAGATGTATTAACTTTTGATTCGTTTGGAGACTTAAATGCAATTAATGGAACAGTTGGTCAAACTACAACAACTTCTGCAGCCTTTACTCCAGGAGGAATTGGTGCACCTACTACATTTACAGTAGATTATGGCGGTATAACCCAATTTGGTGGCGGTTTTGGAATTAGTGCAATTGATCAAAATGGTTTTGCAACAGGTCGTTTAAGTTCATTAGATTTTGATTCTTCAGGGCAATTATTTGCACGTTATACCAACGGTCAATCACTGACATTGGGGCAAGTTGCACTTGCAAATTTTGCTAACCCACAAGGTTTGCGTCCAAATGGAAATACAGGATGGTCAGAATCGTTTGCATCAGGGCAGCCACTTATAGGTGCGCCAGGATCTGCAGATTTAGGATTGATTCAATCAGGTTCATTAGAAGAATCAAATGTTGATGTTACTGGTGAGCTGATTAACTTAATTCAAACACAACGAAATTTTCAAGCAAATGCGCAAGTAATTGGAACGGCCGATACGATTACTCAAACTATTATCAATATTCGATAATCAAAATAAAAATTCAATAAAGGTTAGATAAAACTATGGATCGTGCATTATATGTAGCAATGAATGGAGCAAAGCAAGTGCAGCTACATCAGGCTACGAATACTAATAATCTTGCCAATGCTAGTACTACGGGTTTTCGTGCTGATTTCAATGCAATTAATAGCTTACCTGTTCATGGGCCAGGTATTGGAAGTCGGGTTTATAGTCAAGATGAACACAGTGGAATTGATTTTTCTGGTGGTGCACTTCAGCAAACTGGAAGAGAGCTTGATATAGCAGTAAGTGGTAATGGGTTTATTGAAATACAAGCTCCTGATGGTAGCAGTGCGTATACACGTGCCGGTGACTTACATACAACTTCTGCAGGGCTGTTAGAAACAGGAGCTGGTCATCCAGTGATGGGAAATGACGGACCAATTGCCTTGCCTCCATTTGAGAAACTTGAAATAGGAACCGATGGGACAATTTCAATTTTACCTGTTGGCCAAGAGGCTACAACGCTTGCAACGATTGATCGAATTAAGTTAGTTAGTGCGGCTCCTAAAGATTTGTTTAAAGGAGAAGATGGGTTGTTAAGGGCGGTTCCTGATGCATCTATTGAGGCGGATGCGTCAGTTACTGTTAATTCTGGGGTCTTGGAATCTAGTAATGTTAATACCGTTTCTGAGTTACTAGACATGATTGAATTGACGCGTAATTTTGAGATGCACGTCAAGATGATGAAAGAAATTGAAGATAATGATTCAGCTACTACACAGTTATTAAGAATGAACTAAAAAGTTAACTATATATTACAACTAGGAAAATAGTATGAGCACAGCACTATGGAATGCAAAAACAGGATTAGATACACAGCAGACACGGATAGCTGTAATTGCTAATAACTTAGCCAATGCGAATACAACTGGTTTTAAAAGTGATCGTGCGATATTTGAAGATCTAATTTATCAAACAGTACGTCAACCAGGTGCGCAATCATCACAAGACACACAGTTCCCTACCGGTTTGCAAATTGGTACAGGTGTGCGCATGGTGGCAACAGAAAAGTTATTTACTCAAGGAAATTTGACACGAACAGGAGGGTCGCTAGATCTTGCAATACAAGGCAATGGATTTTTTCAAATTTTACAACCCGACGGAACACTCGGTTACACCCGCGATGGCACATTTACCTTAGATTCAACTGGACAGATCGTAAATTCTAGTGGCTATGTTTTACAGCCATCAATCACTCTCCCGCCAAACGTTACCAATATTACAGTCGGTGCTGATGGAACTGTATCTGCCCAAACTAGCGGTGCAGCGGCACCGACGCAGGTTGGAAATATTCAATTGGCTGATTTTGTTAACCCAACCGGATTACAAGCACGCGGCAGTAACTTGTTATTTGAAACAGCTGCTTCAGGCACACCACAAATTGGCACGCCAGGTACGAATGGATTGGGTGGAATAGATCAAGGTGCACTAGAAACTTCTAATGTAAATATTGTAGAAGAGCTAATTAACATGATTGAAACTCAGCGTGTGTACGAAGTTAACTCACGAGCAATTGAAACAATTAGTAGTATGCTTGAATTTGCTAACAATACTATTTAATGGAAAGTGACGACATGAAAATTATATTTTTCATATTAGTAATTAGCATAGTAACTTCTGCTTGTTCTAGTTTTGGAGACCTTAAAAACCCAGAGTATGCACCGACAGAAGCTGAGCTGCCTGAATTAAAAGTAGTAGTAGATGGTGCTATTTATGAC
>JBOEHC010000166.1:0-1332 GCA_050633765.1 Gammaproteobacteria bacterium
ATCCAGCACTTTATCAACGCTTGCTTGAATCACAGCGTTACAATAAAGCGCAGTGGGAAAATGAGTTAAGAGAACAAGATAAATTACGTCAATTCGAAAACTCATTAGCATCTTCTTCGTTTATTCCAAAATCCGACTTACAACGTTTTCAAAAAATTGCTCAACAAACGCGTGATTTTAAATACGCACTCATCACTGTAAAGCCAGAAGAGGTGAGTATTTCAGATGCTGAAATAGAGAGCTACTATAATGAAAACAAGCAATTCTACCAAACTCCAGAGCAGATCAAACTCGCCTTTGTAGAACTTAAAGAAGAAGAGTTAGCCAACAGCATTACCGTCAGCAATGATGAAGCAAAAGCAATTTATGATGGACAAAGCGAGCGTTACCGCACCGCTGAGTTGCGTAAGGCGCGCCACATCATGTTTAAAGTGCCAAGCGGGCTGGGTGAAGATGCCATAGAGTGGGACCAAGCTATTGAAAAAGCCGAAGGCGTCATTAAACAATTAGAAGAAGGTGCAGCGTTTGCTGAACTGGCCGAACAAAATTCTGAAGATACGCTTTCCGCCAAGAAAGGTGGCGAAATGGGTTTCATCGCACCGGGTGATTTCACTAGCACAGCATTAGAAGATGCCTTGTTTGCATTAAAAGTCGGCGGGCACAGTCAACCAATTCGCACCGAACAAGGCGTGCAAATTTTACAGTTAGATGAAATTCAAGCCCCCGAGCAAGAACCATTTGATGCCGTGCGTGAAAAAATTATCAATGAGCGTGAAGGCCAACTGGCACAAGAGCGTTTCATAGAGATTGCTGACGAAATGGCAAACCTTGTTGTAGAGCAACCCGATGACTTAGAAGAAATATCGGATAGCTTTGAGTTAGACATTAAAGAAACTGAATTCCTAAGTGCGGAAAGCAACGATGGAATTTTTGCCTACCCTAAAGTGAAAACGTTAGCGTTTTCAGAAGATGTGCTTCTCGAAAATTTAAATAGCGACATAATTGAAGTAGCAGATGGTCATGTAATAGCCATACGTTTGCTAGAACGCAAACCTGCAGAGCAAAAACCACTAGCAGACGTGAGAGAAGAGATTAAAAACATTCTCACGGTGCGCAAAGCAGCAGAAGCAACCTCCGAGAAAGGTAAAGAATTATTTTTAAAGATGAAAGAAGGCGCAAGCTTAGAATCTGTCGCAACTGATAACGGTTTAGAGATGGTTGCTCATGGTGATATTCGTCGTGATGATAACCGTATTTCAGCAAGTGTTAGTCAGCATGCGTTTGCCATGCCGCATCCAGCAGAAGGCGATAGTGTAGTGGATGGTGTGGCGC
>JBOEHC010000167.1:0-5264 GCA_050633765.1 Gammaproteobacteria bacterium
TTAGAAAATATTAATAGTAATTTATCAACTCAAGTAGTGGTGATAGGTTCTGGTCCAGGTGGTTACTCTGCAGCATTTCGCGCTGCAGATCTAGGTAAAAAAGTAGTACTGATAGAGCGGCATGAGAAACTAGGTGGGGTGTGTCTAAATGTTGGCTGTATACCATCTAAATCGCTATTGCATGCAGCAAAAGTAATCAGTGAGTCTAAAGAAATGTCGGAGTTAGGGGTTAAGTACTCAGGTCTTGAAATTGACTCTCATGCATTACGTAGTTGGAAAAATAATATCGTCAGTAAACTCACGGGTGGATTACTAAATCTTGCAAAAAAACGTGAAGTTAAAGTTGTCACTGGAGATGCTGTATTTAACTCATCCACACAGCTGTCATTAAAAACCACTGATGGAAAAACTTATACAATAGATTTTGAATATGCGGTGATTGCTGCAGGTTCTGAGACGTTGGAAATACCAAGTTTCCCGCAAGATGATGCGCGTATGCTCACTTCAACTGAAGCGTTAGATGTTGAGAGTATTCCAGAACGTTTGCTAGTGGTTGGTGGTGGAATTATCGGTTTAGAAATGGCAACCGTTTATCATGAGTTTGGGTCAAAAGTTACCATTGTAGAGTTTGCTGATTCTTTAATTCCTGGCGCTGACCCTGATTTGGTAAAGACATTGTACCAACGTATAGAAGGTCTTTATGAAAATATTTATTTGAATACCAAAGTAACAAGTATTGAATCCACCCTAACTGGCATGTACGTTCGATATGAAGGTGAGGCTGCTAAGAAAAAAGATGTTTTTGATCAGGTTTTAATTGCAGTAGGCAGGAAACCAAATGGAAATAGAATCAATGCAGAAAAAGCAGGAATTAAAGTAGATGATCACGGCTATATTCAAACAGATAATAAAATGCGCACTAATGTTAAAAATATATTTGCAGTAGGTGATATAGCTGGACAACCTATGCTTGCACATAAGGCTTCTCATGAAGGAAAAGTTGCAGCTGAAGTTATTGCAGGCCATGAAAGTCATTTCGACGATACTTTAATACCGTCGGTTGCCTACACTGATCCTGAAGTGGCATGGGTAGGCATGACAGAAGCAAATGCGAAGAAGTTAAACGTCAAATATGAAACGGCTATATTTCCTTGGGCTGCAAGTGGAAGGGCGTTAAGTATTGATAGAAAAGAAGGTTTAACAAAAACTGTCTATGATAAATCAACAAAAAAAATAATTGGTGCTGGAATTGTGGGAACTAATGCTGGAGAATTGATTTCGGAAGTAACATTGGCTATTAAAATGGGTGCTACTTCAAACGATATCGGTGAAATGATTCATCCACACCCAACACTTTCAGAAACGATAGGATTTTCTGCTGAAGTTTTTGATAAGACGATTGTTGATATGTATGTGAAATAATTATGCAGGCTTCTCAAGTAAATGAGCTCGAAAGACGTGTAGATGAAGTGCTCTTCTATATATGGGATCCTTTAGGCTTTAAGGCTGAGCCTTTTACACGCTATGAGTATAGAGGCTACGTAAGCGAAGTGCTCAGTTATCTAGAAAATAATAAAACTTCAGAAGAAATTGAAGAGCTCTTAATAGAGATTGTAAATAATAGAATGGGTTTAGATTTTAGTCGAGAAAGTACACTATCAGTTGCAAAGTTGTTAATTCGACATAAAAAATCAATTGATTCTGAAAAAAATTAAAGTATTTTAGAAAGCTAGATAAATCAAGTATAGGTTATTGATAGTTATAGACGTTCTGCTTGCACTATATAGCGTAATGGCCCACCAGCTTGGAGTGCGTTAAACGGATAGCATGTTATTAAAGTAAGTAGTTCAACATTACTGTTATGCATTATTTCAGTTTGACTTTGATTGACGATGGAAGTGTTAACTACTTTGTAATGTATATGCTGCTTAGGAACTTGAACCTGAATTTCATCGCCCAGTTGTAAATTTTGAAGCACTCCAAAGTGAGTGTCACGATGCCCAGCAATTACACTATTTCCTCCATTGCCAGGCAAGGGAGTTGAACTTACATGACCAGGTCCAAATGCCATGGTGCGTCCACTACCTCCAGCTAAAACAATGTATTGTTTATCTTCATTGTCGAAAGTTATTTTGGCGACAGGGTAGGTGTCTGCCCATCCCCAAGGCTTAACTTGCGTGCCTCCTCTCAAAGTTTTTGACCAAGCATGATTTAGTAATAATTGAGCGAGATGGGCTTTAGCGTAAATATAACTCCCCGAACCAAATTGCCAGCAGCCCGCAAATAAGATTAAAAAAATAATAAGTTTTTTTATAGTTACTAACTTAACGAATAGCATGCTTTCGTAAATACAACCCTGTAAAGAGTAAAATCAGACCGATAATTAAACTCATCTGTGCAGAGGTTGCGCCTTGAGGGAGATAGCCAGGTGTTTTCATGTCCCACCCATGTGGTTTCTTCACTGGCACGACTCTATCTTTGTTGGTTGCATCAGCAGGTTTGCTAGGCGTTATATCTACAGCGACTAAACTTGTGTGTTGAGTAACAATATGATGTCTTAATCCAAGCTCAGTGATGGCTTGCTTAATCTCTTCAGGATCAGTCCCGCGACTTATTTTTTGATTTAAGCTTTGAATTTTATTGCGTGCCCACAAAACATCTAGGCCTGTCGCAGGGCTACTATTAGTGATGGGTAATATCGTAGACCAATTAGATTGGTTAGTTTTTCCATGAAGCTCCAATTTTGTATGATTTTTTTGAAGTTTCAAACTAACGATCAATGGTTCACCTATGTATAGATCGTGAATAGGGTTTGGCCAATAATCTACTTCACTTTCATCTTGCCAGCGCATTTCAATATCACTAAGTACTGGGTGATTTAATTTATGAAATAACTGAGACATTTTTTCTTTTACTTCTTCAATCTTGCCGATATAAGTATAGGTGCCACGACCTAACGATGCGGCTTCATGCATGAAATAGCTGTTTGGAGCAGAGCCAATACCGATTGTGAATAAACGACTGTTATTTAATTTTTTATTGATTATTTTAAATAGTTGCGCTTCATTTCCAACACTACCATCTGTTAAGAATACTACTTGCCGAATACGATCGCTTTTGCTTATATTGGATAGTGATGTATTTAATGCTGTCGCAAGTTCAGTGCCGCCGTTTGCATATAAAGAGTGTATATACGCTTTAGCTCGTTCAATATTATTTTCTCTAGCAGGTAACGCTTGCGAAGAAAAAGATTCTGTGTACGAGTTAAATTGAATGATATTGAACCAATCATCGCTCTTAAGTTCATTGAGTCCTAGTAACAGAGCTTGTTTGGCTTGTTGTAGCGATTCACCCGACATTGATCCCGAGGTATCTATTACATAAACCATCTCTTTAGCTATTGTTTGTTGTTTATTCCAATCGATTTCAGGTGGAAGCAACATCAATAATGCATATCGATCATTACCTTTGTCTTGTGTGAATAGGGCAGCTTGTGGCTCATGTGTAATCTGAGGGCGCCAAGTTAATTCAAAATCTCGATTAGCTGGTGTAGTAGAATGCGCTAGCTGTATCTCAAAATGGTTTGCATCATGTGTTTGCTTGCTAATCGGATGATAACTGCTTGCAACATTTACTAGAGGGAAGCCTGCTTGTAAATTAATATTTATAGAAACGGGGTTGTCATAGCCTTGATTTTTATTGGTAATTGGTGGGGTAATGCTGCTGGCATCCGGAACTTCATAAGTATTCATAGCCCAACCAGTGCCCTTAAATCCAGCAATTTTTTGAGCTCCAGGGATATAACGAATACCAACTACCATAGGGAAACGAATTGAGAATTGACCTTGGTCATATTGAAGAGTTTGTTGATATTGAATTGAGATAGATATTTTTTCATTTGGTCCAATATTAGCCACTGAATTTGTAAATATATTAGGGCGCTGTTGTTCGACTAAGCTAGCTTTTTTTCCTTGTTGCTTAGCTTGCTCGTAAATTTTCTTTGCTTGTTGCTTTTCTTTAATTTTCCCCTCAATGATGCGGTCGCCAATTATCATGCTCATATGATCAACTGCAGCATTTTCTGGTAAAGGGAATACATAAATACCATTTACCCATTCATTAGAAGGGTTGGTAAAATGTTGTGTAACATTTACTCTAGCAACCAGACCATTAATATTCATTTGCACATCAGTATCAACCGTTGGCGCTAAGTGGTAGCTGCTTAACTGACTTGATTCGATTAATAGACTTCCACTTTCTACATCATTGATAGTGATGGTTTCTTGTGTGAAATCTTGGATGATGTCTTGATCAGCTCTGACGCTACTATAAGTAACCAACGTAATAATAATGAGAGCGAGCGAAAAAAAGGCAGCCCTAAGGCTGCCAGATGGAGGAGCAGAACATATTAAAGATTGATGCATTTCTTTTCCTTAGTATTGATTAAGCTTCTGCTATTTATTCGCGACAGATATTTCTCTTTCTAAAGTAGAAATCTCACTAGCAATATTTTCAGAGCTAATCTCTATTGGCCTTAAATAAACCGTAACTCTGCGATCAAAGAAATTGTTTTCAAGGTTTTCTTCTGGGTGCAAGGGTTGGCTTTCTCCATGTGCTAATGTGATGATTCGATCTTCTTTAATGCCTTGTTTAACAAGATACTCTTTTACTTGTGAGGCTCGCTTAATTGAAAGATCTAAGTTGTAGTTCTCATCTCCTGTGCGATCTGAAAAACCAGCCACTTCAATCTCTATATTTGGATTTGCATTCAAAGTATTTGCAAAATCATTTAAATATTGTTGATATTTTTTTTCAATATTGCTCGAGTTGGTGCGAAACTGAATATCGAAATTTAAAGCATGAATCCTCAGTTCTTGGTTTTGGATGAGTAGTTTTTCAATAGTGTGATGCGCATCATTGAGCACTAGGGATTGTCTAGAACTATTTTCCTCTAACTCTTCGAATTTAGTCGATTTTTCACTAAGTTTGTTCTCAAGCTGAGAATTTGTGTGACTTAAATGCTTTATATTGGCTTCATTTGCGGTATTTTCACCAATCAAACTACCTATAAATGCACCGGTAACGAAACCTAAGGGGCCTGCGACGAGTCCACCTGCCATTGAGCCTGCGCCAAAGCCAATTCCAGTTTCATGATTATTCTTTTCCACATTGTCAAAATCTGAATTAGCGAATGCGCTTGAAGTAGCCATGGTGAGAGCTAATGCTGGTATCAAAAGGTAGTGTTTCATAATATTCCTCATATA
>JBOEHC010000168.1:0-2072 GCA_050633765.1 Gammaproteobacteria bacterium
CCAAACATTACACCAATCTTCATGCGAATTTGGTTGATGAAAATCACCATGGTATTCGAACGCTTAATATTACCGGTGAGTTTGCGCAGCGCTTGCGACATTAAACGTGCCTGTAGGCCCATATGCGAATCACCCATATCGCCTTCAATTTCTGCACGTGGTGTTAATGCAGCAACCGAGTCAACGACGACTATATCCACTGCACCAGAACGCACTAACATATCGGTTATCTCTAATGCCTGTTCACCTGTGTCAGGTTGAGAAACTAGAAGATCATCAACATTGACGCCAATTTTTTCGGCATAAGTTGGGTCTAGAGCATGTTCTGCATCAACAAATGCTGCTGTACCTCCATTCTTTTGGCACTCGGCAATAGCTTGCAAAGTAAGTGTGGTTTTACCCGATGATTCTGGACCATAAATTTCAATCACACGTCCTTTAGGTAAACCACCTATTCCAAGTGCTACATCTAATGCTAAGGAACCGGTTGAGACAACTTCAATATCTCGTGCAGCAGTTGAATCACCTAAACGCATGACTGCACCTTTACCAAATTGTCTTTCAATTTGACCTAGTGCGGCCACTAGAGCTTTTTTACGATTCTCGTCCACGAATTTCTACCCCTGCGTTTACGGCTACTGTCGTAGCCTATGTCTTGAATATAATTTTTTACTAATGGTGAATCATTAGATTGATTATCTTGGCACATTCGAAGTGCAAAAACACTGACTACGCCACTAATTTTTACTAGTTAATTTAATAATTAATGAAACAATTTAAATTTCATCTAAAAACGAATAACTAGCAAGTTTATTATAGCGCGTAATATTTTCATCAGTAATCGATTCAAGTAAATGAAATTCTGTCGCATGCCAGGTAATCGTGAAAGGAATATCTGGAAAATCTGCTTTAGGAACTTTCTTAAATAAGGTCACGTGAGGCTTGTAAATTCGCTCATCAGTATTAGCACCACAATGATCTGCTATAGATTTTAGATGGTTAACTAATCTAGTTAATTCTCTAGGATAAGAAGAACAGCCAAGCCATAATGTTTGCGAAAGTTTAAAGTATCCATACAAGTCCAAACGTAACGAAAAGTTTTGCACAAACGTTTGCACCATCTTCTTTTCCAAACACTTACGCTCATTTGCTTCTAAGTCACCTAAGAATTGCAAAGTAATATGCAGATTATTATTAGGCACAGGTTCGACGCCTTGGACAATAGGAAAAGCCCTTAATAATGCAGTTAACTGCTCATGAACTTCTTTATCTGGCAGCAAACCAAAAAATAAACGCTTTTTACTCATTAAATATGTTCCAATTTCGATATTAATTTTGTTATTGCCATCTGCATGCTTTGTTCTCGAATAGATTGGCGATTCCCCTGAAATATATGATGTGTAGCACCAGCTGATTGATTTTTAACCGCTGTTGAAATATATACTGTACCCACAGGTTTCGTATCACTCCCTCCACTTGGACCCGCTATACCGGTAATTGAAGCACTGATATCTGCATCACTATGGCTTAACACACCTTCTGCCATTTGATCTGCTACTTGAGAACTTACTGCCCCATTTTCATTTAACACATCAACTTGTACGTCTAATAGACGAATTTTAGAAGCATTACTATAAGTAACGAACCCACATTCAAACCAGCTTGAGCTACCACAAAGTTCAGTACATTGTTGTGCTAGCAAACCGCCTGTACAAGATTCCGCCACTGCAAGCATTAACTTCTTTTCTTGCAGTCTCTCAGCTAACTTTTCGATGAGGTTGTTGACCGATGTATTATTGCTAAGCACTAATATGAAATAACTTTTATGAAATAATTTTTCTTGCTACTTGGATACTATTTGGGCTGCCTAAAAATGCTTTCTTCGTTAGACTGCCATCTATGATCGCACGCCCTCCTATAAAACACACGCCGATGATGCAGCAATACCTGCGCATCAAATCCGACTATCCGGACATGCTCGTCTTCTATCGCATGGGTGATTTCTACGAACTTTTTTTCGACGATGCCCGCCGGGCGGCAGAACTCCTCGACATCACGCTGACCGCTCGCGG
>JBOEHC010000169.1:0-7130 GCA_050633765.1 Gammaproteobacteria bacterium
AAAAAATATTAAAAATAATAAAAGGCAACCTGATATTATTCTTCGTATTGTATTTAACATTAATGTAAAAATTTAAAATAAATTACTATAGTCACGAGTAATAAGACAGTAATCCAACCAATCCATTCCACATATTTTATCACTAGGGGTTCAAGTTTTGGTCCAGCATACTTAAGAATGCCCGCAACCAAGAAAAAACGTGACCCTCTTCCAATAAAAGACGCGATGATAAATGGAATAAGCGCTAAAGAAAGCACCCCTGCAGTAACTGTAAATAACTTGTAGGGAATAGGCGAAAATCCTGCTACAAAAACCACCCACACACCCCATTCTGCAAACCATGCTTTAGCAGTATCAAATTTTGATAAATATGAAGACGTTTGTAGCCACGGATCAATAAATTCAAATGCAAACGCACCTATGAAATAACCGAGAATCCCTCCTAACACAGATGTGATAGTCGTCAAAAATGCGTACCACCATGCTCGATTTGGCCGCGCAACGGACATTGGTGCGAGCATTACATCAGGCGGAATAGGGAAAAAAGAAGATTCCGCAAAACTTAATGCACCTAAATAATAAGATGCATGAGGATGTTTTGACCATCCCATGACTTTTTCATAAAGACTTGCAAATAATCTCATCGTAGAAAATCTTTAGAATTGATAGTACTCACACACTTCCTTGTATAAGTGGAACAAAGCTCACTCCATCAAGTCGTTCCTGTTTTATACCCTGATTAGTTTTATGCAATAACAACAAATCTTGTACTTCCGTTGTTTTGCCTACTGGAATTACCAAACGACCGTTTACACCTAACTGTTCAATCAGTGCTTCAGGAATCTCTTTTGGTGCAGCCGTCACCACAATTGCATCGTAAGGTGCGTAACTTTCCCAACCCCACGCACCATCGGTTAACTTAAATCTAATATTCCGTAACCCAAGGTCCATAGCTCGTCTTCTTGCTTGTTGGTATAACGGTTCAACTCGCTCAACGGTATAAACATCTTTTATTAAGGCCGCAAGAATCGCGCCTTGATAACCCGAGCCCGTGCCTACCTCTAACACCTTCTTTGGAATACCATCTTTTATTATCGCCTCTGTCATTCGTGCAACTACGTATGGTTGCGAAATGGTTTGTTTATGACCTATTGGTAATGCAGTATCTTCGTACGCACGTGACGCCAACGCTTCATCCACAAACAAATGTCTTGGTGTCATGCGCATCGCTTCTAGTACTCGTTCGTTATGAATACCTTTTTCTTCTAATCGAGTGATCAACCTATCTCGCGTGCGTTGAGAAGTCATGCCAATACCTGCATGAAGTTTTGAATTCATATTAAAAAGCTCATAGTTTGCACGTTGATAACCAATCTTCTACATCTTGCATTGCTTTGTAATGCGTCAAATCAAGATGCATAGGAGAAACAGAAACATAATTATTATTTACTGCATGAAAATCTGTACCTATTCCAGCATCTTGTTCGGGCCCTGCTGCACCCACCCAGTAGATAGGTTTGCCACGAGGGTCTTGTGCTTCGACAACCGGTTCAGCTTTATGACGATTTCCTAATCGAGTCGTCTGCATGCCTTTTATTTCATTTTTAGCAATATCTGGAATATTTATATTAATAATGACATCACTGGGTAAGGTTGTGTCGGTAAGATTTGCAACCAACTTTGCACTCACTTGTGCAGCATCTTGCATGAACTTAGGCTGGAACGAAGTAAGCGATATCGCCACGGCTGGCAAACCTAAAAAACGACCTTCAATAGCGGCAGCTACAGTACCTGAATAAATTACATCATCGCCTAAATTCGCTCCAGCATTGATCCCTGATACCACAATATCAGGCTCGTCTTTTAATAAACCGGTAATGGCTAAATGCACACAGTCGGTTGGAGTACCGTCGACGCTATACCAATCTTTTGCTACTTCTTGGGCACGAATCGGGCGCTCTAGAGTCAAAGAATTACTTGCTGCACTGCGGTTACGGTTTGGCGCGACCACAGATATTTTCCCTAACGGAGCCATGGCTTCGGCAAGTGATTTAAGACCAATGGCGTCTATACCATCATCATTACTTAATAATAGGTGCATGAGTTGTACTGAATAAGGGTAAAATTAATACTGACGACAGGTAGAATACTACTTCGTATAGTTAGAGAAATAGTAGCAAATTCAAACATTAAAATGGAAATTTACTGATGCCCAAGGACAAAAATTTCAAGGTAGATTCAAAATCAGATGATAATGTTCGCTTTGCTGACTTACTAGATAGCGTAAAGCCACTAAATGAGGAGCATCATAATCGGGCTGATATCCAAACTCCTAAACCTAAACCAACTCCTACCCCTCAACAAAAGCTAAAAGACGAGAAGCGGGTTTTGAAAGAATCCCTAGAAGTTAGCCTTGATGTTGAAGACTTACAACCTGGTGACAGCCTATCTTTCTGTCGTTCTGGAATTCAAAAGAATATCTTCAAAAAGCTCAAAAAAGGCCAGTATAGTATTGGCGCTGAATTGGATCTACATGGACATACCAGACCAGAAGCTCAAATTGCCTTAGCGAATTTCATCCTGAATTCACGTGAAAACAATGTTCGTTGCGTTCGAATTATTCATGGGAAAGGTTATCGCTCTAGTAATCAAGGACCAAAGCTAAAACCAATGGTTAATAAATGGCTACAACAACGTGACGAGATTCTTGCTTTTTGCTCTGCCAGACCAAACGATGGGGGAACTGGTGCGATATATGTATTACTCAAATCACTTCAATAACAATTAAAAAGTATCTAGCAACTTATATTAAAAGCATTCGAAAACTGATATCGAACATAAATTAACGGTGGTTATGAAATAAGCTACTTCTCAGCTAAGATTTTTAAAACTTTACTGCTGTAATTTCGATTTTTGATTGCCCGATCTGGGCTTGTGCTTTTGCTATATACACACCACAACCTGAACACTGCTCTACTTTTGGCTGAACTAATTCGCACTTAGGGCAAACGATTTGCTCTTCATTTGTTTCGGCAACTTCATCAATGCTCGCAAGTCCTGGCTCAGTGGCTTGCTCGATTGGCTCTTCAATTTGATCCTTAGGTAGATTTTCAGGCAACTTCACCTCGACAGGTTTAGCTGGCTCCACCTCTTCTAATGACAAACCTTCTAGGTCAAATTTATCAAATTCTGGTGTACTCATATATACCAAGTTACGTGATTTTAACCCAATTTATAGTCATACTTGGATGACCGGCTTAAATCTCAAGACAAGAAATGCATCCTCGCTCTCAAATTATCCGACTACCCAGATACATGATAAATAACCAATAAAATTATTTGAAAATTATAATGTGCCCTATTCTATTCATCTAATCTTATTCATTTTTTCAATTTAGACACATCAAATTAGTTTAGAAAATATTTCATTATATTCTTATAGATTAATAACTTTATTTTTTCATATAGCCTTGAGGCCGAATTGCCACGGTACAGTTAATTTCAGCGCAGAGCGTTCCATCATCTAAATAATATGAGTATGTAAAAGTTGGAGTGCTACGTTCTTTTTCCTGCAGCTCTTTTTTAATTATGGGTTCAAGTTCAGATGGGAAATCAAAACGTAATACTAGATCAGTAGTTCCTGCTCGCAAAAAATCGATTGTGAGTTTACGTGTCCATGCAGCGTAACCTGGAAATAGCTTCCCACATGATAGCGCTGCCACAGGATCTGCTAGTGAGGCCATGAATCCACCAAACATCGTACCTTGATGATTCGTTGCAGCTTCTGACAATGGCAGTAGTAATTTTATCGAACGCCAATCTGGTGTTAGCTCCAGAATTTTCACTTGCATCATTTTAAACGGTTCGAAATTTTCTAACCGCTTAATTGCACCACCTAGTTCTGCATCGGACATTTAATCTTCTCTATGCTGCTTTCTTTGGTTTTTTACGCGTTGCTGCAGCTTTCTTTGGTGGAAAGTCATCTACCATAATCGCATCCCGTGTCGCCTTATGTGACACCTCTACAAGCTTAGCTTCCTCTTGTGTAATTATCCCTTGCGTGATGGCATCCTCTAACCAGTTTGTTGGCATTCCTAATTCTGATGGACGAATACGTGCTTTTTTAAGTTTACGCTCAGCCTCTTTTGCCGCATTTACTGCTAGAAATGCATATTGCACACAACCGATTGGATCATTGGGATCGGTCGTCTTATATACACCATCGGTTAATCGATCTAAGGTCTCAGATGGTTCGATTAATCGCTTGGCAACTTCATGTCCAACCTTGTCATTTGGATAACGCAAGCTCTTTCCAGTTGGAAATACTATTGCACGTAATATTTGCCCAACAATCACTGATGGGAAATTACGTAAAATTTCATCTAATGCATCTTGAACATTGTACAAACAGTATTTAGTGCTCCACTCTACAAAGGGCATATCTTCTTCTGGACGACCCGTATCTTCATAACGTTTTAAGATTGCAGAGGTTAAATACATATAACTTAATGCATCAGCAAATCGACCTGAGAGTTTTTCTTTACGTTTCAAGCCACCGCCTAAAAACAGCATGGCAAAGTCTGATACAAAAGCATAACTTGCACACATTCTTGCAAGCCTTTTAAAATAACCTCGTGTTGGTCCATCGATAGGGCTAGGTGCTAATCGACTTCTTGTAAGGCCATACAAAAAAGATCTTGCACCATTACACACTGCATAACCAAGGTGACTGAATAACGCTTGGTCAAATCGTCGCAATCCTTCCTCTTTATTATCAAGCGAAGCGGCCGTAACCTCTTCAATCAAATGAGGATGACAACGCATTGCACCTTGCCCAAATATAATTAAACTCCGCGTTAAAATATTTGCACCTTCAACCGTTATGCTAATGGGTATAGATTGATAGGCACGTGCTAGATAATTACTTGGACCTATACATATTCCGCGTCCGCCATGCACATCCATGGCATCATTGACTACTTGACGCATACCTTCAGTATTGTGATATTTAAGTATTGCTGTAACAACAGAAGGTTTTTCACCATGATCAATTGCAGATGCAGTTAATCTACGGCCAGCTTCCATCATATAGGTCAGCCCACCAATTCTAGTTAAGGCCTCTTCAACGCCTTCAAATTTGCCTATCGGCACATTGAATTGTTTACGCACGGCTGCATAGGCACCCGTCATATAACTTGCAAACTTACCTGCCCCTGTACCTAATGCCGGTAATGAAATACCGCGCCCTACGGATAAGCACTCGACTAGCATGCGCCAGCCTTTACCAATTTGTTCTTGGCCACCAATAATCCAATCCATTGGAATAAATACATCTTTACCCCAATTGGGGCCATTTTGAAATGCAGAATTAAGCGGGTTATGACGGTTCCCTATGCTCACGCCAGGTGTAGTCGTAGGAATGAGCGCACAAGTTATACCGAGATCTTCTTTATCACCAAGCAAGCCATCTGGATCATAGGCTTTAAATGCCAAACCCAATACTGTAGCCACTGGGCCTAATGTGATGTAACGCTTTTCCCAATTAAGCCGAAGCCCTAATACTTCTTTGCCATTATACTTTCCTTTACACACCACACCTGTGTCAGGAATTGCGCCTGCATCTGAACCTGCACTTGGCCCGGTCAATGCAAAACAAGGTATTTCTTCACCGATAGCTAAACGCGGTAGGTAATGATCTTTTTGTTCTTCGGTTCCATAGTGTAATAACAATTCAGCTGGCCCTAGCGAGTTGGGCACCATAACAGATACACCTGCTGTTCCACTACGAGTAGAAATCTTCATTACCACTGATGAATGTGCGATAGCCGAAAACTCTAAACCACCATACTTCTTAGGAATTATCATTCCCAAAAATTTATTCTTCTTAATAAATTCCCAAGTTTGTGGAGATAGATCATTTAAATCATTAGTCACTTCCCAATCATCGATCATGCTACAAAGCTCATTTACGGGACCATCTATAAACGCTTTCTCTTCAGCTGATAGTTCAGATACTTGATGATTGAGTAATTGGCCCCACTCTGGATTACCACGAAACAATTCCGCTTCCCACCAGGCGGTACCAGCTTCAATTGCATCTCGTTCTGTATCCGACATGGGTGGTAAAATTCTTTTTACATAAGCAAGCATTGGCTTGCTAAGCATCGAGATTCTTAAATTTGATACATTTAATAGTGCTAGAGGAATAAATAGCAGCCAAAGTATCAACATTGAGATGCCGCCTAAAAACGGCGATAAGGAAAGAACTAAAAGTGCACCACCAATCACTACGGTCCAAACCGAAAATGTCCAGCTAGCTTTAGCCAAACCAAACGCTAATGCGCCTATTACTATCAACCATACGAGTAATGTCATCAGAAAATCCTCTGCTCAATGGGGCTTATTTATAATGAATATTGTACTGCAATAGACCGTTGCCGTAAGCGCAAACATACAACTCAAACACGATCTTATGGGCTAAATGGCGCTGATAGCCAAGAGTGAGTATTTATATTAAATAAATACTACAAAATATTGATTTATTTATATTTATAATTTCTATTCTTACTTTTTAATCTAATATATATGTATACGCCATAATCTGGCCATTGCGATCGATTTGTATGCTAACTTCAGGGGCATTAGATAGCGCTTGAACCGTTTGCATAAATTCAGGATCTGCAGCGGGAACACCATTTACAGCTGTCACCACATCTCCATTATACAAACCCAAGGTAGCCGCTTTTGTATCAGGTTTAATTTTTGACAAGCTAAAACCAACCACCCGCTCATCTTCCATTACTGGTAAAAACCCTATTTCAGATACTAACTTTTGCTTCTCATTTATATAGTCGGAAACTTCAGTTTTTGATAAGACAATAGTTTCACTATTTTCCAAAGACTGCTCAAATTCTGCTTGTAAAATGATGTCACCAACACTGCTGCGTAACTGCATTGAATAAATTTTTCCTTTGCATTTAAGTTTTGCAAAATCTTGCAATACTTCAACTAAGTCACAACCTTGAATATCATCATCTAACTCTAATAAAAGTTCATCTCCATTTTCGTCTACAAACATGGCATGAGCATTTTCTGCATCTAAGAATGTACCGCTTAATGTCCAATCAGGT
>JBOEHC010000170.1:0-10212 GCA_050633765.1 Gammaproteobacteria bacterium
TTGGGTCGTAAGCAGTCATTTTTGACTTGTTATTTAGTGAATCCAACTTGATTTCCCCCTCAGTGGTTTAATTTATGTCTGTTTTCGGCCAATAACAGTCGTACAAACAAAATATTTGATTTGATGAAACTCACTAGAAACTGCATCCTGCATTTCTTGCACATCTGTCATCCATGTTGCAACTCATATTCGCATATCCATGTACTCATGGCGGATATAAAAAATATTATAAATAATGGTTATATAAATTATTAAATAATTTTTGATCGAAAATTTTTTACAAATAAATATAATTTCTGTGCAGGAAGAAAATTAAAGGGATTTTCTTAATTAATTTTCTGGAGGTTCTATGTACGATTTTATTTATTTAATAATAGCAGCTATAGCTATCTTTGTAATTTGGAGCAATACAAAAAATGTCTAATATTTAGACAGATTATATTAACTGTTTTGTAAGTAAGATTAGACAAACGTCTAATGAATAGAATGGAAGCAAGGGGTACAGCGTTCAGACTTAGAGAATGAGAGAGTTGTTGGAGAGAGAGGTTCACTATCTGGTAATTCCGCTGTCATAGAATCCTTGCTTCCTTAGACCGGTAATTTTGCGCCCCTACCTTTCAATAGGTTTGCCCTTTTCAGTAGTAATATTACTCCTCAGTAATCAACTAACAGGTACAGTGTAGTGACATATATTCAATAAAAAGTTGAGTTAGCTCACACAATCTTCCAATTACCGCTCATTTCGAGTCGCATTAATTTAATTAAAAACAGTGGCTTATATTCATTTAGGTACGAGTGGTGTTATACGGCCGACAGATGTTTTATATAACTATGTAAAGCGATACCGATTAAGCGAAATCTAGTTAACTGCTTGCTTAATCACATCAGCCAACAAAGTAAACTCATGCTTTCTAACACTAGATTTACGCCATGCTAAACCAATTTCACGATAGGATTTATCTTTTAAATCTTTTGTGTGTACCTTGGTATTTTTCAATAGGCCGCTATCAATTGCCATTTGTGGAATAAAAGTAATGCCAAGGTCGCTATCTACCATTTGAATAAGACTATATAAGCCGCTAGCAGAAAATTTACTTATACTTCCTTTGCGACCCAAACTGCAAGCACTTAGCGCATGATCTCTCAAACAATGGCCATCTGCTAACAGCATGATTGATTCTTTATTGTATTTATTAGGAGAGAAGTTCTCAGGGTCAATTAATGTAGTGCCTTTTTTATAGGCAAGTTTGAATGGGTCATTAAATATAGAAGTAGTTTCAGTGTTTGCTAGCTCATACGGAAGCGCGAGCAATAAGACATCTAATTCACCTTCTAATAATAACTGATGGATATTTTTCGTCTGATCTTCAATTAAATATAGTTCTAATTTAGGATAGCTCTTACGAATTTTTGGTAAAATTTTTGGTAATAGAAAAGGGGCAATCGTTGGGATAACACCCATTTTCAACATTCCACTCAATGGTTCTTGAACAGAGTTGGCGATATCAACGATACCTTCCATATCAAAAATTGCTAAACGTGCTTGTTGGGCTACTAACTTCCCTGCAGAGGTGAACACTACACTGCGGTTAGTACGATCAACTAATGAAACATTAAGCAAGGTTTCTAATTCTTTGATTGCTACACTAAATGCAGACTGAGTTACAAAACATGCTTCCGCTGCATGGCCAAAATGTAAATGTTTTTCCAACGCTACTAAGTAACGGAGTTGCTTAACCGTAGGTAGATTCACCATGTAAAAAACCGATTGCTATCATGTAAATAATGAAATTTACTTATAGCAGGAATTCTTTATTATGGCTACATATTAGAACTCAACTAGAGAGAAAGAAGATTTTACATTGCCCTAAATAGCCTACTGACTAAATAACTATAGAACCAAAGAAGCTCCTCCCTCCCAACTTCCCAAAATCTTTGGTATTAGTTTGCTCTATCGTTTTAATAAGGGCAATGTTTTTTAAGTTCGCATTAAGATTAGGTTAATTTTGTATTTCCATGGTTTGCTGAGCACGTTGAACATAGTCTTGATATGCGGGAACTGCTATAGCAGCGAGCACTCCCACTAAAAATATCGGCAATATCAGACCAGCAATGATTAACAATGGGGAATTTTTAGCTGGTTGCAAACCGTAGGTATTTGAACCTTTTGTGCCTGGCCAAAAAAGTATATATATGGCAAATAATATTCCCACTAAAGGAATGTATGCGAGTAACTGCCACCAACCACTTTTATCTAAGTCATTTAATCTCCGTTTCATAAAAATAATAGAAAATACTATAAGAGGTAAATACAGTATTCCGAAAATAATAATCATTACAGATTCCGACATGCCGCTAGTCGCAAGCATAGGAATCATAATGGCGGATAAAATACCCAGTACCAATACTGTTAAAAAGGTAGCAATCATTCCATATGCTAAATATCTCAACCTACCTATTCTTCCATTTATTGCTAGAAATTTAGGTGGATAAGTTTGCTCTGATGATGTTGCAGGATTCGACTTAGGACTTTCGTAAGGATTAGTAGCTTCCATATTTCTCCCTCAAATACGTATATTTGTATTGATAATTACAGCATATGAAAATATGCAGAAACCAAAGATAGTGGAAAGAATCAGTGGATGATATCTAGAAACTCTAGTATTTCGTCAGCGGTTGCTCTACCCCGATGGTTATCACTTACTTTTGCATATTGAATATAACCATCATGGTCAATAACAAATGCTGCTGGATAGGCTGTTTCTTTAGGGTCATTCCATCTTAGACCTAGATGATTAGTAATTTTATAATCTTGATCGATAACAAAAATAAAATTATAGGGTAAGTCTTCTTTTTCTTCGAGAGGTGCAGTAAATTCTTTAGCACGTTTTTCTAATTTTTCTACCTTCCCTGGATAAATAAATACAACTGGAGTATTTCTCTGTTTTTCAAATTCTTTTGCTTTAGCAATATAACCTGCTACTTGTGTAGAACATACTGCACACTGATAACCTGGAAAGCCACGCAGCATCACGATAACCACTGAGCCCTGACCTATTAATTTAGATAATTGAAAGTCATCGCCATTCATTGTAGTGCCAGAAAAATTTTTTATCTTGCTACCTTCTTTAGGTCCTCGTTCTATTTCAGCAGCATGCAAATAGCTGAGAGCAAAAAGAAAAATAATTAGAAATAAAAAAGTATTTTTTATATATTGCATGGAATTACCCTGTTTATTGCTTAATTAATTCGCTAACCGTTTCAATATTTTGTTTCCGCATATTATCATGCTCGATCTATTGTCATTTTACGTAATGTGCGGTCATTTTTTATGAAGTGATGATACATAGCAGCGAGTATATGCCCGCCGATTAAAAGCAAAACAATAAATTCACCACCAAGATCTTTATGAATAAAATCTATAGGCGCTTCAAACTCCTTAAATGTCAATCCTAATCCATTTGTAACAACACTAGAAAATAAGTTAGTACTCTCAAATTTAGGAATATCAAATAAGAAAAAGTATTCAGTGTTAACACCCGTACCAATATAACCGGTTATAGGCATAAGGATCATGACTCCATAAAGCGCATAGTGCCCAAGCTTTGCTACTAGGTGAGCAACTTGACTGCCTGGCTCTTTGTCGGGAGTACGATTCATTAATCGCCAAACTATTCGTAGTCCGACCAATACGGCTATCGTAATACCTACCGATAGGTGCAGTTGTAGCGCTGTCCAATTTTCTGGGGTTTCTTTCGTAGTAAACCAATGACGATACTTTACCGTTACATAAGAACACAAAAATAATATTGCTATACTCCAATGCAACCATTTAGCAACCAATCCGTAAGAATATGCTGAATTTTTAAGTGCCATAATTGAATTATAGAATGTCTATTATCCTAATAATACACGCAGATATATGACTAAAATATTATTCTACAGTAACTGACTTTGCGAGATTACGCGGTTGATCGACATCAGTCCCTTTGAGAATGGCTACATGATACGAAAGTATTTGTAATGGAATGGTAAAGATAATTGGTGCAACAGCATTATCTGGCGCATCAACTTCTATCACAATTGTGTCTGGTTCAGAAGTGAAACCTGAATTGGCATCTGCGAAAACATGCAAAACACCACCACGCGCACGCACTTCCTCTAAGTTTGATTTTAGTTTCTCTAGCAATTCATCATTTGGTGCAACGGTAATTACAGGAATTTGATCATCAACTAAAGCAATTGGACCATGCTTTAATTCACCTGCTGGATAAGCTTCTGCGTGTATATAAGAAATTTCTTTGAGTTTTAAGGCACCTTCCATCGCCACAGGATGGTGAATACCGCGACCTAAGAATAGAGCGTGATTTTTATCACTATAATGTTTAGCAAGCTTTTTAATCGTTGAATCAAGATCTAGCACCTTATTGATTCGACTAGGCAGATTTATTAACTGCTCAACTAAAATTTTCTCAAGTTCATCATGCATAGCATGCCGGCGGCCGGCTGTAATGACTAACAGTAGAAGTGCTACCAGTTGTGTAGTAAACGCTTTGGTAGAAGCCACACCAATCTCTGGGCCAGCGTGCGTCATTAAAACAAGATCAGACTCGCGCACCAATGAACTTTCAGGAACATTACAGATCACTAATGAGCCCACATAATCTTCTTGTTTTGCTTGCTGTAATGCAGCCAACGTATCTGCTGTTTCTCCAGACTGGGATATGGTGACAAACAATGTACCCGCTTGAACGACATGTTTACGGTAACGGAACTCACTCGCTACGTCGACAAAACAAGGAATACCTACTATCTCTTCAAACCAGAATTTTGCAATCAAACCTGCATGAAAACTTGTACCACATGCAATAATTTGAATGATTTTAGTTTTATCCAAGATTTCTTTTGCTTGTGGGCCTAGAATTTGCTCTGCCACTCGACCATTAATAAGCCTACCTTCAAGAGTATCTGCTATCGCTTGTGGTTGTTCGTAGATTTCTTTTAGCATGTAATGCGGATAGCCGCCTTTCTCTGTAGCATCTGCAGTTAACTTGCTTACAGTAATAGGTCTTTCTACTACATCACCATTTTCATCATAGATGTTTATTTCGTTACAGCTAATTTCAGCAATATCACCATTTTCTAGAAAGATAAAATCTTGAGTTTCTTTTAGTAGCGCTTGAACATCTGAAGCAATAAAATTTTCTGTTTCACCAATACCTATAACTAAAGGACTGCCATGACGTGCGGCAATTAATTTCTCAGGGTCATTTTTATCTATCACGCCCAAAGCATAAGCGCCTTTAATATCTTGTAATGTTTGCTGCACAGCCTGATAAAGATTTGAGCCTTGATCTAAATAGAATACAATTTGGTGTGCAATTACCTCACTGTCAGTATCTGATGTAAAAGTAAAGCCTTGTTTACTCTGGTTTGATTTCAGTTCTTCGAAATTTTCTATTATTCCATTATGAACAATAGCAACTTTATTATTACAGATATGCGGGTGAGCATTATTGTCAGCAGGTGCACCGTGTGTAGCCCATCGAGTATGTGCAATGCCAAGATGTCCTATGAGAGCTGTTTTGTCTAAAGCTAAACTGAGTTCATTAACTTTACCCGTTTTTCTAACACGCTTTAATTCACCATCGGTTAATACGGCCATACCAGCAGAATCATAGCCACGATATTCCAAGCGGCGTAATCCCTCCAGCAATACAGGGGATATATCACGATTAGCAATTGCTCCAACGATTCCACACATATGATGTTCTTTTACTTAGCTCATTTCTATTTTCAAATTATTTTTTAGAGGCTTTTTCAGGACGTTTCCAGCTATCTATACTTATTTGCTTGCTACGCGACAAGGTTAGTTTATTTTTCGGTACATCTTTGCTTATAGTCGAGCCTGCACCAACGGTTGCACCATCTCCTACTGTTACGGGTGCTATAAACTGCGTATCTGAACCTACGAACACATTATCACCTATAGAGGTATGATGTTTGTTAGCTCCATCATAATTACAGGTAATAGTGCCGGCACCGATATTAACGTTTTGGCCTAAATCGCTGTCACCTATATAACTCAAATGATTAATCTTACTTCTGGAATTGATATTAGCTTTTTTAATCTCAACAAAGTTACCAACCTTAACTTTTTCTTCTAATACAGTTTCTGGCCGAATACGTGCAAAAGGCCCCAGTTCACATTGCTTACCAATAACAGCATTCTCTATATGACAATTGGCGTGAATGCGTGTTCCAGTGCTTATCTGTGAATTAATAATCACTGCATTTGCACCAACGATTACATTATCTCCCAAAATATTTTCGCCAATGAACACGCTGTTGATGTCAATTTCAACATCTTTACCTGTTTCTAGCTGGCCACGAACATCAATTCGTGCAGGGTCGGCCAGGGTTACGCCGTTAGCCATTAATTTTTCTGCAAATTGTACTTGAATAATTCTTTCAACTTGTGCGAGCTGCAGCTTATTATTTATACCCAGTATTTCTTCTTCGCTTGCGCAAATTATTGCTTCAACATTTTCTTTTTCATTAACTGCTATTTCGATGCAATCTGTTAGATAATATTCTTGTTGTGCATTGTTATCATTAGTTTGTGATAGCCAATGCTTAAGCTTTGCAGCATTACATGCAAGTATTCCACTGTTAATTTCGGAAATAGACAACGTTTCTTCATCAGCGTCTTTTTGTTCCACGATGCGTCGAACTTTATTGTTATGTCGTACAATTCTCCCATAACCTGTAGGATCATTTAGCTTTGCCGATAGTAATGTGAGTTGATTATTGGCTAAGTCATCAATCAATAATTTTAATATGTTACTTTTCAGTAAAGGTACATCACCATAAAGAACCAATACATTTTGCTGGTCTTCAATATTTGGCAGTGCTTGCTGGACAGCGTGACCAGTGCCTAACTGCTCTTCTTGTATGCACCAGTTAATATTTTCTTCACTAAATGTATTTTTTACTAGCTGCGAACCTTGGCCGATAACTACGTGTATGCTGTCTGGCATAAGCAGTTTTGCACAATCAATTACATGGCCTAGCAAAGCTTTACCAGCAACTTTGTGCAGCACTTTTGGCAAATCGCTATTCATGCGAGTACCCTTACCCGCAGCGAGAATGATGACTTCTAAGCCCATATGATGTTTTTGTATTGAATATGATTATAGTTAGCTGTAATACATCAAAATCATGTGTTACTAAACATGTAGTGCATCAGTTTATGCAATGCAAAGAATAAAAGAAAAGCTAAATTTGATTCGGTGGGAAAATTGGTGGGATAGACTAGCTATATCTAGCCTTGAAGGTTAGCTAAAAGCTTGTTTTTACTTATAAAATTTATTTTCGGATTTTACGCATTCTTTCGATCATACGTAATTGTTCAGCTGCACGAACAAGCTCAGCCTGGGCTTTGGCCGCATCAAAATCGCCTTGCTGATCTTTTAATGCATCTTCAGCACGTTGCTTAGCCTCCAAAGCTTTTGCTTCATCTAGATCTTCTGCACGTATCGCCGTATCAGAAAGAACGGTGACTACTTTAGGCTGTACTTCAAGAATGCCGCCAGATACATATAGATATTGGTCTTCTTCCCCCTCTACTTCGATCTTTAGTTCACCTGGACGCAGCCCGGTTACCAAAGGTGTATGTTGAGGATAAATACCTACATCGCCCATTTGTGCAGGTGCAAATACAGCAGAAACAGTGCCAGAAAATAATTCTTTTTCTGCGCTCACAACATCTAAATGCATGCTTGTTGCCACAATTAGTCCTTAAGCTCTTCTGCTTTTTTAACCACGTCTTCAATACCGCCTTGCATATAGAACGCTTGTTCAGGCAAGTGATCATACTCGCCATCCACAATTGCTTTAAAACTAGAGATGGTATCTTGTAGCGAAACCAACGCACCTGGTGTGCCGGTAAATACTTCAGCAACTGCGAAAGGTTGAGACAAGAATCGTTGAATTTTACGAGCACGGAATACAACTTGTTTATCTTCTTCAGATAATTCATCCATACCCAGAATTGCAATAATATCTTTTAGTTCTTTAAATCGTTGCAAAGTGTTTTGCACTGCACGCGCTGTGTCGTAATGCTCCTGACCAATCACTAATGGATCAAGTTGGCGACTTGTTGAATCCAATGGATCTACAGCTGGGTAAATACCTAGCTCAGCAACTTGTCTTGAAAGTACTACCGTCGCATCCAAGTGAGCAAAAGTCGTAGCGGGTGATGGATCAGTTAAGTCATCAGCAGGTACATATACCGCCTGAATAGAAGTAATTGAACCTGAACTGGTCGAAGTAATACGTTCTTGTAAGGCACCCATTTCCTCAGCAAGTGTTGGCTGATAACCCACCGCCGATGGCATACGTCCAAGTAGTGCAGATACTTCTGTTCCCGCCAAGGTATAACGATAAATGTTATCGATAAATAACAGCATGTCTTTGCCTTGATCACGGAAATATTCCGCCATCGTCAAACCGGTTAATGCAACACGAAGACGGTTACCAGGAGGCTCATTCATCTGGCCATAAACCATACCTACCTTATCGAGTACGCCTGCTTCCTGCATTTCGTAATAGAAATCGTTTCCTTCACGAGTACGTTCACCAACACCCGCGAATACAGATAAACCAGAGTGTTTCTTAGCGATGTTATTAATCAGTTCCATCATGGTAACGGTCTTGCCTACACCCGCACCACCAAATAAACCAATCTTTCCACCCTTGGCGAATGGGCATAATAAGTCGATTACTTTAATGCCGGTTTCTAATAGCTCATTACCACCTGCTTGCTCTTCAAAGGTTGGTGGCGCACGATGAATTGGCATGGTTGATTCCGCGCCAACAGGTCCTGCATTATCTACTGGCTCACCAAGTACATTCATAACACGGCCTAATGTTTTTTCACCAACAGGTACTGAAATTGGCGCATTAGTATTAGTAACACCTAGACCACGTTGCAATCCGTCAGACGCACCCATCGCGATCGTTCTTACAACACCGTCACCTAATTGCTGCTGTACTTCAAGCGTGAGATTTTGTTCATCTACGATTAATGCATCATAAACATTGGGCACATTGTCACGCGCAAATTCGACGTCTACAACCGCGCCGATGATTTCAACTATTTGACCCGCACTCATGTTACTTCCTCTTTACAAAAATAATTTAAATGTTAAACCGCTGCAGCACCGCCAACGATTTCTGAAATTTCTTGCGTGATTGCAGCTTGACGTGCTTTGTTATAAGCCAACTGCAAGTCTGAAATAAGATCGCCTGCATTGTCTGATGCACTTTTCATGGCCACCATCCTTGCTGCCATTTCACAGGCCACGTTTTCGACTACACCTTGATAAACAATCGACTCTGCATAACGAGTTAATAATCCGTCTAATACAGATTTTGCATCTGGCTCATAGATGTAATCCCAGTGATGTTTCAATTCATCATTATCTTCTGGCACCAATGGCAGCAAAGCAGAAACTTTTGGTTTTTGTGTAATTGAGTTTACAAATTCATTTTCAACCAAGAATAAACGATCAACTTTCCCTTCAGTGTAAGCATCCAGCATTGCTTTAACCGTACCAATAAGTTCATTTAAATGCACTTCGTCGCCTAGATGAGATACTTGTGAAACGATATTTCCAGAAAACTTTTTAAAAAATTGTGTTGCCTTAGCACCAATTAAACAAAAATCAATTTCCACATTTTTATCTTGCCATTCCTGCATATCTTTAAGTGCAGTTTTAAACAAGTTGATGTTTAAACCGCCACATAGTCCACGGTCGCTAGAAATAATAATATAACCAACACGGTTAACACCTTCTCGCTCAAGCAAAAATGGATGATTATATTCGGTGTTGGCATTAGCAAGATGCCCGATTACGTTACGCATTTTTGAAGCATAAGGTCTAGTTGCCTTCATGCGATCTTGCGCTTTACGCATTTTACTCGCCGCCACCATTTCCATGGCNNTTCTTTTTCGTTTGCCATTAGTCGTTAACTTTTAATCTATCGCTATTTCATTACCCTGCAAATTTACTCAACTAATTTACCAGGCGCCTTTAGCTTTAAAGTCTTCAATTGCATTTTTAAGTGCGGCTTCAATATCATCATTATAATCACCTGTGCTATCGATATTATCGAGCATATCTTTATGCTGTGAACGCATGAAATCAT
>JBOEHC010000171.1:0-551 GCA_050633765.1 Gammaproteobacteria bacterium
CATTCCACCCATGCCGCCCATGCCCGCCATGTCTTCCATCGCTGGACCGTGATCATGCTCTTCTGGCGCTGGCGCATCTGCAACCATTGCTTGAGTAGTGATCATTAAGCCTGCAATTGAAGCTGCATTTTGCAATGCAGTACGTGACACTTTAGTTGGATCAAGAATACCCATCTTAATCATGTCGCCAAATTCGCCAGTAGCAGCGTTGTAACCGTGGTTACCTTTACCGTCGTCTACTTTTGCAAGAATCACCGAAGCTTCTTCACCTGCGTTAGTAACGATTTGACGTAGTGGCTCTTCCATTGCTTTTCTTGCAATACCGATACCTAGATCTTGCTCATGGTTGTCGCCTTTTAAGCCATCAAGTGCTTTACGAGCACGTAACAACGCAACGCCACCACCAGGAACTACACCTTCTTCTACTGCAGCGCGAGTTGCATGCAATGCATCTTCAACACGTGCTTTCTTTTCTTTCATTTCAACTTCAGTCGCTGCACCTACTTTGATTACTGCAACACCGCCGGCAAGCTTTGCCATGCGCTCTTGTA
>JBOEHC010000172.1:0-6324 GCA_050633765.1 Gammaproteobacteria bacterium
CCACCACCTGGTAAAATAAAATTCTTTAAAGGCGGCAGACTCTTATTATAGGAATCAATCCTTCCTTCTAATTCTTTAACAATATGCTCGTTCATAAATTTGAGTTCAGCATTATTCAACTCGGCACCCACATTAAAAAGCTGATGCTGAATATGAATAAATATTGCTTTTAATTCTGGCGGCATATCATGTGCGACCACCATTCCAATTACAGAGTTTAATTCGTCTACTTCACCTATCGCATGAATCTGAGGACAATCTTTTCGAACACGCAAGCCTGTAGAAAGCCCGGTATCACCTTTATCACCGGTTTTGGTATATATCCTTGTTAAACGATTCGCCATTACAAATTCACCTTAATTCCTGCATAAATTGTTTGCCCTAATGTTTCATACCCATACACATCTTGATAGGTTTCATCCAACAGGTTATTTATTCTCGCATATAAACTGAAGTTTTCCGCAACATCATATGACCCACTCACATTTACCAAATAATAATCATCTAGTTTGACTTCACCAGCTGGGAAAGTTGAGAAATCTGAATCAAGTTGCTCATCTACATAGTTCAGCGCAGCATGCAGATTTCCCTTTCCGGATAGCGTTTCATAATTAAATTGTAGACTCGCAACCGTTTTGGGTCTGCGTATTTCTCTTACTTGCATATCATTTACATTTGGTACGGTAGAATCGGTATAAGTATAAGCACCTCGTACATCAAAACGGTTACTAAACTGAGCATCAAAATAAAACTCTGCGCCATTACGCTCGCTTCTGCCCTCCAGATTAACCGCAGTGTTTACCGGAAAAAACACAGTAGTAATTTCATCTTTTAGATCTTCCCAAAACAGTGTTGTACCTACATGCACACTGTCACCCATAAAGGACTGATCGATACCAAACTCCCAAGATTCTGATTTTTCAGGCTTTAAATCTGGATTGCCCGTAAATGATCCTTCGAAAAACCCAAACAGCTCACTAAACCCTGGGTTTTTTACGCCCGTTCCGTACGCGGCACGAATCTTTGTTCCTGAACGAGGAAAGTTATATGCACTTGTGAACCGAACGGTATCTCGATCTTTAAATTGATCATTATCATCTTTTCTTATAGAGGCAGACAGAAATAATTGATCCCACATGCTCAACCGATATTCAGCTGCAAGCCCGATATTTTTTATATCTTGATTTTGATTTGGATCACCAAATGAGCTTGCTCCCCTTTGCTTAAATCGCTCATCCTCTTGCTCAATCGAAAATAGTAATTTGTGTTGTTCATCTGAAAATATACTAGTGTTAAAAGTGACTTCAGACAGATAATCGAACTTTAATTTTTCTCCTTCTGTCCTATTCTTTCCGAAGGTATCTTTGTTTTGATTGCGAGTGTCTGTAAGACTAGCTGTGAATTTATGATTCCAACGATTGTCAAACATAGATAAATGCAAAAACGTCGCACCATAAAATTGTTCCGTATCTGAAATATTATCTGCATCGACGGGTGCACCAAATGCACCATCATCAAACTCATTTGACGAATCAATATATCTTGCATTTACACCAAATATTAATGCTGGATTAAATTCATATTGAGAATTGAAAACTATGCCAGTCTGGTCATAGCCATCATCTTCCGTACCTTGCTCAGAAATATTTGCACCGTGTGTGTCTAAATAAGAACCCTGCAAATAGTATTTTAACCCCCCAAACCCTCCTGAGGCAGATACTGAACTACGAATAAAATCATGAGAACCCACTTCAGTTGAACTAGAAAATAAAGTTTCACCACGACCAGCTCGAGTCTGGATATTAATAACTCCCGCCAAAGCATCGCTTCCCCAAACCGAACTTTGAGATCCACGCATAACTTCTATACGCTCTATGCTACCTGGTAATAAATTTGCAAAATTAAACTCTGAGCCTGATGCCGGATCATTCGCTTCAACGCCATCGATCAAAACTAATACATGGTTTGCCTCAGCACCACGGATACGAACTTGTGTTTGAGAACCATATGGGCCTAACTGACTTATTGCGACTCCAGGAACTATGCGCAATAACTCAACCAGTGTTACCGCATTACTTTTTTCGATTTCATCTCTTGTGATAATGGTTACTGAGCCACCCACTTCTTTTTCAGGGACAGAAATCCTTGTGGCACTTAATACGATTACTTCATCATCATTAGCAAAAACTGTTTTGCCAGAAAGAATAATTAATAGTAAACAGCATAGTAGTAAACGCATAGATGTCCTTAATCAAATTTGATCGCAGACGCACAGCGAAGCGCACAACTTAAGTTGTGCATTTTGAACTTCAGCCAGAACCGCCCGCCGCAGTTTTCTGAGTCACGTAAGGCCGGTCTCCGGGCTAATGAGTGTTTAATCTGTCAGATAAACAAGTAATTCGCCTTCCCATGTTAAATAACACAGTGGACAAATGAATTACCAAAACTCAATTACCGTTGCGGGGGCAGCACTTGTTTTTCACAAGTTTCCCTGTTTCACCCTTATGCAGCTATATGCGACAAGGACACCTTAAGTGATGTGGTTATTTTAGGATAATATCAGACTTGATCAATTTAGTACTGAAGATTTCTGATTTCAGCGATAATTTCATCGCTGTGTGTAGCGGGCTTTACCGAGCGATATATTTTTGCAAATTTTCCTTGAGGATTAATAATAAAAGTATGCCGTTTAGCAAATTTCATCGGACCTATTTTTGTTAATGATCCATAGATGGCAGCAATTTCACCTCCTATATCCGCAAGCAATGGGAACTGGAGACTGTATTTATTAGCAAATTCAGAATGACTTTGTATTGTATCTACACTCACTCCAAATACTTGTACACCTAGGTTATTCAGTGTTGCGATATCATCACGGAACGCACATGCCTGTTTAGTGCAGCCGTGCGTACCGTCTTTAGGATAAAAATACAATACAACCCATTTTCCTAAATAATCACTAAGGCTATGCTTAGTATTTGTCTGATCAAATAATTCGAATTGCGGTGCTTGTATACCCACCTCAAGATCGGATGCAGATGATGTACTGAATAATCCCATGCTAATCATAGTAACAATTATTACGCTACATTTATTAATCATATTATCCTTATGGTACAAGTTTGAATATCTTGCCTCGATAATCTACTACATACAATTCACCTCCTGCATCTTCTCCAAAAGAGCTGATATTTAAATCGGTATTCATTAGCTTTTGCATATCATAATTTTGTTCTTTATCTATCGTCCATATTGTGCCATTACAAAAGTCACCAAATATATATTTACCATAAAGCTCTTTAATTTTATCGCCTCGGTATACATAACCACCCGTAACTGAACATCCATATTTATGAGAATATTCTGCAACGGGCTTCACTAAATCACCGAATTTTTTATTCTGGCATTCTTTTTTAGGCAAAAAACAATGATTTCCTTCCATTAAACGCCAACCATAATTTTCTCCACCGCTAGTATCCACAGACTGCCAGTGAATTTCTTCCCACTTATTTTGCCCTACATCAGCAATCCATAAGTCACCTGTTTCTCGATCAAATGAATGCCGCCACGGATTGCGTAAGCCATAAGCCCATATTTCAGGCAGCGCATCGGGTTTATCTACAAACGGATTGGCATCTGGTATGGAATATCCTGTGGATTGATTTACATCGATGCGCAGCATTTTCCCCAATAAAGTTTCTAAATTTTGAGAATTATTCCATGGATCACCACCACGGCCACCATCACCGATCCCTAAATACAAGTATCCATCTACACCAAATGCCAACATACCGCCATTATGGTTTGCAGCAGGGTCTTCTTGTGCAATTAAAATCTCAAGCGTTTTCAAATCAACTTGTTTCGCGTGAGACGGGGCTACCGTTATTCGTGCCAGCGTGTTATCACCATTCTGTGCCGTATAAAATAGAAATAAATAACCGTTTTTTGAATAATCTGGATGAAACGCAATAGACAAAAGACCTTGCTCATTCCCTCGTGAAGTGATCAAAGATGATGTATCAAGAAATAATTTTTTTTCTTGAAAATTTTTACTATATAAAAAAACTTTACCCGTCTTTTCTACAACAAAGACACCCGACCCATCAACATGAGTTAGTAGGACGGGCTTATCAAGATCATCAATAACGAGTGCTAGGTCAGTCGCAAAGACTACACTCACACAACCCAAGGCTGACAAAATAACAGCGAAATAAGTTTTGTATAAATTTTTAAGTTTTTGCGCCAAAAGCTTTAACTGCGCCTGCAGTTACATCCTCATCAGGATTAAACCAGTTAAGTTTAGTATGTAATTTCACAACCTCGCCAATGATTACTAATGTTGGTGGCTTGATATCATGTTTCTCTACTAATTCAGGCAGGTTTTCTATATTGCCAATCATATTTTTTTGGTTAGCAGTAGTACCTTGCATTATCAATGCCGCGGGAGTTTTCGCATCCAGCCCATATTTTATTAAGTTGCTACAAATAATTCTCAGGCCATGTAACCCCATATAAAACACTAGTGTTTGATTAGTGTGCGCAAGCATTTCCCAGTTCAGATCCACAGTTCCATCTTTCAAGTGTCCCGTAGCAAAAATTGCAGCTTGTGAATACTCTCGATGAGTTAGAGGTATACCAGCATAGGCTGCGCACCCTGCAGCCGCTGTAATACCCGGCACTACCTGAAATGGAATTTTCTCATCTATAAGCGAATCTATTTCTTCCCCACCACGCCCAAAGATAAATGGATCTCCACCCTTAAGTCTTAGCACTCGCTTACCTTCTTTTGCTAAGCGCACTAATAGTTCATTTATAGATTCTTGTTGCAAGGTATGCTGCGAACGTTCTTTACCTGCATAAATATGCTCAGCATCTTTGCGCACTAGATCCATAATCTCTTGCGAAACCAGTCGATCATAGACCACCACATCGGCTTGTTGCATTAAACGCAAAGCTCGAAAAGTTAATAAGTCAGGATCACCTGGCCCTGCACCAACCAAATAAACCTCACCTTGCGGCAACTCACTATCATCTGCTTGTTGTATAGTATCTGCTAATAATTTTTGCGCTGCGTTTGGTTGATTGGCAAAAACTAATTCGGCAATCGGCCCCTGTAAAACCTGCTCCCAAAATTTTCTTCGTTGATCAATAGTAGAAAATTTTTCTTTAACGGCAACACGGTTATCTTCAATTAGCTTTGCCAAGTGGCCATACGATGCAGGAGTACAATTCTCTAATTTTGTACGCAACATCCTAGCCAATACTGGCGATGCACCACCGGTTGATACGGCAATTTGCACAGGCGAGCGATCGATAATAGAAGGCAGTATAAAATCGCAGTTTTTACTATCATCTGCAGTGTTAACCAGAATATTGTGATCACGACTGAGTTGCGCTACTTCTGCATTAACTTTACGATCATCTGTCGCAGCAATTACGATTTGGTATTTATTTAAATCTGCTTCTAGATCATCAACTGAAAATATTTTTTCCTGCCAAATCAAACTCTCACTATTTAACTTACGCTTAATTTCAGCAGTAATTTCTGGTGCAATTATTGTAATGCTTGCCTGAGCACGCGAAAGTATTGATACCTTACGCTCTGCAATAACACCACCGCCAACGATTAAGCAGGGCTTATTTTTTATGTCCAGGAATAGCGGTAAATAATCCATAATATTTTTATCTAAGCATGCGTATATTTTCAATAATCGGCATTACCACAGGCTCTATTTTTTTGCGCATTACTGAACCTATCGCATCCGTCATACCGAATATAGGATCAACGAGTGTTTCATTAATCATTGATAAGTTAAATAGCGCTTTTAGCTGGGGTTGTATACTCTGATCTAGCTCTAGCAGCCTGTGAACTTCTTTATGGTATTGATAGTTCTCTTCTGTATAGTGCATCAATGCCTGAATTTCCCGCCATTTAAATGCTTCATTATCGAATTCATTAAAATAAAATCCTATCGCATTTAGGATAGCTGCCACTGCTTCTTGATCATTCGGCTTTTTCAGCACTTGCTCCGTCATTTGTAAAAATGCTTGCCCTGCAGGACTCAAGGTATCACATAATAATTTAGCGATTTTGCTACCTTGTTCAAACTCATGACGCAATGTTTTTACAATCGACGACCAACCTTGATGAGCTTCTACTTTTATTGGCAATTTATTTGGCGTTTGCAGCAAAAACCCTATGTAGTAAACATTTTTTCGCTTACCACGTTTCCAGACTTCATCACGCAATTCATCGGAAATTAACCCAGGCTGCAACACTAAACGCACACTATCAATGATCGCTTTTTGATGCTCTTCAAAGGG
>JBOEHC010000173.1:0-8124 GCA_050633765.1 Gammaproteobacteria bacterium
TACGGGTGCCACTAATGAATATCGTAACACTGCACAAATTAGTGCAAGCGATCAACCTGATATTGATTCAACACCTAATAACGATGATGGTGATCAAAGCGAGGATGATGAAGATTTTGCCATCGTCACACCAAATATTGGTCAAGGAATAGCAGACCTTTCATTAATAAAAGATGTGAATAATGGCACGCCTAATGTTGGTGAGACTGTAACGTTCACTATCAATGTAAATAACGATGGTCCGGATGCAGCTACTAACGTTGGAATTAGTGATGTGGTACCAGTTGGATACAACAATATTACTAATATAAGTAATGGTGGCATTCTAAATGGAAGCACTATCACATGGTCAGTGGCTAATCTAAATATAAACGATAGCGTTGTACTCACATTTGCCGCCGACGTATTAGCCCCTACTGGCGCTGCGAATGAATACCTAAATACCGCGCAGATCAGTGCCAGTGATCAATTAGATTCTGACTCAACACCTAACAACGATGATGGTGATCAAAGCGAAGATGATGAAGACAATGCAGTGGTCATACCCAATGTTGGACAAGGTACAGCAGATTTATCACTAACGAAAAGTGTAGACAGTGTGACGCCGAAAATAGGCGATGCAGTAACTTTCACCATAAGCGTATCGAATGCTGGTCCAGATGCAGCCACTAATGTTGGGATTAGCGATGTTCTTCCTGTTGGTTACAACAATATTACGAATATCAGTAATGGTGGTGTAGCAAGCGGTAATACGATTACTTGGTCAATCGCTAATATTAATGCGAATGATAGCGCGACAGTTACGTTTACTGCCGAGGTACTTATACCTGCCGGTGCAGTGAATGAGTACCTCAATACTGCACAAATCAGTGCCAGTGATCAGCTTGATAGTGATTCAACGCCGAATAACGATGACGGTGATCAAAGTGAAGATGATGAAGACAATGCGATAGTGAATCCAGCTGTAGATCCAACCGGGCATTTTTACTGTGAAGATGATGGAAGGATACTAACAGGCGGTTCTGTCAGTTTTGCACCTGCTGCAGATGTAATTATAAATGATGATGGCTCAAATGGTCAGTACAGTGTTGATTTTGTACCACCCGCAAATCCCACTGCATATACTATGACCGTAAATGTGCCACCAGGTACAATTCCAAGCGTAACAAGGCTTGCCGAAGCTGCACCATTGGCTCCTGGTCCAGCTGCATTAGGAGTGTTAAATCTTGGTAGTTCAGATGCAAATAATGACGGCTTCTTAGATGACTTTAGTCTTGCTGCAAATCCAATGTGGTATGACACATTTTCAGTCGACTCAGGTGATCAACTAATCACAAATAACAATATACCTGTTACAAATTGTGCCTCAAATATAATTCAACTAAATAAAGTTGCAGGCCAGGCTTCTGCAACAGTAGGAAATTTAGTTCAGTACGAAATTAATGCGCGCACATCACAAGCATTGCCGTTAACTGACATAGATATAGAAGATAACATTCCAGGTGGGTTTAGTTATGTAGAGAATTCAGCCATTGTTATACGAGCAGGCCTGGATGGTGTTTTAAATACAGGTGATGATGTAATTGCCAATGCAATTGTAACAGGTACTGACCCAATTATTTTCGAAGACATTGATTTCGCTGCAAGTGAAGAACTTATTATTCGCTACTTTTTACAAATTGGTACTGGTGTAGCTGAAGGCGCATATGAAAATAGCGCTACATGTAACAATGGGGCTAACATTGAATTTTGTAATACAAGTATTGCTACAGTAAATGTCACACAAGACCCAATTCTAGAAAAGACTACAATTATCGGTAAAGTGTTTGCTGACCGAGATCATGATGGTTGGCAAGATAATGCTAACGCGACCCATATTTCGGTAAAACCTCAAGGTGATGATGGAACAGGTCAACAAGTAGAAAGTTTATCGGGTCGTGCTGATCAAACGGATCCAATCGATGATCATCAAATAAGCATGACCATTCCATTACCGGCAGATAAATCTGTTCCCATAGAAATTGCGACAAATGAAGGCACGGTTTTACTTGTTGATCAAACAGGTAATGTAAGCGAACAGCACATTGGTAAAAAAGCCCAAGGACTCACCGCTCAAGATTTGCGTATATCAACACAAATTAGTGGCGGGAATATGGATCTCACTATTACTAATTACGGTATCCATGAGGCGGGAATACCTGGTGTGCGTCTTGCGACAGTAGAAGGTTTGTTAGTGGAAACCGATGAATATGGTCGGTACCACCTTGCAGATATCAATGGTGGCAGATGGGAAAGAGGGCGTAATTTTATTCTTAAGGCTGACCCCTCTACGCTTCCAGAAGGATCAGAATTTACTACAGAGAACCCACGTGTTTTAAGAATAACTCAAGGCTTAATGAGTAAAATTAACTTTGGTGTAAAACTGCCCAAGCAAGATCCTGTTTACAAACAAATCATGAAAGAACGGGAAGTTGTACATGAAGATGAGGTTATTGAGACACGCGAGCTAACTAGTATTGTAGATCCGGTGCATTTTGAATCAGGTAAAGCAGATATACCTGATAGCTATATTCAGCAATTAAGACGTGCGATTGATAGTTTATCTAATAAAGACAATGTCAGAATAAGTGTCATTGGACATACTGACACACAACCTTTAGGCAAGCGTACTGCTAAGAAATTTACCGACAATTATGGTTTATCTAATGCAAGAGCTAAACAAGTTGCCAAACAATTAAGTGAATCATTAAACATAGCTTTGAATTCTATTGAGACCTCTGGAAGAGGTCCGGATGATCCTATTGCTACTAACAATACTTGGAAAGGTATGTCTCAGAATAGAAGGGTAGAGATCAATGTTTTGTTTGATGAAAAAATTACCAAACGAGTAGTTAAAAGAACACATGAAAAAGTTGCGGCAGGTAGAAGTGATGTTCAATTGCCTCGCGGTGGGCGTATTTGGGTAGTAGAAGATCCGTCAAAAACTGATCCAAGGCTTGATATTCAATTTCATAATGCAGTGAGCATTAATGAAAATGGTACTTCACTACCTGTTACTTTTAATAATTACAGTAATTATCTTGCGTTTATACAGAGATGGGAAGTTGATGTTTATAATGATTCTGATTTTGATTTAATTAAACCAATCGCAACGATCAAAGGCGATAGAAATGACTTTCTTGCCATTCACACACTTAGTTTCAATCAAGGAATTAAACTTGATGACACGCTTTGGTATGTATTACGTGTTTATGATGAAGAAAATAGGATGGATGAAACCATTCCAAAACGCATAGCCGTTGTAGATTCTGACTTAAATGGACTCGAGCCACTGACTGAGGAACAGCGCATTCAAATTGCCAATAGCTTAATTGGCAAAACCAGTTTAAGTAACCAAAGAATTCCAATTCATGGTTCACGCATACGCATTAATGGAAGTGGTATCAACAGTAACTATGTTTTAAAAGTTGGCGATTTAACAGTACCAATTTCACACAAAGGCACCTTTGCAACGGAACAACATTTGCCAACTGGCCAACATACCTTTGCAATCAATGTACGTGACGATACAGCTGAAACTGTTGATCGCAACTTAAATGTAGACGTAACAGGTAAACATTTCTTTATGGTTGGCTTAGCAAATCTTACTGTTGGAGAAAATGATCTGTCAGGAAGTGTTGAAGCTTTAGGTGAAGACGATCATTTCGATGAAGATGTATGGATAGATGGACGCTTAGCGTTTTACTTGAAAGGTAAGGTTAAAGGAAAATATTTAATTACCGCCCAATTAGACACTACGGAAGATGAGTTACGTAATTTGGGCGATCGACTAGATGATGAAGACCCTAGTCGTATATTCAGACAACTAGACCCTGATCAATATTATGCTGTTTATGGTGATGACTCTACTACGATTGATGATACCGATAGTCAAGGTGCTTTCTATTTAAGAGTGGATTGGGATAANNGGTGCGAAATTAGAGCATCGTAATGTCAATACAACAGACTTTGGTGATCATCGACACGAAGTACATGCGTTTGCTTCGCAAGCGCAAAATGTTGCAGCGCATAATGAATTTATAGCGACTGGTGGATCGCTCTATTATCTACGTAATACTGAGGTTGTTCAGGGTTCAGAAAAAATATGGGTAGAAGTACGTAACCGTGATACCGAACAAGTTACAGAAAATATTACACTTAAACATGGCGAAGATTACGATATAGATTATTTGCAGGGGCGTATCATTCTTACACGTCCGTTAACACAAGTAGATTTTGGTAATGGACCATCTATTATTCGTGATGAACCATTAGAGGGCGATGACGTATTCTTGTTAGTTGATTATGAATACAGCCCTGATAGTTTTGATGCCGATGATGTTACTGCAGGTTTGCGAGGTAAAGCGTGGTTGAATAAATATGTTGGCCTTGGTGGCACTTATATCAGTGAAGAACGTGATGGCGAGGACTATGAACTTAGAGGTGCAGATGTAACGATAAAAGCAGGCAAGGGCACTTATCTCAAGTTGGAATATGCAGAGAGTGATGCAATTCAAACAAATCAGAGTTTAATCTCAAACAACGGCGGCATTACTTTTGATCAGCAACCGGTTATTAATAATCAAGATAAAACTGCCGAAGCTTATGGTGTCGAAGCACGTGCTAATTTTGCTGAGATGACAGATAACAAACACCATGGTTTCATAATGGCTTGGTGGAAAGATAGGGATGCAGGTTTCTCATCCACTGCTAGAATAGATGATGGAATTGAGACTAGCGACATTGGTTTAGAAGGCGAGTATCAAGCAACACGTAATCTTAAGTTAAGCACACGCATCACTAATTTAGACAAAGATAATATAAACGAATTAACCACTACAAGTATTCAAGCCGATTATTCATTATCAGATCGATTAACGATTGGCACAGAGCTACGTCATGAAGATGAAGAGAATGATATATTAGGAGATAGTAAGGCAACATTGGGTGGCCTTGGGTTACGCTATAAACTTAACCGTGAAACGGAGCTTTATACAACAGGACAAGTGGTATTAAGTGACAGTGGTGAGTATCAAGATAATGCAGGATTCACTGTAGGTGCTAGTAGGCAGGTGACCTCTAGATTGGCACTGAAAGGTGAAGTGTTCCATGGTGATCGTGGCGAAGCCTTTATTGTTGGCGGTGAATATGCGGTTACTCCTAACTCAAATATAAGCATAAGTGCAGGTTTTGGTGATGGTGCTGCGACACAAGTAGGCACCAACTACACTACTGCAAGTGGGTTAGAACTATATGGTAGTTATGCAGTCGATCCTGATCGTACCGATAGTGGCGCAAATAGGTTTACCTTTGGAACCAAACGTAAACTTCAAAATGGTTTACAGATTTATACCGAAAATCAGTTTGGGGAAGGGGATGATGAGCAAAGTATCGGGCGCACTTACGGCTTAGATTATGACTTAACAAAAGAATGGCGTCTTAGTGCGTCACTACAAACCAATGATGTGGAACTTAATACAGGTGATATAGATCGCCGTGCTGCGACAATAGGTGCTAGATTCAAAAATGAAAAGGTCAGATTTGGAAGTGTGCTTGAATATCGTGAAGATGATGACCAATCATCTAATCTTGATAATACACAATGGGTTACTAGCAACACAATTGAGTGGCAGAAAAGTGAAAGCTTGCGTTTATTAGGAAAATTAGATCTATCTACGACACACAGCCAATTAAATAAAAATGATGAAGCAAAGTTTACAGAGTTTGATTTAGGTTTTGCTTATCGGCCTGCGTTCGATGATCGCTTGAATGTATTAGGCAAATACACGTTCTTATATGATTTAGGTACTAGTGGTCAGGAAGATTCAACGACAGATGAACGAAGTCATATTTTCTCACTAGAGGGATTATATGACCTTAATCAGCGATGGGAGCTTGGTGCTAAATATGCGCATAGGGAAGGGGATGTTCGTTTTACACGTGGTTCAGGCGAATGGTTTGAATCCGGTGCACATCTTGCCGTAATTCGTACACGTTATCACTTCATCAAGCAATGGGATGCGTTAATGGAATATCGTTGGTTAGAAGCAGAGACAGAAGATAATGACAAAAAAGGCTTCTTAGTAGGCGCATATCGTCACATAGGCAAGCACTTTAAGGTTGGTGCAGGATACAACTTTACAGACTTCGATGACGATTTAACCAACCAAGATTATGAAAGTGATGGCTGGTTCTTTGATGTGGTCGGAAAATATTAATAAGGTTTTATTTAATAGACTTAATAAATGAAGCCAGCTTTTGATCAAGCATTACAATGGTACTTTTCCATTTAGACTCGTCTTCCACGCAAGAACCGTTACCACCGGTAGTTAATTCACTCTCACGAATTAGAATACCAGACTGTGTTAAAAATACGGTGTACAGGATCTTTTCTTGCATTTTTTCATATACAGAGCTGCCATAAACGGTATCAACAGGTGGAAATGTATTGTCATAACGTTCTGCTAGTTTGCTTAGGTCTAAAGTTGAGTTAACTTTTAGATCATGCGCGCTGTGTAATTTTGAATTTTCATCTTTAATATCAACATAACGTCCAGATAATCGATCAATTCGATACATGGCGTTTAAACCAAACAAATTTGCCCAAGATTTCCATTTAAGAAATTGAGAATCAATACGCCATTCATCACCATAAATCCGATACGTATTTACTTTACAAGCATCGCCAATACTTAAGGAAGCATCAAATACTTGATTACTTACTAGAGTAAACGTTAATTGTGCAATGGGTTTTTCAGCAGTGAGTCTCTTATAGGTATACAGATTACCTAGCGCCAGAAAAGAAATGACAATCAAAGCAAGTAAGCTAATTTTAAAAAGCTTTTTAAGTATAAGTTTGAGCATATAAAGGACTCTAACAATATATGTATAAGTTCATGCTTAATAAGTAATGGCTGGTATTGTCTTTGATTATTAGTGGTGAAAAAGAGGATATAACTACTATATTCAAGAAGCACAAAAGATAATCATTTTATATAGTTGCAATCCTTAAATATATATAATTTAACATAATATATATTATGCGAAACATAATATGTTTCTTAGCTTCCTTTTAGCAGTTCTACTGAACTTTAATAATTGTCTTTATATATTTCTATTTTAGCCTTTTTTATTTGTTGCTTAATGGCTTAACTAGTTCAAGTAATTACATCCTGAGTCGATATATTAAGTTATCACTCCATTCTTATACTTTTCCAAACATTCTGTGAATTCTAAATTTTCTATTAAAAGACGTAATTTATTAATTAAGTCAGGTTTTACCGCGTTAGCTGCACAACTGCCTACTGATTTACCTTTTGCTAAGACTATTGCAAATAAGTTTAAACTTGAGAATATTGATGAACAAATAATCAATGAAGTAAAAAATTTGTCTTCGGGTCGTAATGTAACCTTAACTATATTGCAACCTAAAGGGTCATTAGGAAACGTCAAACCAGTTGGAGATTCATTTTCTAAATCAACAGGTATTCAAGTGAATTACATCGAGGCTTCATTAGATGAAATTAATGCGAAGATACTTGCCCAGACGCTATCAAATGAGACCTACTTTGATATTTCTCTTCCCGCGACGTTTGGTATCCCTGATCTAATTGAAGCAGGTTCATTATGCAACCTTGATGATTTTGCAAACAAATATGAACCCAAAAATTTTAAAAATAGTATGCTTTATCCAATTGGCGACAGCTATAAAGGTAAGTTTTATGGTTACCAAACAGATGGCGATACCTATCTTATGTTTTATAACAAAGCTTTGTTAGAAGATAAGACTGAAAAAAATAATTTTGAAAATAAATATGGTTACCCTCTAGTCATACCTGAAACATGGGAGCAGCTTGATCAAATGATTAAGTTTTTCTACCGACCTGAAAACAATATGTACGGTGGTGCTCTCTACCGAAACAAAGACTATATCGCATGGGAATGGTGGATTCGGTTTCACGCTAAAGGTTATTTCCCATTTAATAATGAATTAAAACCTCAAATTAACAATACTGCTGGTATACAAGCTTTAAATGAGTTAATTAATACGTCAAATTATTTGTATCCACATTCAAAGGCAAATGG
>JBOEHC010000174.1:0-1185 GCA_050633765.1 Gammaproteobacteria bacterium
ATATTAGTAAACCCCGAAAAACACGACCACATTAAATTTCAAGCAGCCAAGCGGTTTTCAGATTGGCTGATATCAAATGAAGGACAACATGCGATTGCAGATTTTACATTGCAAGATCAACAGCTGTTTTTCCCGAATGCACAGCATGAAGTTGCTACGTCGAAAGTTAAGTAGCTAAAATTACCTGGAGCTAAAGTGAAATATTACACGCTACCTATTATTCTGCTTATTTCTGTTTTAAATACGGTTCATGCAGATCAGTCTGAACAAATAAAAAAATATAAACAAAATTATGCAGAACAACTCATCCCATTACTTAAAGAACAGATGAGCACAGAAACTGAAATGGAATCTGAAGCCGATGCAAATGAACATATTGCAACCATTGCAGAAAGAATGGCGAACTGTCAGCTGCTAGCCATAGAAGGTTATCCGCAAAAATATCAAAATGCTACTATCGAGCCGATAGCGAATGGCGCTGAAATCAAAAAAACTGCAAGCGATGTAAATACGATGATTCAAACTGATATTGAAAATGGAGATTTCTCCAAGCAAGATTTTTTAGATATCACTGAAGCTGCTACAGAAAAATATAAAGTCTGCATAAGCTATCCTGAATAACTTAATACTCAATAATATGAAATTTTTAATCCTACTCACCGCAGCTGTATTTATTATTTGTATACCGAGTACTCACGCTGAACAATCTAATATAGAAATATACAAACAAGTCTACGTTGAACAGATCACTCCACTATTAAAGAAACAATTTTCGGATGCACTCGAAAAAGAAGCCGATCCAGAAGCTAAACTTAAATTTGTTGCAGAAGGTATGGCAGACTGTCAAATTGAAACCATTAGTGTCTACCCACAGAAATATCAAGACGCCTCTATCAACCCGGTTGCAGAAGGCAGCAATTTAAACGAAGTCACTGAACAAGTGAATGAAATCATGAAAGCCGATATTGAAAACGGCACCATTTCAAAAGAAGACTTTAAAGCGATGTTAGATAGTGCAACGGAAACATATATTAGCTGCACCAAGGCACTAGAAAAGCAGCTTTAAGTTCATTTCGCCCATGTCCACTTCGACCGCCGTGGCTATCTGGTCTGCTTTCGGCTATTAGTAAGTACATGGAAGTACGCATATGAGATGCAACATAGATGTTGCTTCAAATTAAAGTT
>JBOEHC010000175.1:0-592 GCA_050633765.1 Gammaproteobacteria bacterium
CATAATGCAGCGGATGCTATTTCCGGTTGGATGTGGCTTGAACACCAACAAGGCGGAGATAAAATTTTCTATACCACTGGACGCTTAACATCTGAAATGGTAATGAAATCTGCCAACATGGGCATTCCCGTATTACTTTCACGCTCAGGTGTTACCAATATGGGCTTGGAGCTTGCGCGTGATTTAGGAATTGTGATGATTGCACGCGCTAAAGGCAAAGCTTTTTTGGTTTACAACGGCGAAGAACAAATTGAATTTGATGAGCCACCTAAAAAACCGCCCACTGCTTAAACTATATCAAGGAAGAAATCATAAATGAAAACATTGAAGCATCTATTTGACAGAAATCTAGCCTGGGCAGATGCAATGAAAAAAAATAATCCTGAATTTTTCTCATCGTTATCTAAACAACAATTTCCCGAATACTTATGGATAGGATGCTCAGACAGTCGGGTTCCCGCCAATCAAATTGTCGATTTACCACCTGGTGAAGTATTCGTGCATCGAAACATTGCAAATGTAGTTACACATACAGATTTGAACTGTTTATCGGTCATACAATTTGCCGTAGATGTATTAAAAATTAAACACA
>JBOEHC010000175.1:669-813 GCA_050633765.1 Gammaproteobacteria bacterium
GCTTATCACCTGACGATAAGCATGATCATTTATGCGAATTTAATGTGCAAGAACAAGTTATTAACGTTTGCAATACAAGCATTGTTAAACATGCATGGGAAAATGGCGCAAACCTTTCCGTACATGGTTGGATTTATAATATTG
>JBOEHC010000176.1:0-8942 GCA_050633765.1 Gammaproteobacteria bacterium
ACCAATTTCGCCACCCGGGCATAACGGAGTGGTCTTATAACCTAATGGAGGCTAGGACCGGAATCGAACCGGTGTCTACGGTTTTGCAAACCGCTGTATAACCACTCTACCACCTAGCCAAATCTATTGTTTTTAAGAGTGTATTCGAGACTAATCCAATAAAAAACCCCGGCAAAAACCGAGGCCCAATTTTGAAATCTGTATCAACTATAAAGCACGCATCTTAGCAATCCCTTTGCTGACAGAAAAGTGCCCTGAAGTATTGTTTTAGCTGAAATATCCAGTCATCAATTATAGGGTCAGCACTACCACCAGATAACTTATGAGAGGAATGTATCTATGACAAGTATCTTTTTTGATAAAGCGCGTCGTAAATAGTTTGTCCAAATGCATCGATGGGCAATAGTCTGGCAAACGCTTTGAGGATAAAGGCATTGCCAAACGCTGGGTCAATAAACTCGAATTTAACCTCAAACACTTCCTGCTGTCGCCTTTGATTGGCCACTGGAACCTGATTTACCTAAAAACTTACGCGCCGCGTTGAGACTCGAGGATGCAAAGATCAAGAGGCCGTCATGCCCAATGAATTCAAGTAGATACTGCACTATATTAATGTTATCAATTACGAAGCGGTGATGGCATTTATAGTCCTGTATAAGCGATGATGAGCCATCTTCCTACCCTTCAAAACATTAAAGGATGACTACACGGTATTACTCAGTGAATTTACTAAGGACAGCAGTAAATCTTCATCATAAGGCTTGGTAATGTATTCATTTACCCCAATACGTTTGGCTTCTTGTTTGTGTTTATCTGTTGCTCGTGAAGTAATCATAATAATTGGGATATCTTGAGTACCCTCATTTGAACGCACATGATCGGTCAGCTCCAATCCATTCATGCGTGGCATCTCTAAATCCGTCAATATAATGGATGGACGTTGTTTTTGAATTTTATCCATCGCATCCACGCCATCAATGGCCACTTCAACCTTAAACCCTAGATCACTCATAAATTGCGCGAGTGATTTTCGCGTACTGATTGCATCTTCCACAATAAGAGCATTTTGATACGTCTCTTCTATGGCTTGAACGCGCCGCACTTGTTTCATGCTCGCGGTATTTAGGTGTTGTGTATTCACAATATCTAAAAGATCTAATACTGAGGTTACATTGCCATTACCTAAAATAGTTGTGCCCAGTATTCCCGTCATTTTTGGAATAAATTTACTGAAAGGCTTGATCACAATTTCACTTGAATCAATAATTTTATCCACCAAAATTGCATGATGTTTGTGAAACTCATCTTGAATAATAAATACCACTTGGCTTGTTTCAGCCGCGTCACTGACGTGATCGCCGTATAACAATTTCTGTAAATCAAATATAGGGTAACGTGTTTGTTTATAATAAAAGTATGGTTTCCCTTCGCTTTCGGTAATTTTACCTGCGCCAGGGTGTAAAATTTCTTCAATCCCTCTCTCTGATAGTGCAAGAGTATTATTTGCACAAGTCACTAAAAATGCCTGAGTGGAGTGAAAAGAAGTAGGAATTACAATTTCAACCTGCACACCATTTCCATACTTTGAGTCAATCGTTAATGAACCTTTTAAATCTCTAACTTCTTCAAACACAACATCAAGACCCACGCCTCTACCTGAAAGCTGTGAAACATTTTCTTTAGTTGAAAAGCCATGATTTAATATTAACTTCATCGCGTCTTTTTTATTAAAGGCTTCATTTTTCTGAATAAGATTTTTTTCAAGCGCTTTTTCTTTAATCCTTTCTATATCAAGTCCGCGGCCATCGTCTTGGCAACTGATATGAATCATCTTTCCTTCTTTCTTGAAATGTAACTCAATAAGACCTTCATTAGCTTTGCCTAGTTTTTCGCGAAAATCTGGGGATTCAATCCCATGATCGATTGCGTTACGTAGAATGTGCATGAGCGGATCTATTAATTGATTTAATATTTCACTGTCTACTAATACATCTTCACCCTTAACTATAAGGTTAGTTGTTTTATTAGAAAGCTTATTCGCTTGTTTAACACTTCGCTTCAGTCTTTGCACAATTGAACGAACAGGAATCATTTTAGTGCGTAATACAGTATCTTGATTCTCAATCATCACGCGATTTTGATTGGCAGATAAGTTATCGAGTTTTAGAAGTGATTTATCTAAGTCTTCTACAAATTCACTAGAGTCAGCTGCAAGCTCTAATAACAGATTTGCATAGGTGTTAAGCTCGTTATATTGATCCATCTCAATGGGATCAAAATTACTTGAATTTATTTGTTCTTGAAAACGAGATGAAAATCCTCTCACATGAAGCAAATGTTCTAACTCACTTACAATTGATTTAATTTTATTATTATTCAATCGTAATTGCTTTGAGAACGATTGAGAACGGCCGATAAATTCTTGAATTTGTGCATTAGAAATAATATTTTCACCTGCATATTTCAATAACTCATCAATCAAACTAGTATGAATGCGTAATGACTGTTCACTTTGTTGTTTGTTCTGATTGCTGGCATCTTCTTTTTTATCAGACTTTATCTCACCACTTACATCTATATTCGTGGAAGTATCACCAGAAGCTACTATTTCATCCAATACAATCTCGTCATTCGGTATACCGTGTTCGTCAATATGATTAGCCCAATTCAATACTTCTTGAAAAACAGATAGCGCATCGGCAGGTACATCTCCCATTCCATGAAGAAATTCTGACATCTCTTCAAGACAATCTGCTGCTTTTTCAATGCTATTGTGAAGTAAAATCGTTGGTGTAACTTTAGCTTTGAGCAGTGCTTCAAGAATATCTTCTAAATGATGTGTCAAATTTGCAAGCCCCATAATGCCCACTGTGTTTCCTGCACCTTTTAATGTATGGGCCAAGCGTTTTGAAATTTCTAATTGTTCAATAAATTCTGATGTTCTTAACTGTTGAACAGCAAATGTAAAATCTTGAGTCTGTTGAGGTAAATCTTGTAATAAACTGTCAAATAATTCTTCATTTACATCTTTTGGTTTATCGAGACTAATGGCTTCAGGAGTAGCTTCGCGTGTTCTACTAACCGCATCACTATCTTCAATTTCGATTCTAGAAAATACAAAAGCCTGTTCAATTATTTTTAGCTCTTCAGGTGTAATCTTTAATGGCCAACAATCTAAATTCAGATAGTCTAATAATACTTGAATATAATCCTTATCATTAGGCGCATAAAGATAAGCTTGTAACATGTCAGGCCATATGAGTATCTCTTCCTGCAATGTGTTCAGCTGACTTGGTTTAGTTTCTTGAATATGACTGAGAATACGAATTAACTGTTGGCAAAATTTATTCACCCCTTTTAAACCAATCATTTGGGTGGCCGACCCAATTCGTTCGAGTTGATCTATTTGAGTTTCTATTTCAATTGTATAGTTGGAGTCGTTGTTTTGATGATCGGCAAACAAAGCGCTGACGCGTTTCGAGTGCGTTTCTTGAATTTCTATCACTTCAGTAATGATAAGCTCTAAAAATTCTTTTTGTTTCTCTGTTAGAACAGTATCCCCTATAACTTGGCTATCCGTCGATGATGGTATTTCAATACTTTCTTCTTCAATAATGGTTTCTTGAATATTGGTTTCAAAAGGAGATATCGCCTCATCGCCACCTAAAGACAGGTATGCGATAGGCCAATCCTCGTTGTTTAGAAATTCTTCAAGACCAATCTGAATATCTTGGTCATCACGGTTAGAAATATATTCTGCTAAATAAATAGGCCAGGCTGATAATAATTCAGTGCATTTTTTAGAAGCCGATGTCTCGTTGAACTTTAATAAATTCTCTTGAAAATGTGCATATATAGTAACTATCTCTCGGTCTGCTTGGTTTTCAGCGTCAATCTTCATTGAGTTGATTGCTAAATCCAATTCAAGTAATAAATTACTTAATGCATCATCATCTTTATTGGATAAATCAATCCAATCTTGTATTAATGAATTGATAGCATCTAATTGATTCACTACAGGCTCAACATCAATCATATTGTAAATTCTTTTATAAATGTAAACGGTATAACACTATTCATTTACAGCTTTGTTGCTGTTCGTAACATTAGCATCTTGTTTATTTAATTCTTCAGAAATTTCAGGAACATCAATCGATTCAACATTTATGTTGTAGGGGTCAGATTCTCTTGCAGGAAGATTAAACGTTCGAATAGTAGCTAGAAGAGTTTTAGAAAATTTTACTAGATCGTTCGTGTTGATTGTTTGCTTTCGAAGATACTTATCGGTTTTGCGTGTACTAAGTACAATTCCTTTCGAGTTTTCTACAATTTTTTGGCTCACATTAGCCTGATCTTTTGAGCTGACTGTAATTTTTTCTACTGCCTTAACCAGATCTTCTGTTGATTTCTCAGTAAGTCTCATAGCCTCACCCGCTTGTTCAGCAAGTTGCGTACCGTCAGCCACTTGAGTAATCGCTTTGTTCATTGCGGTTACTGTATCTTTCGTCTCAATACGAATATTATTTACAAGAGTATCGATTTCTGTTGTTGCTTCACGAGCACTTTCTGCAAGGCGTTGCACTTCTTCAGCAACAACTGCAAATCCACGCCCAGCCTCACCCGCTGCTGAAGCATGCATGCTAGCATTTAGTGCAAGAATATGAGTGCGCTCAGCAATTGAGTTAATTAAGTTAACAATGCCGGTAATTTCTTGCGAACGCTCACCAAGTCGTTTAATTCTTTTTTCAGTTTCACGAATTGTGTCTCGAATACTATTAATACCTTCTACAGATCGGTTTACAGCAGTTAAGGCATATTGAGTATTATGAATGGCATTATCTGCTCTATCACTTGCATCTTCAGCATCTGTTGAAATCTTATTCATTGCATCTGATGATTTATTTAACTCAACCACATTATGTTCTACTTGTTTACGCTCCTGCTCTGCAACGGCCATTACAATTCTTGATTGTTTATGCACAACATTAGAAACTCCAGCGACATGAGTAGATATTGTTCTTATATTGATGAGTGCATCAGCGGTTTCTTTTGTTAATAAATTAAGCGAATCACCAATCGCACCTGTTACATCTTCTGAAACAGGCACTTTGACATTAAAATCTTTTTTACTAAGCTGAGCTACAGCTTTTATTAATTCAATCACTGATTCGTTAAGCTCTTCATTTTCTTGTTCAGAGTTAGATAACTGTGCAACTTTTTCATTTAACAATTTATCAAATGATGCCGCGAGCTCACCAAATTCATCCTTTTGTTTAGAATTAACTCGTGCATTTAAATTTCCTTTATTAACATCGTGGATAGTATTTAAAAGCTTGTTAATAGGTTTGCGAATTGAGTCACCAAAGAAATACAACAAGGAAGTTATCAACACAGCCATAGCAATTAATAAAATTGAAACAATTATTGTAGCTACTACGGTGTCTTTTTCTAATGCAGCCTGGTTTTGAATAATACTTAATTGTGAGGATTGACCCATTTCATCGAACATTGGGCCTAACATAAAATCATACAATTCAGTATATTCATTTGCGTTTCGCTTATTTGTAACAATTTCATCGACTATAGTTAAATAATCATCCATATGATTTACAAGTAAATTCTTATTTTGAATATTTAAAGCTGTGCGCTTTAATTCATTTCTGAATGTTTGTATTTCAGCTCTGAGATTCTCAAAAGATTCAGTTAAATCGATTGATTGTAAAATGTGTTTTTCATGAAAGCGTAGATTTGCAATAGAGACAAGCAGCTTCGGATTACCCGCTTCATCCAATTTTTCCTCAACAGCATTAAGCAGTTGTTTGGTTTTAAGCCTTAAGCCATCATTGTCTGTAAAGCCAACAAATTGGTTAAACTTTACGATTCCTGAAAATGATGATTTATAATTATCAACAACCGCAGAAGCCTGTGTGACAAGCTCAGGGATGTATTCAGCAGGCATCACGATATCATCAATGACAACTTCTTCAGATGTCGAGGTATTAATTGTATCTCCTAAGTTGCGCAATTCCATCATGTTCTCTTCAAGCAAACTCACATGCTTTGCATGCTCGTCAAGTGGCGCATTGTTATACGTTTGGCCAGTAGATGCAGAAATACTTAATAAAAAGTCTTTTTCAAACCGTCTTACTTTAAAATAATTTTTTTGTGCTTCACTTATGAGGTTACTGTAATCAATAAATAAATTCGTACGCTTGGTAGATTCACGCTCGTTCACTACTTTATACCAGTATGCTGCGGTAGTAATCGCAAAACCCAGAGCAACAGATATAAATAAGATTGTGAGTTTTTTATTTATCGATATATTTGAAATTATGTTTGAATTAATCATTTTTTACCCTAAAAATATATATTTAATTTGTTTCCATAGCGATGGTTTGAATGAATGACTCGAAATTAATGCATAACCATATATCGGCATCTTTTTTATACGCATATTGTATGAATGGTTGTATTCGTTCCGTTAAACCAGAATAGTCAATTAACCTTTCTGTTTTAGTAAATTCTAATAAAACGGGTAGCTCATCTAACTCAATTCCAATAGAGTTTTCACCCTCACCGAGTACTGCTAATGTTCCATTATTGAATGCAGCTTCTTTACTATTTCCGGTAACTAGTTCTTCTAAATCAATAACGGGAATTACGTCACCTCGTATATTTGATACGCCAATTAACCATTTAGCACTTAATGGAACGTAATGAATATTACTGACTTCCAAAATCTCGCATGTTGTTGCTTCATCAATAATTAAATTCATATCACCAACCTTAAAACCATACGTACGCATCACCCCATTACTATTATTTTCATCAGGCAACTTTTGATATGCCGACTCAAGTTTCTCGATCAGCTTTTCATTATCAAAGACCCATGAAGAATGGTTACTTAATTTTTTAGTCGTATTATTCATATTCACTTAACTAAATATATTTATTTATCTCAGTAACAATTTGATCTCGAGTATATGGTTTCCCTACCAAAGCTTTCCCCCCTTGCAATTCAGCCCAAATGCGATCAGCTTTTTGACATTTTCCCGTTACAAATACAATTGGAATATGCTTAGTTTCAGTCTTTGAAATGATTTCTCTACACGCCTCAAAGCCATCTTTGTTTTTCATAATGACATCCATAAAGATTAAATCAGGATGTGCAGTGACAGCTTTATCAACTGCTTCTTGTCCCGAAATAGCAGTAACAACTTCGTAACCTTCTTTGCTTACGATTGTTTTCAATATCTCTAAATCCATTTTTGAATCATCAACAATCAGTACTTTGCTATTCATAACATATCCTTGCTAAGCAACCAGACTGGCAACAACTTTTTCAAATTTTTCATGCTCAACTGGTTTAGTTAAATATGAGTCACAACCCGCTAATTTTCCCTTAACTTTGTCAAATGGAGACGATCGGCTTGTTAACATCACAACAGGAATATTTTTTGTAGTCTTATTTCGCTTTATTAACTTACAAACCTCATAACCATCAATGCCAGGCATGACTACATCTAGAAATATAAAATCAAATCGAGTTTTTTGAATAAAATATAAAGCTTGACGACCACTTGAAGCATGATGAACATCGTAATCCATCAAACGCAGTTTCATATCTAACGCCTTTCGAATAGGCAAGCTATCATCAACTACTAATGCATGACGTTTTCTTTGCTGATCGATACCAACTACTGGCTTGCCTATAAATGTCTCTAACTCTTGGTTGCTTAATTCAGCAGTATAATTGCGTGGCCCTAAAGAACTACACTCTACTGTTTGTGCATTTCGTGTAGCTTGTGTTGCTTCAGACTTTTCTGGCTCTTCAATTCGAAGTTCCGGTGTGAATCGATATTCTTTAACAGTAATTTCATCTAAAGACTTTAATATTCTAGTGGGAAAAAAAGGCAAACTTGTACAGTTATGTATTGAATTTTCAAATTTAGATCTACTTGCAAGTATAGTTGGAATCATACAAATTCCATTTGTACCTATAAATTCTTGTGCCCACTCTTCTTTGATACTTTTATCATCTGCATTAACAATTAGAATGTCTGCAGTTTCAGCTTCAGCAGGATTAAGTAGCTTATAGGTGCGTGTACGACCTTCTGTGATCGCAAGGATACGCTTTAGAACATTGCGGTCTTTTAATTCTATACCGCGTAATTCTATGCAGAATTCTCGAGTCATGTCATCCACACAAGCTTCCTTACCGAGTGAATAATTAGAAAAATATTGTGCATGCTTACAGACGATAATCTGCTAGCTGTTGTGTGACTCTATTCTCATAACATCTTCTGTGACTTAGGTCGCATTGTGGGTGGTATATTTTCCCTGACAAATTGTAGTTAATAACCATTTATCAAGATAGATATACGATAGATTTAACAAGGGTTTTATTTTCTAAATTCAACAATTACTTAATATAAAGAAAACAAAGAGTTCAAATGCAGAAACTCTAAGTTGTTAACTAATGCATAAATTAAGATAACAATATACCCCTTATATTTATTGTAGAATTGATACATCATTTAAGTGCGTATAAATATATCAATGTGAACTTCATCACATGTAAATATTGAATATTTATTATTATTTAGACAAATTCCAAACAAGGACGTATGGAAATGACGAGCAATGATAATCGACGCAGCGATAGTGATCGCCGTATCTCAAAACAGAGCGCATCTTTCCCGCTACGGGATAGCCAGGGCATTTTAGTTGCAGCGGATAGGCGTATTTGTGCTGATCGAAGAACTAATGGTTTAGAAGTGACTGAATCTGATTTATCTAAAGATGAATTTAACGACTACTTTTTAAAATTCCAGAATAAAATTTAGAAATGATTAGCTTTTGAATCTTTTCTCAAATACTCCTAAACATTAGTTAATTTACAAAAATCAAGTTACATCGTTCTTCAGTGAGTCAATTTGATC
>JBOEHC010000177.1:0-6866 GCA_050633765.1 Gammaproteobacteria bacterium
CTTCCTGACCTAGGAATCCCACTCGTTTCTTTACAACTAACTCAGCTTGGTTTCCCGTCCACGAACAAACCCTATGGAAGACGGAATCGAATACTCTGTCTTCCGGTGGTACCGGGGCATTCAACTCCTTCATCGACCATTCAAACAAAGGAAGGAAAGTGATACCTTGCGAATTCTTAAATAAAATACTCGCCGGTTTGAGCGCATTTGGCTCTGCAGTAACCGTTAATGAGTCATTAAATCTCGCAGGTTTCTTATAATCTATAGATACAGACCGTACTGCAAACAAAACGTTCATTTCATCCACCAGAGTATCTTGCTCTACCCCTAGTGAGCGTAACCATTCTGTACGCGCTCGTTCCATAAATTTTAAATAATTTGCGTAATAGACCACGCCTCCCGCATCGGTATCTTCATAGTACACACGCGTTTGCCAGACATAAGGCTTCATTAATCGTGAATTCTTTATTGAGTAGTTTCATTTGAAGTAGATGAGAATAGATCTTCACTCGCATCCGCTTCCATAGAAGTGCTTAAGTTGTGCTGAGGAATCTTAATTCCGAAATGACGGTACGCATGACCCGTTGCTACACGTCCACGCGGAGTGCGCATCATAAACCCCTTTAGTATTAAAAAAGGTTCGATAACATCTTCAATTGTTCCTCGCTCTTCTCCAATTGCAGCGGCCAAGCTATCTACCCCTACTGGTCCACCTTCAAATTTTTCGATGACCGCTAGCAATAAACGTCGATCCATATTATCAAATCCATGTTCATCCACACTCAACATATCAAGTGCAGCATCTGCAATCTTACTAGTCACGACACCGTCGGCTTTAACTTGCGCATAATCACGCACTCTTCGCAGCAGTCGATTTGCGATACGCGGCGTTCCTCTAGAGCGTTTTGCTATTTGCGTTGCACCATCATTATTGAGTTGCACATTTAATATATTGGCTGAGCGTTTCACAATGGTTGCTAATTCTTCAGTGTTATAAAACTCAAGTCGTTGCACAATTCCGAAACGATCTCGCAATGGTGAAGTGAGCAAACCTGCTCGTGTGGTTGCACCTACCAAGGTAAATGGCGGGAGATCTAATTTAATAGAGCGTGCAGCAGGTCCTTCGCCAATAACAATATCTAATTGAAAGTCTTCCATTGCGGGATACAACACTTCTTCAACCACAGGACTCAAACGATGAATCTCATCTACAAACAACACATCGTTGGGTTCTAAATTAGTCAGGATTGCCGCTAAATCACCGGGACGTTCTAACACTGGCCCAGATGTATGACGCATATTGACTTGCATTTCATTCGCCACAATATGTGAAAGTGTTGTTTTACCTAAACCCGGTGGACCAAAAATTAATACGTGATCTAATGCCTCTTGACGCTGTTTAGCAGCAGAAATAAAAATTTCCATCTGTTCACGTACTTTTTCTTGTCCAATATATTCATTAAGCTGACTAGGTCGAATTGCATTTTCAGCAACCACTTCATCTTTTTCTACACGTGTATCAACGATGCGTGATCCTTCTAGCTCGGTAATGCTTGTATTGACCATAATATTATTTATGTCGCTTAACCTAAAAAATTAGACACACTAAAAGAAGTTCTGATTTGTTCTGACCGGTTTTTGCTCCTGCAAAACCGGCTTACAGTACGTCCTGCACATAAGATTAGACAAAATATTTCGAAAAACGCGGAGTTTACGATTATGTAAATGAGCAGTTTTGAGAAATCTTTTAACAACATATCAGAATAAATCAGAGCTTCCTTAGGACATGCTCGTTTTCAGTGCTTGCCGAATGATATCTTCACTATTACTACTCTTCGTATCTACATTACCCACCATGCGGCTTGCCTCATTTGGCTTATATCCCAATGACACTAATGCCGAGACTGCATCCGCAATTGGATCTTGCGCATAACCATTTATACCATTACCGTTTTTAGTATTACTTGAAACTTGTGTGGCAACTTCTTTATCTAGCCGATCGCGCATATCTATAATTAATCGTTCAGCAGTTTTCTTGCCCACTCCAGGAATTCTCACCAATGAATCTACATCGCCGTGGTGAATGCATTGTGAAAATGCATTCGCATCCATGCCTGAAAGAATGGCTAAGGCCATTTTTGCTCCCACACCATTTACTTTAAGTAAATTACGAAACAAACTGCGATCGCGCAAATGTTTAAATGCGTAAAGAGTTTGCGCATCTTCTCGAACTAATAAGTGTGTATGTAACATCACAGATTCACCGCACTCGGGTAATTCGTAAAAGGTAGACATTGGCGCTTCTATTTCATAACCAATGCCGTTTACATCCAACAAAATGTGCGGAGCTTGTTTTTCAATTAATGTTCCTTGTAAGCGCCCAATCATGCATAACTCCGTGCAGGACTTAATTTGCGATTAAGCATTAAAGCAGTATGCGCATGACACAAACTCACCGCGAGCGCATCGGCTTCATCTGCCTGAAACTCGCCACGCAAACCCAATAGACGTAACACCATGTGTTGAATTTGGTCTTTATTCGCTGCACCGCTACCTACTACAGCTTGTTTAACCGAACGCGCACTGTATTCACTTACGGGAATTCGATGATGAACGGCTGCGCAAATTGCAGCACCACGTGCATGACCAAGCTTTAAAGATGAAGATGCATTTTTATTGATAAACACCTCTTCAACGGCTACTTGATCAGGTTGAAACTGCTCAATCGCCTCTGACAACTTACTAAAAATTATTCCTAGTCGATGCGGAATCGTTACATCATTTTCTTTAGAATTTTTTGCGCGTATGTTGGCACTGTGGATATAACGACTGGTTCTACCATCACTTTCTATAATACCCAACCCGGTAATTTGTAAACCAGGATCAATACCCAAGATTCGAACCATATTCTCTTGCTTTTCAGGTACGTTGTATTGCATGCAATACTCTACGCTACCGCCTCATAAACGGAATCAGGGATATCTGCATTTGAGAAAACATTTTGCACATCATCAAGCTCATCTAACATATCCAAAAGCTTTAACATAGTTTCCCCTTGTTTATCAGTTAGGGAAGCCCTGTTTTCTGCACGCATGGTAACTTCTGCCTCTACAGGTTCTAAACCTGTAGCCACTAATGCGTCTTTTACCGCAATAAAATCATCTGCCGAAGTGAGGACTTCGATACTTCCATCATCAGCGGTCAGTACATCTTCCGCACCAGACTCCAATGCCGCTTCCATTACCGCATCTTCATCGGTACCTGGTGCAAACTGAATAACGCCTAAATTTGCAAACATGTAGGCCACTGAACCTGAAGTTCCCATGTTGCCATTGAATTTAGTAAAGGCATGGCGCACCTCTGCAACCGTTCGGTTGCGATTATCAGTCATGCAGTCCACCAATATTGCACTGCCACCTGGTCCGTAACCTTCGTAGCGGATCTCCTCATAATCATCGCCATCTTGTTCACCAGCACCCCGCTTGATAGCACGGTCTACCGTATCTTTATTCATGTTGGCGGACAGTCCTTTATCCACAGCCAAACGCAGACGTGGATTAGAATCCATATCTGAACCGCCCATACGGGCCGCTACGGTAATTTCACGAATCAGCCTGGTGAATAATTTTCCGCGTTTAGCATCTTGCGCCTTTTTGCGGTGCTGGATATTGGCCCATTTACTGTGACCAGCCATTGAAACTCCTCTAGTTTTACCACTTTAGAAAGTACAACTTGTACTAAATAAAGTTCTCCCAAATAAACGGCGTTATTTTAGCACTTTCATGATCAATAGTAGACATCCTAAAAGTGTTCCTGCAGCTAATATTCTTTATCTAATGACAGTCTCCAGTACGTATGAATTCATCCACGATCGCCGCTACATTTTTGGATATCAGCAAACCTGTATGACTATAAGGAACTTCGATGTGCACAGTACAATTACTCACCTTAGTTTCGGATACAGCGACCGTTCCATCATTAGGGTGATCTAGCCTAGCACCCAGCATTTGACCCACGCCATAACCTCTTGTACCGGCAATTACGGCTAAAGGCCGTGTACCTTTCCAACTTGGCGCACCTCCAAGTAAAGACTTAGAACTTTCTCCTAACACCTTATTTTTCATCAAATTATTTTTAGATAAATATCTAGCCACACCACTGCCGGTTAGAGGCGAACCAAGCATAACCACCCTCCCAGGCTTTGCGGTATCAAACATTTGAAAATAATGCAGCAAAATGAGCCCTCCATAGCTATGCGCCACAAAATGCACAATATCCGCATCCAGTTGTTGCACAAATTTACCCAACATAACTGCATTTTCTTTAGGTGAGCGCCTAACGCTTTGATAGGTGTACTCCACACATTCATGACCGTGCGTACTTAAGTACCGTGAAATCGGCTTCATCACCCAACCTTTCATCCAAATACCATGAGTACAAACAACAACTTCGCGCATATTCTTAATTTAGATCATTTAAAATTTTTAGTTTTTTAATTGTACTTAATTAAAGTACCACTTCTTGCTAATTACCCTGCTAGGGCACCCAACGCTGAATGGCGGCTTGATTAGTATGTGAAAAAGCTAATTCAGCCGCCTCTTGTTTAGACAACCAAACAAATTCTTCGTGCTCTCTTGGGTCCAGTTGGATATCCACTTTTTCAGAAAGCTCTAGTGCAAATACATGCTCTTGATTCTCGGTGACACCAGGCGCATATCGATCACGCCAAATTGCATAAATCTCAAAATTTTGAGAAAACAGGCAGTCATGCAGCTCTAGTTGCGAAATACCCGTTTCCTCCTGCAATTCACGAATGGCAGCTTGTTGCGGATTTTCATCCCACTCAAGGCTACCGGTAACCGACTGCCAGAAATCATTAGGATACTTACGCCGCAACATCAAGACTTCACTGGCTTGCGTGTATACTAGTACCAGCACAGATTCGGGACGTTTATATTCCATGTTTTTGATTTTCTTGGTTTAGTATTTAATGATTTCACTAGCAAAGTGTACAGATAAAGAGCAGATTTTACCTAAACAGGCATTAGCGATCATATTGATTTGCATAGTCACTGCCTGCTCTAGTACATCACCTAAAAAAGCACCGCCCCAGGAAGAAGGCTATGTCGTTCAAGCCGTGCAATATATGAATGCCGGCAGACTCGATGCAGCCCTCGCATCAATAAAGAAAGCACTACAACTCAATCCAGAATCGGCAGATGCATTTACCGTGGCAGGCCTTATCTACAATAAAAATAATCAGACTGAACAAGCTGAACGCTATTTTAAACGAGCATTGTCTTTTGAGCCTAATCATTCTTCTGCACAAACCAACTATGCCAGTTTTTTATGCAAACACGACAAACCACGAGAAGCAGAGAAGATATTCTTGGCTGCTGCTAAAAATAAAAACAACTCACAACCCGATGTCGCCCTTACCAATGCAGGGTTATGTGTACTGGGCATACCTGACAAAGTGAAAGCAACAAGTTACTTTAGTGCCGCACTGAAGATCAATCCCAAATCACCTGTGCCATGGTATCAACTTGCGAAAATACAATATGGTAATTACAACTACGACAATGCTTATAAATTACTACAAGAATATGAAAAAGTAGCGCAGCCTACTCCCAAAACGCTTTTACTCGGTGCGCAAATTAATGATGCGAATGGAAAAGCCGACCAAGCTGACCAATACAAATTCTTACTGGTTGAGAAGTTCCCTCACTCTAAAGAAGCTAAACAAATTGCATCTAACACAAAAATTCAATCACGGCCTGCGGCCACATTTGATGCACGCCAAATACTAGACCAATAAACCAAGCAATTAATAATTAATGAGAAAACAGACTCATCAAGCAAGAGATCAACCAGACAATCAGCTAGAAGAATTAATCCAACAAGAAAAAGTCAAAATCATTGGCGAAACTGCAAAAGCCCCTTGGAAAGAACTAGAACGATTTTATGCGCAAGGCATACTGATTCTGGTAAGCGATACGTTGGATTTAATCGAAGTGAGCTATGCCATCTCTACTGACAATACGAAGCAAGTAAATCAATGGATGGAATCTGGCTTGCTTTCAAGAAATTTCGATCAACAAGTGAAATCATGGGCAGACGACAACACCGATGTATGGACGGTTGTCATAAGACCTTGGGTGCTGGTTCAATCACCCAAGCAATAGAAGCGAACTTCTTATATATCAAAAATTCACTGACCTCAATTTTGAGTATTTTCGGGTAGCGCATCAATCATTCTGTGCATTACTTTTTTAATGATCTTTTGAAACCTTAGCCAGGCGGTATGTCCGGTTGGATCAGGATAAGCTGTGGTCACCACCAATGTATTGGCATCTGGAATCATAAACAATAACTGTCCTCCAAACCCCCAAGCGAACTGATATTGATAACCTTTGTGCTCACCTAACCACCATAAATATCCATAATCAAATACAGTCCTACCATCATCTGTCTTAGCAAATTCTGTAACCGTAGGATGAAAAGATTTCTTTAACCATTCTTCCGAGACAATTTGACGGCCTTGATATTTACCGTCATCGAGAATCATTTGCCCTATTTTGGCTAAATCGCGGGGTCGAAGAAAAATCGTGTGCCCACCCACATAGTTGTAATCTGAATCGTGATGCCACATGTAATTTTTTATCCCTAAGGGACCAAACAAGTACTTATCGGCAAACTCTTTTGAATTCATATTTGCCGATCGTTTTAATACCGTCGTTAGCAAATTACATGCAGGGGTATTGTATATACCTGCAATTTCATCATCGGTTTCCACTAAATCCGTATTCAACGCCCGATCAAGAAAATTATCTGCCGCCCAATAGGCTCGCCAAGCACCCGGGTCA
>JBOEHC010000178.1:0-4266 GCA_050633765.1 Gammaproteobacteria bacterium
AACCTAGAGCTTGAAAAAGATACCTGGATGGTGTCTATCAATCATGCTTTTGGAAACGGCTGGGGAATTCGTGGTACCTACTTGGATGCGGATGACTTTGACTGTTCTGTAGCTGACGGCTGTATTACAGATGATGACACAGCTGCTGATTCGTTCAGCCTAGGTGTTGACTACACAACGCCTGGCGGCACCATGTTAGCGGTTAAATACGCAATGGTTGATAACGATGATAATGCTCGTTACGACACAGGCTTTTGGGCCGCTGATGATGGCGGAATCCCTCAGGGTTCAGAATCAGAAGTTTGGGGTTTAAGTATTACCCAAGCTTTCTAATTAGCTATCAGAGTAAGGAAGCTCTAAATTATTCCCAAGTAATAACTAGGGAATAGTAAAAAAGCCCCCAGTAATGGGGGCTTTTTTTATGCGTGCTGTCTCAGCTAAACTTTAATGGTTTATGCTTGCTACAAGAACTTTATCTCCATACTATTATCTCATCTATAACGTCAGATTATTTACACAGGCCCACTATGCAAAGATTACTTCTCACTCTTCTATTCCTCCCGTCAATAAGCTTTGCTAACTGCACCCAAGAAACGATTCAGTATTACTTAGATAAAGGATTTAATCAGGAGCAAATTACTAAACTATGCACCACTACTACTAAAGAAACCGAGAGCTATCAGCCCTACCAAAAGCAGGTTGTCATTGTTCAAGGAACAGACCAGGTCGACGCTAATGGTCTTAGTGCTGATGAAAGAAAAGCAGTCAATGCGTTACGCGGCGGTATCGATGGGCGATCGGTCGAAGTTACGCCTGAAAATATTAATTATATAAGAAAAGTTTGTACCCAATGGAAAGCATCGCCTGATGTAAATAAATGGGTAACTAAATGTATTGATGTCGCCTTTTCTGTCTCACGTGTAGATTTAAAAGTGAATGAATCCAGCAAAGGCAAAATTTTATATGGGCAAACGGGATTAGTGGTTTCCAGTGCTGAAATAAAACGCAAATATGTTACTGCAGATCCGTGGAAAAATTTACCCCCTGATTTGAGAGTTAAATTAAAACGAAAACACGAAGACCGTGAAAAAGGTAATACAACCAAAAGTGAGTTTCGCAAAACGGCTGAACCTGGTCAAATGGTTAATGCCATTAGAACGCTTGCGGATGCGACAAAGGCTAAACAATCAGGGGACACCACCACTGAAGTTTCCAGAATATTAGATGACTCTTACACACCTCCTACAGAAGAAGAATATTTAGCGTCGCAAGCTAGCCCTGAAGAAGCCCGAGAAGAAAAGAAAAAGAATAAAAAATGGTGGAACCCGTTTGATTAAAAAATCATGTTTTATAGAATTTAAAATAAGATCTTTTAATTATACGTTGATCAATCTCCAATATGGTGGATTAATAATGATTCACCAGTCATAGACTTGGGCTGCTCAATTCCCATTAGTTCTAAAATTGTCGGTGCAACAGCACTCAATCCTTGTCCATTCGCTAAATCCCACGCTCCATTATCGATAACTAAACAAGGCACTGGGTAGGTTGTATGCTGGGTGTGTGGTTCTTTAGTGCGAGGATCAATCATCTCATCGCAGTTGCCATGATCTGAAGTAAGTAAGACAGACATATTTTTTGCTTTTGCTGCATCCAGTACGCGGCCAACATGAGTGTCCAGCGCTTCCAGAGCCGCCACTATCGCTTCTTTGATCGCGGTATGCCCAACCATGTCGGCATTAGCAAAGTTAACAACAATTAACGCGTAACTTTCATTATTGATAGCTTTAATTGCTTCGTCTGCCACTTCCTCAGCACTCATTTCAGGCTGTAAATCATAGGTCGCCACTTTGGGCGAAGGCACCATTTTACGGTCTTCTCCCTCATAAGCCTCTTCTTGTCCGCCATTTAAAAAATAGGTCACATGTGGATATTTCTCTGTCTCAGCACAATGAAATTGGTACAAACCATGCTTAGAAATTATCTCTGCTAGATTCGTTTCGGGTTTGCGAGGCGCAAACACCACTGGCCCCAGGTACTCTTTACTGTACTTGGTCATTTTTGTGAGTTTAATTGGTTCAAATTCAGGACCGCGATCAAACGCTGTAAAATCAGGTTTCGCCAAAGCCTTACTTAACTGACGCGGACGGTCGTTACGAAAATTAGTAAAGATGACTTCTGACTCAGCCGTTAACGGCATAGCATTACCAAGTACTGAAGGCAGAATAAACTCATCGGTTTCACCACGCGCATAAGCTTTGTCGATGGCATCAAGTGCATCGGAGCATTTCTCACCTTTTAATTGCACTAAGGCTTCCCATGCTTTAATCGTTCTCTCCCATCTACGATCTCGGTCCATTGCAAAATATCGGCCCATAAGGGTTGCAATCGAGCCATTCACATCTGTGAGAGCATCCTCTAAACGTTTTACATATTTTTTCGCACTTTTTGGTGCAGTATCTCTACCATCCGTAATGACATGTAAAACCGGCCTCACTTGTACTTCACGACATAACTTCATTAAAGCGATAGTGTGATTGATATGCGAATGCACACCACCGTCAGACATCAAGCCGATAATGTGTATGTAGCCTTCTTTTTTCTTTGCATTTTCCAATGCGCGACGCAATGGCGACATTTCATTAAAACTTCCATCCGCTATCGCAGCATTAATACGAATTAAATCTTGATTAATGATTGCGCCACAACCAATCGTCATATGACCCACTTCAGAATTACCCATTTGACCAGGTGGCAAACCAACTGCTTCACCAGAAGCTTCTAGTACGGTGTGAGGATATTGAGAAAAGTACTCATCAAGCTTAGGTGTTTTAGCCTGCAGCACTGCATTATTTGCTTTACTAGGGTTAGTGCCAAAACCATCAAGAATAAGTAACATGGCACGATTACGGATCGTCACTTTTTTATCCACAATTTAAATAGTTTTTTGAAATAAATTTTGTAGTGCTAATAAAATTTTAGCAGTTATTTAGCTTCTGGAGGTTCGTCTAACAGCTCATTATCATCTATTTCGATGCTATGAGCATCATCGCCCTCTCCAAGATTTAGAGCACTGAATCGTGGCTCCTGACGTTCTTGTTCTTCTAATTCATTCGCACTCTTATTATTAATCATTACACGTGACATGAATAAACCCAATTCAAATAATAGCCACACAGGTATCGCAAGCAGAAATTGCGAAATAATATCCGGTGGCGTTAGCAACATACCAATAACAAATGCCCCAACAATTACATAAGGACGTTTAGCAGCTAACTGGTCTGATGTGGTTATGCCCATTTTAACTAATACAAAAGTAATGATTGGCACTTCAAACGCTACACCAAACGCAATGAATATTTTTAAAACGAAATCCAAGTAACGCCCAATGTCTGTCATCACCGCCACACCTTGTGGAGCAACACGCGTGAAAAAAGCAAACATCAAAGGAAACACCACGAAATACGCAAAGGCCATGCCTAGATAGAAAAGCATCCAACTTGAAGCAATAATAGGTAATGCTAGACGCTTCTCATGCTTATATAGTCCCGGCGCTACGAACCCCCACATATGATATAAAATTATAGGAATAGCGAGGACTATACTTAATACAAAAACTAACTTGAAAGGAATTAAAAAAGGCGCCGCAACATCAATAGCTACCATGGAGCTACCTTCTGGCATATGCGCCATCAATGGCCCAGCCAAATATCCATACAGCTCATTTGCAAATGGGAACATACATGCAAATAAAGCTAAAACAATGCCAACAATCCAGAGCAGCCTGCTACGCAACTCATAGAGATGCGATAAAAGCGTTTCGTGTTTTTCTGAACTACTGGATGTGTCGTTAGTCGTCGCCATGTTTCACAGCACTATCTATTTCTGATTTTTTTTCTGAACTTAATGACAACTCTTGTTGTTTAGTGGATTCAATATGCTTTTCAACTGCTCTTATTAGTTCGTTATCGGATTGAGTTTCATGCTCAACATCTAATTCTTTTTCGATTTCGTTCTTGGTGCCTTGTAACATTTCTTTAAGTTCACCAATTTCACCTTGCTGTTTTTCCAATATTTCTTTTAACTCAGCAGACTTAATTTCAGATTCTATATCAGAGCGAATACTTGCAATCATACGTCTTGCCTTGCCAACAAATCTACCAACCTGCCCTGCCAATGCAGGCAAACGCTCAGGACCGACCACCAGCAACGCAATTACCCCTACAATTGCAAGCTCCCAAAATCCAAAATCAAACATGCGTATCT
>JBOEHC010000179.1:0-4033 GCA_050633765.1 Gammaproteobacteria bacterium
TATCTAGCGCTAGCAGGATGGATTGCAATGTTGTACGGTGAGCAGCTAATAGCCTTATATTTAAATAAAACTTTATAATTTATCCGTAACGACTATGTTGGTAGTAGGCCTCACTGGCGGTATTGGCTGCGGTAAAAGTCTTGTTTCTGAGCTTTTCCATAAGCTTTTTTCCACCCCAATCATAGATGCAGATATTATTTCAAGAGAGCTTACCCAAACTGATTCCGTAATTAATATTATTGCCCAGCAACTTGGCACAGAATATATCGACAAAAATGGAAATCTATTGCGTGATAATTTGCGACAAGCGATATTTTCTGATCCTGTCATTCGCAATAAACTTGAAAAGATTCTTCATCCATTAGTGTATGATCAAATTGAAAAAAGACTAAATGAGCTCAATACAAAATATTGCCTAGTTGTAATTCCATTATTACTCGAAACAAAACGAACTGAAATTCTTGATAGAATATTAGTTGTAGATTGCACAGTTGAAGAACAAATCTCACGTGTAATACAACGCGACAGATGTAATGAATCTCATGTTAAAAGCATCATTGCTTCTCAAATTGACCGAGATAGCCGTTTATCATTAGCAGATGATAATATTGAAAATAGTGGCACCATTGAATCTGTAAAAAAATTAGTTGTCGCATTACATAATAAATATATTGATTTAAGCAATACACTAAATACACCGTGACTAATGCTTTAGAAACCAATGAGACATGCTATGAGCAGCCGCTTAATGAGCGTATGCGGACATTCTTACGCTATGAACAGCTCACTCATCGCTTTTACTTTTTTGCCAAACAAGAGCATGGATCTGATTCACATACTGCACTGCTCACCTTAATTGAAATATTTAGCCTAGTATCGCGTGGCGACCTTAAACAGGAGCTATTAAAAGAATTAAAACGACAAATTGATACACTTGAGCAACTCTCAAATAAACCTAAATTAAATACAGATAAGCTAACCCAAATATTAGCCAAACATAGAAATACATTTGATCAGCTACACACAGTGCGTGGCCAAATCGGCAATCATCTTAAGGAAAATGATTTCATTAATAGCATACGACAGCGCGCAGCTATTCCTGGTGGAACCTGCGACTTTGATTTACCCGAGTACCACCATTGGCTTTCATTACCGTTTGCGCAGCGCAATAAAGTCTTATTAGGGTGGATTGCTCCATTTGAACTAGTACAAAAAAGTGTCAGTCAAGCACTGCACTTAATCCGAGAAAGCACTCAATATGATAGTAAAACTGCTCCTAAGGGTTTCTACGATCAAAACCTAGACCCAAGCTCCCCCAACCAGCTCATACGTATTGCCATAGCTAAACAACATAATTTTTTCCCTGAATGCAGTGCTGGCAAACATCGGTTTTCAATCCGTTTTCTTACACAAGACGACCCAGACACCACACCCAAGCAAGCGCAGACGAATATCGAATTCAAACTCGCGTGCTGCACCTTCTAAATCTCTTGGCTTAGAATAAACTAAATTACTGCAACCAAATACTTCGTATTGCTGCTATTCCTTGACCACCATTACGCACACACTCATCAACATCATCTTTATTTAAGCCCCCTATTGCATAAGCAGGAATTGAGCTTCGCTTAGCCAATTCAAAAAAACCAGGCCATGCAAGTGTTTCACTATTTTCACTAAAATTCTTTTCTATTACTGGCCCTATAAAAATATAGTCAAGTTTTAGCTTACTTGCTTGATCTACTTCTTGCTTATTATGACAAGACGCCCCCACAAGATGTTTAGCAGTTAATGGCCTCTTTTTAGTCTTCAGCAAAACATCACTTCTTAAATGAACACCTGATATATCTAAATTTATATCCGACCCCACATCTCTATTCAATATTAATTTAACCTCATTATCTTTGCATATATCTACACATTGCCTTGCTAGCTCTAAATATTCTGCATCATTTAATTCATGCGCACGCAATTGCATAATTTTAACCGCCTGACTTCTTACTATTTTTTTAAAATTTACTAAGAAATTTTCAGGATTTTTTGAATAGTCAGGCGTCACTGAAAATAGCTTTGGCAATTGTAATGCTCTTATCACACCATGGTTTGCTGCAGGAAACTGGTCAGCGTCTAATGAAGGAATTTTTTTCCAGTGAATTTTTTGTCTTTCATTCGCGCTTATTATTCCTGAGTAATCATTTACCAGATAAGCATCTAGTATAATTTTCCGATCTGAATAACTGAATGGAATTTGTATTAGCGGAGAAAAACTTAACGACTCAATATTTACCTCTTCTTCTAACTCTCGTTGCAATGCTTCAACAGGAGTTTCATTTTCCTCAACCTTCCCACCAGGAAATTCTAGCAACCCGCCCAAATGAGCGTCAGGCTTTCGTTTACTAACAAGAACTTCTTGATCAACATTTTCTATGATCGCGATAACTACATGAACAATATTTTGTTCTAACAAAGCATTCACTAATGTCAAATTATTACTTAAGTGCGGTATTCAGCATTGATTTTCACATAGTCATAAGAAAAATCAGTTGTCCACACCGTTTCTTCAAAATCACCTTCATTTAGTAGTAAGCAAAATTCGATTTCATTTTTCTGCATTTCAATCTGAGCATTTTCTTCGCTATAACTATCAGCCAGCACGCCATTATCAATTACTTTTAACTTATTGATAAATAAGGATATATTTTCCATACTCATAGATTCTTCTGTAGCCCGACCCGCTGCGGCTAGTATGCGACCCCAATTTGGATCACTTGCAAAAGCAGCCGTTTTAACCAGCGGTGAATGCGCAATCGTAAACGCGATGTCTCGTGCGATAGACTTACTTTTTGCTTGTTCCACTTTAACGGCTATATATTTTGTAACACCTTCACCATCTCGAATAATCGACTGAGCTAATTTTAAAAATATTGCATTCAATGTTGAGAGGAATTGTTCTTTTTCTTGCTTAGATAAATCATTAAATTTTATTTTTGACTTGCCCGTTGCAACGAAAGCACAAGCATCATTTGTCGAAGTATCTCCATCAACCGTAATACGATGAAAAGACTGATCCACAGCATGCTCTAGTTGTGCAGATAATTGCTCGCCACCAATCTCTAAGTCTGTAGCCACATAAGCAAGCATGGTTGCCATATTGGGCCTAATCATACCGCTACCCTTACAAATACCAGTAATTGTAATTGTAACCCCATCTAAATTAAGCTGTTCAGAACAGCCTTTAGCAACCGTGTCGGTAGTCATTATGGCTTTTGCGGCATCCAACCATGCATCTTCTTTTAAACTAGACAATAATGCTGGCAGCTTGTGCGTGATTTTTTCTACAGGCAATGGCTCCCCTATCACCCCCGTTGAAAAAGGCAACACTGCATGGACATTACAGTTACTTTCTATAGCAAGTGCTGTACAGATTTGTTGTGCATCACTTATACCTTGCTTACCAAGCCCTGCATTCGCATTACCTGAATTTATTAACAAGTATGTTGGCTGAGACTGTTTTAAATGATTTCTTGCTACCGTAACTGGAGCAGCACAAAACTGATTCTTGGTAAAAACGATTGTGGTATTTGCAGCTTCGCATAGCTCAAACAAAACAAGATCATCGCGATCATTATATTTAATTCCAGCAGCAGCTGTAGCAATACGAACACCTGAGATAGGAAATAAATTCGTTGGTGCTTGCAATGAAATAGCCATATTTAATTGTGAATGTTTATGAAATTAATACTTTAGCTCGCCTTACTCTTCTCAAAGGCGTACTGATATTAGCAAAAATAATTTGTGAAAGCTGAATGTATGCACTAGCACACTAGCATTGTGAACCATGCCTTAACGGGCAAGAATCCGGGGATATTAGACCTGCTCCCACATGCCTAGGCGAGCTTACCATGGCACTGCTTGAACTTTTTACCCGAACCACAATGGCAAGGATCATTACGACCTAACTTTTTATCAGTTCGCTTAAAAGGCTCTTGCTTCGCTTGCTCTTCAGCTTGATTCTGCGGTGGTACTGCTCCACCAG
>JBOEHC010000180.1:0-6732 GCA_050633765.1 Gammaproteobacteria bacterium
GCATAGAGGATGCTGACGTGCCCATTGGAATGATTTCGCCTTGATCTGTTTTCAAGGTTTCAATACATAAATGCAGACCATCGATAGCGCGTGACACTTCTACTTTAGAATCAACTAATGGCTTACCACCTTCTTGTGCAGCTTCAACCTCTAAGCGCTCTTGATTCTGCATCATTAATTGCGCAGTTTTTTCAAGAATTTCGATACGTTTATGCAGCGGCAACCAACTATCTTTGTTACGATACAACGAATACGCAACACTCAATGCTTGGTCTATATGCTCTGCACTCGCAGTCTCCACCTCAGCAATTACTGACTGATCAAACGGCGCAAATACTTCTAGTTCACCCGCAGCAGAAGTCGCCTGATGCAACATTAATGAATATTTCTTATTACTCATACTTGTTTGGTCTAATTATATTGGAAGCGTTAATTCGCCAAGACGTTTAGTCAGCAACATATTTTCACGATAATCTATAGGTACCACTACCAAACTTGGTACACCATCATTAAAAGCTGTTTCCAAGGTTGACTGCAATACTTTACTATTATTTACGTAGTAGCCATTCCAACCAAATGATTTAGCTAATAATTCCCAATCAGGATTATCAAAAGCAAGATCCGTATGTTTGCCAAATTCGGCTTGTTGCTTCCAAGCGATCAATCCGTATTCCTTATCTTCCCACACCATCATTACAATATTGCTATTGAGTCGTTTTGCAGTTTCCATTTCCTGCACATTCATTAAAAAGCCTGCATCACCCGCAATACCTAATACTCGACGATCGGGATACACTAAATTTGCTGCAATCGCGCCCGGCAATGCAAATCCCATCGAGCAGAAACCGTTTGGAATTAAGCAGGTATTTGGCTCATGACAATGGAAATAACGCGCAATCCACATTTTGTGTGCGCCCACATCTGAGAGTAAAATATCATCTGGCCCTAGTACTTGGCGCGCATCCCAGATAGCTTTCTGAGGCCGCACACACCCATCCGTATCATCATCTTTGTGCTCTGCAAGATCATCCTGCATGTCTTTTCGAATTTTGTCCTGCTTAGTAGTGTCATAAATAAATTTTGCTCGCTGCTTAGCCCTGACATTTAACTCTTCAAGTGTATGTGCAAGATCACCAATTAATTCAATTTGCGGGTGATAGTTTTGATCAATTTCAGAAGGTAAGAAATCTGCATGAATAATTTTCTTATCACAATTTGGATTCCATAATTTTGGATGATATTCCACCATGTCAAAACCAAGCGTAATGACAACATCTGCCTGATCAATTAAATATGACATTCGGTCTCGACTACCTAAACCGATAGTAAATAGACATTGTTCAGAATCTACATCCACACAACCTTTTGCCATGAATGTGCTCATCGCACCAATCTTAGTGAGCTCACAAAACTTACGTAACTGTTTGCTTGCCGCTTTACGTGCGACTCCATTGCCAACAAGAATAATAGGATGCTTCGCCGTGGCAATCATCTCAAAAGCATTATCTATAACGGCCTCATCAGGCACCGAGCGCATATAGCGTTGAGGCTTGATGGGTTTACTATCTGCATCTTCTTTTGCAATATCTTCTGGTAACTCGATGTGCACGGCACCTGGTTTTTCTGTGCGTGCAATGCGCACTGCTTTGCGAATAATCTCTGGTATCGTGCTGGGATGCAGTACGGTGGTGGCCCACTTTGTGACCGGTTCAAACATTTTTACTACATCCATAATCTGATGTGATTCTTTATGTAGCCGTAGAGTTGAGCCTTGTCCTGTTAGTACAAGCATTGGCGCACGATCCATATTAGAATCTGCAACGCCGGTAATTAAGTTTGTAGCACCTGGACCTAATGTACCCAAACAAGCTGCAGGGTTACCGGTTAATCGTCCATATATTTCTGCCATAAAGGCCGCACCTTGCTCATGGCGAGTTAGAATAAATTTGATTTTTTCGGAGTCTTCTAAAGAAATCATAAAATCAGCATTCTCTTCTCCTGGAACACCAAAAATGTATTCAACTTTTTCTTCTTCTAAGCATTTAACAAAAAGATCTGACGCTTTCATGCGAACTCCCTAATTAATATTTTCATTTCACATTTTGAATAATCACTAAGCTGTAGTACTAAATAGACCGATGTCCTAACTATTCATTACATCTGAATTTAAAGTTTACCTTGCTTCTAAAAAATACACCCTTCATATCAGCTTATATAAGCGTTTACTAAGATTTAAAAATACTCATTGCGTCAATAAAACATCATGTTCTGCTTATTGCTTCATCCATATACGTGATAATGTTTTGTAATAAATCATGTGATTTACCGTTCATCTATCCCACACACATAATTAAAATATGGGGGAGGAAAATATGATGGCTGAGTTACCAGTATTTGTAATACGATTCCTTGAAATAGCAGCCCTACTGTTTATATTTGCCCTTGGCGTACTTGTGGTATTAGTGATGATTTTATACATCATCGATAAATCACAAACGGCACATGCAATTCGTCATAACTTCCCTGTTATCGGCCGTTTTCGTTATTTCTTTGAGGATTTAGGGGAATTTTTCCGACAATACTTTTTTGCGATGGACCGCGAAGAATTGCCCTTTAATCGTGCGGAGAGATCTTGGGTCTACCGCGCGGCTAAAAACATAGACAACACCATTGCGTTTGGCTCAACACGAGATCTACACCCGACTGGCACTGTCATCTTTGCAAACTGCCCCTTCCCCACCTTAGACCAGGACGCAGTGCCCACAAGCAATGTAACCATCGGCCCACACACAACTCACCCGTATACCACTGACTCAATATTTAACATCTCAGGCATGAGTTTTGGCGCTATTTCAAAACCTGCCGTCCTGGCGCTCTCTAATGGCGCGCGCATGGCAGGTTGCTGGATGAATACGGGCGAAGGCGGATTATCCCCCTATCATTTAGAAGGTGGCGCAGACATCGTGTTTCAAATTGGCACTGCTAAATATGGTGTACGAGATGAGACAGGGAATTTAAGTGATGAGAAATTACGTGAAATTGCTGCGCACCAGCAAGTAAAAATGTTTGAACTTAAATTAAGCCAAGGTGCAAAACCTGGTAAAGGCGGAATACTTCCTGGAGAAAAAGTAACCGAAGAAATTTCAAAAATACGCGGCATACCCATTGGCTCAGATTCCATCAGCCCTAATCGACATCCTGAAATTGATTCAGCTAAAGACTTACTTGATGTACTTGAACGCGTTCGTAATGTAACGGGCAAGCCTGTTGGTTTTAAAGCGGTGATTGGTGCATACGGATGGATCGATGAATTATGTGAGGCTATTAATAAACGTGGCATAGAGTTTGCTCCAGACTTTATTACTATCGATAGTGCAGATGGTGGCACTGGTGCTGCACCGATGAGCTTAATGGATTACATGGGTCTAACGATTGAAGAAAGTTTGCCGTTAGTAGTAGACCGATTAAAAGCCCATGGCTTACGTGATCGAATTAAAGTTGCCACTTCGGGAAAGCTAGTTACCCCAGCAGAGGTTGCTTGGGCCTTTGCTGTAGGAGCAGATTTTGTTAACTCAGCACGTGGATTTATGTTCTCTTTAGGCTGCATTCAAGCACTGCAGTGCAATAAAAACACCTGCCCTACTGGCATCACTACACATAACAAGAAACTGCAAACAGGATTAAACCCAAAAATTAAAGCCGAGCGTGTAAGGAATTATGCGCAAAACATGGTCTATGAAGTGGGTGTGATTGCACACTCGTGTGGTGTAAAAGAACCGCGCTTATTACGCAGATTTCATGCGCGCATGGTACGACCAGATGGTAAATCCATTCCTTTGAATGAGCTTTACCCTGAATCTAACTGCGATTAATTTTATAATTAACACATAACAAAATAATTTTTTATTAGGAGAACATTAATGTCTGCCTTTATATCAACCGCTAACTCTTTTCAAAATATCTTAGATAAACTTCGTGCATTCGATTTTCTAGGTCCAGTAGCTTTACGGTTGTATTTAGCACCTATTTTTATAGCTGCAGGCTTAACCAAAATTTCAGGTATAGAAAATTTTGCTAATTGGCTTGGAAACCCTGAATGGGGCTTAGGGTTACCAGCACCCACATTGCTTGCTTATCTTGCAGCTTATACAGAGCTAATAGGAGGAATCGCACTTTTAATTGGAATCGCTGTTCGTTGGTTTGCAATCCCATTAATGATAACCATGTTAGTCGCAATTGTTTCCGTGCACTGGGATGATGGTTGGTTTGCCATCGCGCCTAGTGATCCTGCAACCAGTACAGCAAAACCTATAGCGGATTACCTAGGCCTTGAATCCGCAAAACAAAGCTTAGATAACAGCGAAGAAGTAGGTAAACGAGTCAGTGCAGCTAAATCATTACTTAAAAAACATGGTAACTATGACTGGCTATCTGAAAAAGGAAACTTTGTTGTATTAAATAATGGTATCGAATTTGCTACGACCTATTTCATAATGTTGCTAGTTCTATTTTTTACCGGTGCAGGTAGATTTTTCAGCATTGATTATTGGCTACACAAAGCCTTTAGAGAACGATAGTACTAACCCAAACGACTAGAAAGATATTTTCCCAAGCCAAGCACTCTACGTAATGCCCTTTATCAATTCCAGATAGAGGGCATTTACAACGAATTATTTTATTACTCAGCCTACTTGAAATGCTTGCGTACGTAGTACGGTCTCTTAAGCTAAGGTAAAATACAATCACATGAAGAATTCGACTAAAAAATCTTATCCTGTTTTCGGCTCCGGCTTAGGCCTGCGCCGAGATTTGCTAAATGAATTAGAAACAGACTTTCCAGCAGGTATAGACTTTATGGAAGTCGCACCTGAAAACTGGATTGGCATAGGAGGAAAATTAGGGAAACGATTCCGCGCTATTACTGAAAAAGTGCCTTTTGTAACGCATGGTTTATCGTTATCTATTGGCAGTCCTGCACCACTCGATGAAAATTTTATTCGCGAAATTAAAAATTTTTTAGATGAACATAATATTCGTTGCTATAGCGAACACCTCAGTTATTGCTCCGACCAAGGCCATCTCTATGATTTAATGCCAATACCATTTACTGAAGAGGCTGTTCATTACGTAGCAGATCGAATCAGACGTGTACAAGATATTTTAGAAAGAAAAATTGCCATTGAAAATGTGTCTTACTATGCCGCACCCGGCAAAGAAATGGATGAAATAAATTTTATTAAGGATATATTAGATGAAGCAGATTGCGATTTGCTATTAGATGTAAACAACATTTACGTTAATTCAGTGAACCACCATTACGACCCTATGGAGTTTTTACAAGCACTGCCTTGCGAACGTGTCGCTTATTGCCATATTGCTGGGCACTACAATGAAGCGGAAGATCTTATTGTTGACACACACGGTGCAAATGTAATTGACCCAGTGTGGGATATTCTAGACAAATCTTATGAGTTGTTTGGCAACATGCCCACCTTATTAGAAAGAGACTTCAATTTTCCTCCCATGAATGAGCTCATGCAAGAAGTTCTCACCATACGCAATCTACAAATTAAATGGGATGAAGCTCAGCAAAACATCGTCCAAGCTAGCTAGTCGAGTAATGAACAATGACTAGCGAACAAGCAGCCTTCAAAAATATACAGTACAATTTTACTGCTCACTTAAGAGACCCAGAACATAATACAGCACCTGCTGATATTGAAGATCGCCGCATGGAAATCTATCGTGGTCTTTTTTACAGAAATGTAAAAAGCTTTATCGATAATGCTTTCCCGGTGTTACGAACGTTATATAACGATGATGACTGGCAAAAAATAGTAAGAGATTTTTATGCAAACCACCAATCAGCATCCCCTTACTTCAAAGACATTTCTCTAGAATTTTTAACTTACCTACAGAGTGAACGTGAAACACAACAAGAAGACCCTGTTTTCATTAAAGAATTAGCACACTATGAATGGTTAGAGGTTTCATTAACTTTCTCTGACAATGAAGTTGATCTCTCTAAGATTGATACTAACGGAGATTTGTTAACAGGCATTCCCATCATGTCTCCACTCGCTGAAATGCATCGCTACACTTTTCCAGTTCATAAAATTAAACCTAGTTTTCAACCCACCGAACCCAGTGAACAAGCTCACTTTCTAATGGTGCATAGAAATCAACAAGACGAAGTATGTTTTACAGAATTAAACTCTATTTCAGCTTTGTTAGTAGAAATGTTAGTGAATGATAATTCTAAAACTGGCCAAGAATTATTAGACGATATCGTTGAAAAAACTAATCATCCAAATTCAGATATTGTTTACAAAGGCGGTGAACAAACCTTAAAACAGTTGCGCGCTACAGACATCATTCTTGGCACAAAAATTTCTTAAGCTGAAAACATTCTAATAATAGAAATAAACAAGCAATAAAAAACCCGTGAATGTTTCCATTCACGGGTCAAGGCATCCGTGCCAGGAGATGAACTTCTAATCCCTGTAATNNGCAATTAATTGTGACTTAGTACGCATTATGCACAATATAGATGTAACAAGACGTTACAAATTAAGAAAAATTACTTATCGCGAGAAAATACGCTAGCGGGCCGTAATGACAAAACACCATTAAACCCAAAAAATACTAAATAAGAAAATATAAGATTTGCAATGAGCGAATTACGCAAGAATGGTAAACCTGCAGTATATGCCTGCAACAGACCATTAAAGT
>JBOEHC010000180.1:6739-6974 GCA_050633765.1 Gammaproteobacteria bacterium
TAATGAAGCTACTACAGCAGCAACACCGACTCGTAAAACACTAAATTTTTTTAAGGCACCCCCTATTATCACTGCTATCGCAACGCCTATGTACACGTACCAAATAGTGCTATGAAATCCTAAAAACAAATCACTTAGCATCATTGCTGCCAAAGGGACGAGATAAGCAAGCACACGGCTTGAAAAAAATGCACCGGCAATTAACGCCATTGCAGCAATAGGCACAGCATTAGGA
>JBOEHC010000181.1:0-4113 GCA_050633765.1 Gammaproteobacteria bacterium
CTGGAAGCATTGTCTGGCGTCACTGATCCCGAGCAAAAACGAAAAATAATCGGCAATATGTTTGTCGATATATTCGAAGAGGAATCGGAAAAACTGACTGATGCAAAATGGCTCGCTCAGGGGACGATTTATCCAGATGTCATCGAATCAGCCGGCGCCGCGACAGGCAAGGCACATCTTATAAAGTCTCATCATAATGTTGGCGGTTTACCTAAAGACATGAAATTAAAATTGGTGGAACCGCTACGAGAGCTTTTTAAAGACGAAGTTCGAAAAATGGGTGAAGAGCTTGGTTTGCCGCGCGAGATGATTTACAGGCATCCATTCCCAGGGCCAGGTTTAGGGGTTCGTATATTGGGTGCGGTCGAAAAAGAGTACGCAGACTTGCTTAGATTGGCAGATGATATCTTTATCTCTGAACTCCGCGCATATGACTTATATAACAATGTTTCGCAAGCATTTGCCGTGTTCCTGCCGGTCAAGTCGGTTGGGGTTATGGGAGATGGTAGACGGTATGACTATGTGATTGCGCTGCGAGCAGTAGAAACAATAGATTTTATGACTGCGCGATGGGCGCATTTGCCGTATGAATTTTTAGACCATGTTTCGCGACGCATCATTAATGAAATTGAAGGTATTTCAAGAGTAACCTACGATATTTCAGGGAAACCTCCTGCCACCATCGAGTGGGAATAATATGATTTGCATCAAAGCCGATGTTCCTAGTGAAATTTGTGATATCGATGATGAGCTAAAAGCAATTTACCATAGTAAAGACACGTTCTGTGTCTTTGTGTTTAAAACCCAAAAAGATCGTAATAAGTTTATGGATGAAACTGCTGGGATGGTTAAAAAAGAAAGAGAGCAGTTTTATCAATCATTCTATTAATAGAAAGTTATTATCAAATTTTGACATTCGATGAACAATATATGCATGAAGCTTTAGGTTTAGCTGAACATGCAATGAATCAACAAGAAGTGCCAGTGGGTGCTGTGGTTGTATTTGAAGATAGGATCATTGGTAAAGGTTGGAACCAACCCATTTCAAAAAATGACCCGAGTGCACATGCTGAAGTGATGGCGCTGCGAGATGCCGCAAATGCGATGGGTAACTACCGTCTTCTCAATACAACGCTTTATGTGACCTTGGAGCCCTGTTTAATGTGTGTCGGAGCTATGCTGCATTCGCGAATTAAAAAATTAGTGTTTGGAGCCTATGATTCAAAAACCGGTGCAACAGGATCAGTATTCGATGTACTAACAGATGCTAGACATAATCATTCTGTAGAGATGTGCGGGGGAGTATTGGAAAAACAAAGTGTGGAATTGCTGCAAGCATTTTTCCGTCAACGCAGATAGGCTCACAATAGAATGTGAGATTAATTGCTAACTAGTTTTGTGCGACGATATCGTAAAGTTCGCCTTTGTTTTCAAGCCAGACAAGTAAGTCGAAGTAATTGCGTATATTTTGCACATACACGACAGGCTCCATGCCGCGTGCATACCCATGGCGCGTTTTCTCATACCATTTTCTATTGCTCAACAATGGAAGGTGTTTTCTAACATCTAACCATGTGTCAGGATTCCCGCCTGCATTCTGCGTGAGAATTCTTGCATCTTCTAAGTGACCAAACCCTACGTTATAAGACGCTAATGCCATCCATGTTCGGTCGGGTTCGCGTATGCGTTCTGGTATTTTCTCCAGCATGGTTAAAAAGTATTTAGTTCCACCATTTATACTTGAGTGTGGGTCAACGCGATCTTCAAGTTTTAGGTCACTTGCTGTAGCACGTGTGAGCATCATCAAGCCTTTAACACCTGTTGGTGATACTGCATTAGAGTTCCACAATGACTCTTGATAACTTACTGCTGCTAAAAAACGCCAATCTTGATCGTGTTCTATGGCAGCTGCTCTGAAAAGGTTTTCATATTTAGGTAAACGCTCTCGAACATGTTTAAGAAAAGTATGACTGTCAACCGGTGTGATTTTGTTTACGTGGCCAAAATATTTTTCTCTTAAATGCGTTAATGTCCCGTCATTTTCTGCTTTGGTAAAAAAATCGTAAACCGCATTTTGTAAAGAATCGTCTTCAGATTTTTTTAATGCCCATGCAAGCGGTTGTTCCGAGCCAAGATTGAAGCCTACTCTTAGTTTTGGGAAATAACGCCTGGTGACTGCAAATTCATTTGAGTCTGCGATGGTGTAATCAATTAGGTTGTCGGAAGTTAAAAGCATAAGTTCTTCTGATGTAACATCTGGATATTCTTTCCACTCTAGATTAGGAAAGAACTCTTTATGGTCTGATAGCATTTGAGCATGCGAGCTACCTTTAACAACTGCAATACGTTTACCTTGTAGGTCAGTAATGGATTTTGGTTTTATCTGGCCACTTTTATATGCAATTTGGGAGACAACATCGGTGTATTTTGGGCCGAAATCCACATAGGTTTCTCGCTGTTTAGTGCGGGTAATTCCAGCAGCACCAATATGCGCTGTGCTACTTACTATACTAGGTAAAATTTGATGAAATTCATTCTGAACAATTATGTCTAATTCAACACCTAAGTATTCTGCAAACTGTTGTGCAAGTTCATATTCAAATCCTGTTGGTCCGTTAGGACCGATATAATAAGTAGTAGGACTATTGCGCGTGATTATGGTTAATTTATTTTCACGCTTGATTTCATGTAATAAAGAAGAAGAGTTTTTTTGATGAAAAACAAAAAAAATCGCAAAGACAACAATCGCTAATATAAATAATTCTATTTTGTGAAGAGTTGATTTCATAGAGTGGGAATTGGATTGTTTTTATTGGATTCTGATTCTCGACCCAGAGTTCAAAATTATTGTATGAAGCAGCTAAGTGGATAACTGTGACTTACCTTGCAAGTGTGCATGATTTAACAAAGAAAATGTAATGAAAATACCTATCTTTTGGTTAGAATTTCATCATATCAGATTAAAATTTCCATGAAGAAAAGCAATGTTTTTACAGCAGATAATTAAACTAAAGCGCTAAGTGACTCTTCTTAAATGTTTTTATTGTTTCGGATATCTTAGTAATACAGAATTTAATATTTAGCATATGCTATTAGAAATATGAATTGCTATGCCTCAATAGTGTTGGTCATTAAACGCAGGGAATATATAGCTGTATGTCGAAATTGCTGAATGGTGTGATTAAATTCTTATGCAAATTAACTTCGAAAAGTTTTACGTAATACGCTAAAAAATATAGCGTGTTTAGAATATGAATGTGTAAGTTTGAATTATGCGTGCGCTTAATGATGCTAATAATTTTTCAATTACTTAATTATTTGATGTTTTTAGAAACGTAAAAATAATTCGTGCAGAACACTTTTGTATTAGTTAGTCAGAGTTGTAGATGTTGCGAGTTTAACTGTAAAACTTCAAAATAATGATATTCATAATAATTGAATTCATCATATAAATTACTCATCACTTTACTTATTTTGTAAATTTAGTATTCGACCCACAAGTGGTGGTGCGCAATAGAACTATTCATTGCATAAATGATTAGGGGATTGGTCTGATTCAAACTTTCTTGAGAATCATTAAGTTACGGAAGCACTTGAAGAACGGCAAATAAATGCGTGTTAAACACACGTAAAGTGTTGTATTTTGTTGAATAACTACTAAAAATAAATATGAATACATTGTTAATAGTTGTTAATACTAACTATTACATTACATTTTCAATAATAAAATCACGTACATTTAATATCATTGTTACTAAAGAGTTGAGAGATGGCTGCGAACGGAGATGATATAGGTTCTGCATCTTTGATAGATATCGTTTCTAAACAAGACGAGTCATTGGATATAGCTGCAGGCAAAGTTGTAGATTTGCCTACTGCAAATAGTGCTCGTGAATTTGATGCATTAAAAAATACTTCTGCCGAAATATACGAAATAGGGGATCTCCTGGTTTCGTATTTAGATTACATTGGTGTTGAATATGTTTTTGGTATTCCTGGTGGTGCAATCGAACCTTTATATAACGCGTTGTCTCGCAGTGCAGAAAAAGATGGCCCAAGAGCAGTTGTTGCAAGACATGAAACCGGTGCTGCATTCATGGCAGATGGTTATGC
>JBOEHC010000182.1:0-1647 GCA_050633765.1 Gammaproteobacteria bacterium
CGTGGGAAATTTTAAAATCTATACATTCAATTTAAATTTGTTTAATCGATATACTTCGTATTAGCCGTGCTACACAAAATGTTCAATACTCGATACATTTTATATGTTAATCCATGCCGCTCATATTGTGATCTACTTTAGAGAACTTGAAATAATTGAGATGATGTCGAACGTAACTAGTTCAGTGTATATGACATAAGTTATTTGATTCTAACAAATATGTTCNNATATATGGCTGATAATCATGATGCAAATACACCTCTAGATGAGTGGAGTTTTGATGACCCCAATGAAGAATTATTTTTTGCAATTGGGTGGTGTGATCGCACTGACGTATCAGGTGACTTTGTAACCAAGATAGGAAAAGCTTGTGCAAATGGCGCAGATTTAAACAGCTTTTCTGAAGAGGGTAACACGCCTCTTACTGAAGCAATTTTGGGCGGCATGGGAGCACCAAAAGCTGTGCAAAAATTATTGCGACTAGGCGCAGATCCTTCTAAGCGAGATAAAAATGGCTGTTCTCCATGGATTGCATGCTTGCAAAGAATGGATGATCGAGTTGTTAAAGATCGAATGCTGAATATTAAAAAGCAGTTAATAGAATATAAAGCAGATAGAAGTGATGAAATTCTACTTCAGTTTCAAAATGCCGTGATAAACAATGATGAATCCGCCGTCACAGAATTGTTAGCGCAAGGGGTAAATGTTCATTCGCCAATTATCGATTCATTGGGCATAGCAGTAAATCATGAAGATATAGAAATGATAAAACTTCTTCTTGCACACCAAGCAAATCCTGATGGGAATGAAGTTGATGTAGAGGTAGAAACACCACTTATAACGGCGGCTACTAAAGGCAATCTTGAAATCGTCAAACTGCTTATCGAAAACGGTGCAGACGTAACTAGATATGCATGGGGTGATCCTGAATGCACTGCAGAATTTCTAGCAAAAGAAGAAGGCCATCATGAAGTAGCTGAATGGCTTGAGAAGCAATTGCCCGAGCAAACGGTGGGTGAAAGAAAGAAGAAACTTGATGACATGAATCCTAAATTTAAAGAGGTTTATGAAAAACGAACTAATGGAATTAATTGCGAAATCACGAATGACGATGTAATTAAGAAACTTACTAAGTGGGATGAGCAGTTCACAATAATCATTTCCAGCATAGAAAATGATGGTCTAACGATTCAGTTTGAAAATTTGCCAGATGACTTAGAAGAACTTTCGAAAGAAATCTACGAGTTTTGTCCTGATATTATCGATCAAGGATATGGGTGTATGGATGATATGGTCGAAATGGCTGAAGAGCATGGGCATGAAATACCTACCGAATCTCTAAAATTAATTGAAGGCATAGATTTTCAAGACGAAAATTTTGGTTTAAAAATTTTACAACGTGATTTAAAAGCTAACAAGCTAATGGTTTTTTGGTGGGATTAGGAAATATAGAAACAATGGAAGAAATTTTAGAAAAATTTGAACTGTTATTAAAACCCATCGACCAAGCCAAGGACGAATTACTTCCACCTGCAATGGATGAAGAAATTAATGCAGCAGAAAAAGAACTGGGTATCGAATTTCCTGAAGATCTGCGCACTTTGTATAAATGGCACAATGGCCAGAAAGGTATTCGCTTTTTATATG
>JBOEHC010000183.1:0-849 GCA_050633765.1 Gammaproteobacteria bacterium
TAATTGCACTTGCATTATTAAGCCCTGTTATCTTCAAAGTAACCAAAGATTATTTAAATAAAAACTGATTATTTGAATAACAAGAGGACAAAATGGATCTAACCAGTCACAGCAAGGATGCTTTGAGCGACATCAACCGTGCCGTTAATGCTGCCTTAGATGAAGATATAGGAACTGGTGACGTCACTGCCGCATCATTCAACAATAACGAATCCGCTACTGCCAGAGTGATTTGTCGTGAAGAAGCTNNAATTGACTGGCAGTTAAAAGATGGAGATGCACTAGAAGAAAATAATACGGTATGCACCCTAAATGGCAACGCACAAGCAATTTTAACTGGTGAACGCACTGCATTAAACTTTTTACAGACTTTATCTGGTACTGCTACAAAAACTAAGACCTATGTTGAACGCATCTCAGGCACTAATGCACAAATATTAGATACACGGAAAACTCTACCTGGTATGCGTTATGCGCAAAAGTATGCCGTGCGTTGTGGCGGTGGCAAAAACCATCGAATGGGCTTATACGACGCCATTCTTATCAAAGAAAATCATATCGCTACGGCAGGATCTGTATCAAAAGCCGTCAGCCAAGCAAAACAATCNNTACCCAGCCATAAAACTTGAAGTTGAAGTAGAAAATGCCGAACAACTTCAAGAAGCATTGAATTCTCAAACTGATGTTATCTTGCTTGATAACTTCTCTTTGTCTGAATTAGAAAATGCAGTCGCCACTACAAATGGTAAAAAGAAGCTTGAAGCTTCAGGCAATATGACGTTAGAAAATATTCGCGAGGTAGCTAAAACCGGAGTGGACTATATTTCTATTGGTGCAATCACCAAACAT
>JBOEHC010000184.1:0-2392 GCA_050633765.1 Gammaproteobacteria bacterium
CCGATCGTTTTAATACCGTCGTTAGCAAATTACATGCAGGGGTATTGTATATACCTGCAATTTCATCATCGGTTTCCACTAAATCCGTATTCAACGCCCGATCAAGAAAATTATCTGCCGCCCAATAGGCTCGCCAAGCACCCGGATCATGCCAGCTCGCAGTATTTTCATATTCGCTGTAATACGGGCTATCCGCAAAATTAAGACGAGAACTCATCGTTAACAGTCCTTCGATGGTAATTTTTTCTTTTCTCTTATCATGTGGCTTAGAAAAATATTCTGGAAAGAAAGGTTTGATTAATTCTTTTTCAGATTTAATAACACCTTGATCAATCGCAATGCCTATTAATAACGAAGTAATGGATTTAGTAATTGATTGAACATGTTGCGGCCTGGGGTCCTCTTTTCTAGCGTAATATTCTTCAGCAATCAGCTTACCGTTTTTAACTACCAGAATACTTCTAAAATTAGGAATTCTTGCTGCGGCTGAAATGGCTTTTTTTAGTTTGCGTTCATCCAACCCTTGTTTCTCAGGCGTGGACATCAACCAGTCTGCTTCAGGAAAAGATTTTTGGTCTTCTAAATATTTTTTAAAATCTGGTTCTCGATTTGCCTCGCATGCAAGAGTGACCTCATCGCACGCTAAAATATCAAATTGATTATCAATATGCTTCGAGTCAAATTCATCATGCGAAAGAATAATTCGCCCTGCTTCACGGTCATCCCAATGAACCCAATGTTTATCAAAATTGGTTTTCACGCAGCTTTGGTATTCTGCCTTACATTCATCATCGCTAGCCAATGATAGGTTCAACCATAAAGAAAAGCTTACCAATGCCAATATACGTATAAGTACAGCCACCTTTCTTGAATAATGATTCATAAAGACCCCCGACAAGCCTCATTGGTTAACCAAAGACTACAGTGTGTAATATTACAGTTAATGTACCATTTTTTACCTAGAATTCCTGTAATCTAAATCACATGATTTTTTAAATAAACAAAAGATGAATAAGAGGCTTATTCTTGAACGGTAGCTTATTTTGGAATTTGATTTACAAAAATTAATTCATCGATATTAAATCCAAGCTTTTTTGCTTGATGAACAAAATGATCAAGTAGTTCTGGCTCTACCGTTTTGGTTCTAGATAAGAACCATAAGTACTTCAAATTAGGGCCAGAAATAAATGCGTATTGATACGCTTCCTCATCCAATTCAAAAATTATGTAGGAACCATAAAAAGGACCGAAGAACGAAACCTTGAGATGACCTAAGTCAGACTCTCCCACAAAAAATGCTTTACCCACCGCTTCTTCCCATTCTTGTTTTTCTATTGAATAACCGCGGTTGGTTACCGTAACCCCACCTTCTTCACGCAAAGAATAATTCGCACTCACCTGCTCTAATCCTCGCTCAAACGAATGGTCTAAGCGTGCAATTTCATACCAGGTGCCCAAATAACGATCGAGCTCAAAATCTGATATCGGTGTAACCGAACTAGGAACTCCGACACAGCCACTTAACAAGAACAATAAAGTAACAAGAACGAATTGCTTTATTTTTAAGAATTTCATACGCATAACTATAACGTAATTTTAATGATCATATTGATGCGCGAGTAAAGGTGTTACAATTTTAACTTTGCTAAATTTGCACACTTCTAAACAAAGCGGCTTAACCTCTTTCAGCCTTTAATTGATTCCTAAGCATATGATACATGGTTTCTTGTTAGCCATTATTGGCACGTTACTATTTTCGTTAAAATCAATCTTTATTAAGTTTCTTTATAAAGAAGGGCTGGATGCAGATACTGTGTTAGTTCTAAGGATGGCACTATCTTTACCTATTTATCTCTGTATTTTATTTTGGTTACGTAGCAATACAAATATTACGGAAAAATTGAATTCAAAAACGGTACTTACCATTCTTGCATTAGGATTCTTTGGTTATTACCTTGCATCGTTGCTGGATTTAATGAGCCTGGAATTAATTAGCGCACAACTGGAAAGATTAGGCTTATTCACCTATCCATTCATGGTAGCCATACTTGGCGCTCTATTTTTCGATGAGAAAATCACAAAACGAATTATTGCATCACTCATCATTACCTACCTCGGTTTATTTGTTGTAATGGGCCAAGAATTAAAACTGGTGGGTGATGGCGTAATTCAGGGAACCATGTTGGTACTTGCCTCCGCATTATGTTTTGCTTGTTATGTTTTATTTAGTAAAAAACATATCAGGAATTTGGGCTCGCAACTGTTTACTTGTATCGCAATGATTTCATCCTGCATATTCGGTTTACTACATGGCTTGGTTACAGTGGAAGTCGCAGATGTGTTTGTCAGCGAAGTCGCCTGGTTTTGGCTGTTCATGTTGGTCATATTAAGC
>JBOEHC010000185.1:0-2498 GCA_050633765.1 Gammaproteobacteria bacterium
TAACCTGTACCAAAATCGTCAATAGATAGTTTTACACCCATGGCCTTAAGCTGATGAAGAATAGAAATTACTTCTTCTGGACGTTTCATAATGATACTTTCTGTAATTTCTAATTCCAGATACTTTGGATCGAGTCCTGACTCAGCTAAAACATGCTCTACTTGTCCGATGATATCGCCATTCTCAAGCTGTCTGCCTGATAGATTAACGGACACCGGCATTGGCATACGCCCTTTTTCAATCCATGACTTTATTTGTACACATGAGCTTATAAGCACCCACAAACCCAGCTCTGAAATTAAACCTGTTTCTTCAGCAAGAGGTATAAAATCATTCGGCCCAACCAAGCCTTTTTCAGGATGATTCCATCTAACTAAAGCCTCTAAACCCATCACTTTAGAGGTTTTCAAATCATATTTAGGCTGGTAATACACATCTAATTCTTCACGCTCTAATGATTGACGCAGGTCTTGTTCAATTTCTACTTTATTTGTCACCACGGCTTCCATTTCGGGCTCATAAAATAAGAAACTGCCGCCACGCTCTTTGGCTTTAAACATTGCGGTGTCTGCACGCTTCATTAATTCACCAATATCAATTCCATCATCGGGATGAATCGATATTCCAATACTTGCCGTTACATAAATATCTTTACCTCCAAATGAATAAGGTTCACCTAACTTTCTGCAAATTTTATCCGCTATATTGGCAACGACCCCACGATCTTCAATTCCATCCAATGCCAATGTAAATTCATCTCCACCTAATCGCGACACCGTATCTGCGCTACGCACACAACTGAGAATTCTTTCCGCCACTTGTTTAAGTAATTTATCACCCACACTATGACCTAGTGTATCGTTTACATATTTAAATCGATCCAAATCTAAAAATAAAACGGCAAGCATTTGCGATTTTAAACGCACTTTCTTTATCAACTTGTTCATTTGATCAATAAACATTGTGCGGTTTGGTAAACCAGTTAGTGAATCGTTATATGCAAGCTCACGCACATGCACCTCTGCTCGACTTGCTTTAAGCAGGCGAGAAACACGTTGGCGCATCACAGCAAAGTGAACAGGTTTTGGAATAAAATCTGTAGCACCTGAATCAAATGCTTGCTCAATAGAGCTCTCATCATCTAATGCAGTAACAATAAGAATCGGCACATGCTTACCGTTCTTCAACATGCGGATTTTTTTACAGGCATCAAAACCATTTAAGTTTGGCATCATTGCATCTAAAAGTATTAAACCAGGCATACCTTGTTCACAACGTTTCACCGCTTCCACACCATCCGACACGGATTCAATCTCATATCCATCTGAAACCAGAACATTCTGTAATGCCACTCGCATACTGCGGTCATCATCAGCTATTAAGATTCTTTCCACATCAGTTTGCATTAATAATGTGTCTTCTTTAGTGAAGTTAATTTCTTTTCTTAAATCACTAATCACTAAAGCTGCCTCAGGGAAAATAGCTTGGACGAAGGTATGCGCACCTTCTACAGAATCATTCTTGCCAATGGCTTCGAGTTGCTTAGCAAGATGCACTAGTCTGCTAGCACCAAAATTTGAACTACTGCCTTTTATACTATGCGCATAGTGCCGCAATGAACTTGGATCTTTTTCATGCACGCTCTTTTCAAGCGAACGCAACATAATCTCCATATCATCTATATAAACTTGCACCATATCGTTAAAACCATCGCCTACATTTTCACGTAGCGTTTCAACAGAGTCTTTGTTAATAGAGCTGTGATCAATTACAGTTGTTTCTGTCATATCTGCTAACGCAGTTGATTTGATCATGGTAAGACTTGTGTCGGTATCCTGCCCAACATTTTCCTCTTCCGGCGCAACACCTACCCATCGTTCAATTTTTTCTACTAGTTTTTCAAGCTTAAGTGGCTTTCTTGTGTAGTCATTCATTCCTGCCTGAATACATTTCTCACGATCTCCTTGCAGTACATTTGCGGTCATCGCTATTATAGGTATCTGCGAAACTTCGGAGCCTAGTTTGCGAACCTTATTAGTAGTTTCATAGCCGTCCATTTCGGGCATATTGCAATCCATAAAGATGGCATCATATTTAGCAAGTTCTAGAAGCTTTAATGCTTCTATCCCGTTATTCGCGATAGAACATTTACAGCCCAGTCTTTCCAACATGGCTTGGGCCACTTGCTGATTAGCATTATTATCTTCAACAATTAAGATAGTTGCATTGAAGTTTGGAATTGATTTTGAACCCGGTGCAATTTTTGACTTATCAGTAATAATTGGCACTGGCATGTTTATCATGTCAGAAATACAATCAAATACAGTCGACTGACGTAACGGCTTCTTAACATAAGAATCAATTTCTCTAAATCGCTCAAGGAATGCTTCAGGATTGAATTGATTTGTCATCAACACTAATTTCATTGGTTGAATGCTTGCATCTTTAGCAATAGTTCGAATTAACTCAATACCATTAATATCGCCCATCAATTCATC
>JBOEHC010000186.1:0-3029 GCA_050633765.1 Gammaproteobacteria bacterium
GTGTCGTGGCTGGTGTGGCGCAACCAGATGGTAGTTTTGCCCTAATTGAATTATTTTCCGTCACACCCGGTTCAGAAGAGTTGGATGATGCAATGTATCAGCAACTTTCTCAGCGTGTAAATTATGGCCGTAGAGAATTCTCAGCGATCATCGATGCTATTCAAGAACAAGGTGAAGTAATCATCTTTGAAGATCAAGTATCCGATTCTGATCAGTAAATAACGACCTACATGGGCGATGTGTAGGATGCACAAGTGTCGCGTGATGCATGGATGCTGTTAGCGACCGTAGGAAGTGCAGAAAATGCCTGAAGCAATTTTCTGTGAACTCAATCAGGCGATTAATTCTAAAGCTTTAGAAGCTATCTCAAAACGAAAAAGATTCATTTTGAGGTAGGTTCGAGTATAGTTGCAAGCCATGAAGCTCAAGCTCCATTGGCAAATTCTCATCGCACTGCTGCTTGCAGTGTTCGTTGGTTGGCTGGTCAGTCCTGAGACCAGTGTATTAGGTATCTCGCTGGTTTCCGTTTTTGACTTTGTCGGCAAACTTTTCCTTAATGCTTTAAAAATGATCATCGTGCCGTTGATTGTATCGTCCATCATTATGGGTGTGAGCAATTTAGGTTCCGGTGATGCCTTCGGGCGTTTAGGTGGTAAAACACTTGGTTACTATGTAGTAACTAGCTTCTTTGCCATTATGATTGGCATAACCGTCGTCAACATTATTCAACCCGGTATTGTCGATGGCACGCCTGCCAAAGACATGCTCGGCTTAAGTGAAGACACGAGTACAGTCATGCAAAAAGTCGAAGGTAAATCAGCTGGCGATGTCGTTGGTATCTTTTTGCGTATGATTCCCACCAACATTGTGCACGCTGCAGCGCAAGGTCAAATGTTGGGGTTAATCTTTTTCAGTTTATTGTTTGGTTACTTCATGACAAAACTCAAATCAGACACTGGTAATGTGCTGCGCACCTTCTGGCAAGGTGTGTTTGATGTCATGATGCTCATTACTGATTTAGTCATGAAGTTTGCACCCATTGGTGTGTTTGCCTTAGTGGCCAAAGTCATGGTCATTTCAGGGTTCGATGCGTTCAGACCGCTGCTTACATTCTTCTTTACCGTTATCATCGCCTTGCTCATTCACATTGTTATTGTCATGCCGTTGTTATTAAAGTTTATTGGTGGCGTCAGCCCCATTAAACATTACCAAGCGATGGCCCCGGCATTACTTACTGCATTTTCTACTGCATCATCATCTGCAACCTTGCCAGTCACGATAGATTGCGTAGAAGATAGAGCAGGGGTTTCAAACCGCGTTACAAGTTTTGTGTTACCACTAGGAGCAACTGTGAATATGGATGGCACCGCGTTATATGAATGTGTGGCAGCTATATTTATTGCACAAGCTTATGGCTTAGATTTAACGTTTGGCACACAAGTGTCGATTGTAATTTTGGCGTTAATGACATCTATTGGAGTAGCCGGCATTCCTTCAGCAAGTTTAGTCGCCATCGCCATTATTTTAGCGGCGATTGGTTTGCCAGCCGAAGGCATTGGTTTAATTTTAGCAGTCGATAGAGTGTTAGATATGTGCAGAACATCCGTGAATGTGTTTAGTGATTCATGTGGGGCAGTAATAATTGGAAGGACAGAAGGTGAGAAGGGGATTTTGGAAGCTTAAGTTGTTTCGACCGCCATTGGTGGCGGAGGTCCAGAAAATTTACTTATCATATTAGATTATGGTTGACGCAAAAGATTGGCTTTATGACGAGTTTAAACAGGTTGGAAAAGATTATGAGTCTAATGATGAAGTGGCTATTTACGATGAAAGCCATGCAAGGTTTCGTGATGTTATTAAGGAGAGTAACGATCTACTAGATAATTTCTCTGTTAATTCAGGAGAGTCTCTTATTGATTTTGGCTGCGGTACTGGGGTGCTTGCAATTCAAGCAGCACTGCGCGGTGTTAATGTAATCGCAATTGATATATCGCCCGCTATGTTGGCTTATGCAACATCTAAAGCTAAAGAGGCTTCCGTTAGTTCAATAGATTTCATACATAGCGGCTTTCTCAACTACGAACATTCTGCAGGAGGTGTTGATTACATCGTTACTTCATTTTCGTTTCATCACTTACCTGATTACTGGAAGGGGATTGCATTGAAGCGGATGAACGCCATGCTAAATAGTAATGGCCATCTGTACATTCAAGATGTGGTTATTTCTGAAGAGAATAGTGTGGAAAATATTAACTCCTTTATCGAGTCTCAAGAAAAGCTAGGTGGAGAATTTTTAAGAGAAGACGCCATTGAGCACTTTAAAGATGAGTATTCTACTTACGACTGGGTGCTAGAAGGCATGCTGAATCGTGCGGGATTTGCTGTTGATTCTAAAGAGTCTTTTATTGGGCTAATTTCCAGATATATTTGTTCTAAAAAATAATTTAAAAAAAGATCAGGCTTTTTTATAATTCTGCGTTCAACTAACAAGAAAAAATAAAATGGATACCTTAGTAAAAATAGTACGCACGCTAGCCTCTTTACCAATCATTGGTGGGGCATTGGTGTTTGTTCTTGGTTTTTTTCCTTTGTTGGCAGTTATTCCGTTTAATTTGTCTACGGGTTTAAGCATCATTATCGGCGGTCTGCTCGTGGCTGCATGGTGTTATTTCTTGAGTGCGAAAAAGATAATTAATATTGTTACCCCTTTTATACCGATTCCACTTTGGGTTGTCGGTTTGCTGATGGCAATGATAGGGGTGTATGGAGTTATCACTAATGCGTGGGATGAAACTGAAGCCACATCAGATGTGGTGATGCCTGAAACAAAGCCTGTTATTAAAGAGATTGCTCCGATTATTAAACCAGACACTACATCTGATGCAGCCAATGAGTCTGATCAAGAAGCGTTGCATGAGCAAGTGAAGCAGTTAGAGCAAGAGCAACAATTGGGGCAAGAGAAAAAACAAGAGTTCGAAAAGGCGTTAGAAAAAGCCAGGCAAGAAGCTAAAGCGCAAGCGCCTAAAGTC
>JBOEHC010000187.1:0-4860 GCA_050633765.1 Gammaproteobacteria bacterium
ATGGACATTCTTTAATTGTAGACCCTTGGGGGAAAGTTTTAGCTGATGCTGGAGGAAAACCTGGTTATATTATTGCAGAGATTGACACACAACTTGTTCAGGATGCTCGCCAAAGAATCCCTGCACTTCAACATGATCGAAAAATTTAACCCTTTAAACTTATTACAAAGTGTTTATATATTCGAATAAATTTTTCAAATTATTTTACAACTTTCTGGTCCAGAAACGTGCAAGAACCAATGCAGCTACACAAAGCACTATCATTAAAATGATAGCCAGAATGTCTGCGCCAGGATATGCCCAAAACTCTGACATTTTTTACCTCATTTATTAATTAACATCGTGAATCAAAATAGATTTATAAAATCCCTGTCTCTTGCATACGCTCACGTCCAAACGACGTTAAACCAAACTTACAAAGAACTCGATCTGGTCCAAAATGCTGGCCATCATCTAGCTTATCTTGCAACTCTTCGATGAGAGCGCCTGAAAACATATCGGTTAATGTGGCCCGCACTTCACCTTTCCAGAAAACAGTATTCTTATCTACGTCGTAATCCTTTAACACTTTATTTGCAATTTCATAGTCCCACAAGCCGTCTGGCGCATCATTTAGTTGTAGTAGGATATAACCTTTCATATGTATAGTTGGTGCCATAATCATGTCCTCTCGGGCTGCGTGCCATCGATATCGCGAATTACTTCCATCTTGCTATTGTCTTCAGTAAACATGATAAACCCACCTGCTATTGCTAGTACCAAACCTAAGACAAAATTCCATGCTGGGAGATCCAAGGTAAAGATTGCTAGAAAGACGACTGCGAATACACCATATAAAGAAGCAACTGCTTGACCACGACCCACACCGATCAATGGGAATGATTTATACCAGCACACGTAACTATAACCGAAAGTAAACCCAGCCAATATCAACCAAACAATCGCCCAAAAATTCATAGTGTCGGTTATTATTTGCAGCACAGGGTAATCGGTAAAAATAATAATACCGGGTACAATAAGTACACACCAATAGAGAACTTCTGCAGTAAACCGAATTGAAATTCCAACATCGGGATCAGTAACATCTAGAGCGCGACCTGCAACCGCTCCTTCAATGCCCCAACCAATGGCCGCCATCGCACCACCAAAATAACCTAGCCAGACAGAACTGCCTCCACTAGCACCGGTGATCTCCTCAATTATACCTGGAGCGAATACCGTTATCCCACCAATAACCATAACAAAGATACCAATTGCAGCTCTGGTAGTAATTTTTTCGTTATACCAAAGTTTAGCTAAAGTAGCGCCGACTATTGGATACAAAAGCGCAGCCACGGCCGCAAACACACCACCCACAAAGGCGATAGCCATGAAGGAACCAAAAATTGCACAAGGGCCACCAAAAATTGCCGCTAGGAAAAACCATTTCGATAATTTTTTCATTTGACGGAACGTACGACGGTATTCACCCATTTTATGCTGCACGATATTCCACACAAATAGAGAAATGAGAACCGTGATTGCATTAAGCGTGGTAATGATTGCAGCTGCTACAAGGAGCTCTCCCGGCTCTTCAAATGCCATACTAACGTATGGCGCTTCAAACCATATTGCGCTTCCAGGTACATACCAGAGCCCCCAAAAACACGCACAGAACAGAGCCCATTTAAAGCCCCAGTGAATACTATGAGACCGGTACTCGAGCCTTGCTTCTTCTAACGTTTTCATTTTTGTTCCTCAATCTTTTTCAAATAAATTGACCCATAAATGAACTTGTACTACTTATTTTATAAATCTCTATGGTTTATTTTTAGCTTGCTTGCGCACACATTCGATTACTTCTTGATGTTCGTTTTTCTCAGTTGCAATTCGCCAAATAAAACACCCCACAAAAAACACAACAGCAATAATTACTAACAACCACTCACTACCTACCATAGGATAAATAGCGCCTAGTTCATCGATATTTATAAAACTTTCAACACCTGTAGACATTACCTTATCCTCCGAATGACATTTCTAAATTTTAAATTCTATATCTTAAATTTACTTTGCTTCTTCACGTAATGCATTTTCCAATTCTGAAAATTCCTGATCACTAAGAACCTCTGCTGGAATATCGAGACCAGCTAACTCTACTTCTCTAGGTATACGCAAAATTCCAAAACTATTTAAGATTTTCGCTGCTATAAATCCTGGTAAAAATCCCAACACAAAAAACATAATTACCGCACCGGCTAACTGCCCCCATGGGGTTATCACCGCATAGCCTTCAAACGGTGAAGACGGATAGCCCCATAAAATAAAGCCCGCAATAACCACACCAAAGAATCCTGCATAACCATGCACTGCGCAGGCTCCCACTGCATCATCGATTTTAAAACGTCTCTCTACCCAATAGTGCATTTTAAAGGCAACGATAGAGCCTAAAATTGAAACAATCATGGCTTGTAAGGGATGATATAAATCATTACCTGCAGACGACGCAATAACACCTGCAAGACCACAAGAAAATGCCCAGAACGGATCGCCTTTGGAAAGAATATAACCTGTTAAAAAGCCACCCGATATTGCTAATAAATAATTCAGCGTGACAGCAGAAAGTGTCGTCGGCCCTAAGTAAATATTAGTCGCAGTGAAGTAACTCTTACCTTCCACATCTAACATATCGCCACCAAAGAAATCTATGATTGGAATATTACAAGCGGCGTAAAATCCCCAAAAGCCTGTAAAAATTAGAAAAATCCCAACACATACTAGCCAAGGGTTTTGAGGTGGTATATTTCTTGGAGTGCCGTCTTTACGAAACTTTCCAATTCGTGCACCTAACACACACAAAACACCTAAAGCGAAACCACCTGCCACAGCATGAATTACACCAGATGCATAGGCATCATGATAACCAAGCAAGTGCACCATCCAACCATCCCAATGCCATCCCCATGCAGCATCTACAATCCAAAATACCGAACCGATTAGAACGGCTAAAATCCAAAATGCACCAGATTGAATGCGCTCAATTACTGATCCAGAAACAATTGAAGCCGCAGTCCAAGAGAACAGTAAAAATGCAGCCCAGAATACTCCGTTTATTCGCGCCCAATAAGATGTATCAGCTGCTGTCAAAGAATCTTGAACAGGTGCACCACCAAGGTGCGCACCCATAAGTTCACTCCATGGTAAAGCGTGCACTGCGGACTGCAGCCCTCCCATAATTCCTGGGCCATATATAAAAGCAGAATAAATCCACCAGCCAAATAAGAAAAATGAGATGGTAACAATTGGGATGACCATGACAATCTTCATTAAAGTATGAAGATGATTTTTGCGTCTTGAAATTGCCACTTCATACATACAGAAACCGACGTGAATCAAAAACATCAGCACAACAGTTACCCAGTAATAGAACTCGGTAAAAATTACCGTGAGAGAGCTCAAAGAATCAGTCATGTTTAGTTCCTTTTATTATTATTTTGACTAATGGCATTTTTAAGTATGCCTTGACTAATAAAGCCTATTCTCAGGGACAATAAAAATAAATTCCATAAAAACATACTTATTTAACCTTACGCTGCCTACCTCTCAGACAAAATACTTACGGGGTGTTAGTACAAGGAGGTAGAAAATTTCTAACCACAAATAGGTAATTACATAGCAAACAAATGAAAAACAATTAGATCTGACTATTAATTGAACAAATTTTGAGTTATGGGAATAACTGTAAAAAAAGTGTGTTTAATTCAAAATCAATAAACACAACTATAAATGTAAAGCCTAATTGTTCATTGGAACAAACCTGAAAAGATACACTTCTAAACAATGCTAGCTAACTGAATACTTGGATTCACCTAAACCATGAACAAATTCTTGGAGATTTTCTGATAAGTCATAATAATCGCCTTTGTCTTCTGTATAGATGTGTGTTGTTGAATGTAGTCCTGTTGGTTGATCTAGTGTCCCAGCTGCAATACTTAATGTAGGCGCTTCTTCCGAATCCCAAAACAAACTTGATCCGCAAACTACACAAAACCCCCTGCGCGCATGATTATTCATCTCTCGATACCAGGCGAGAAGATTATTCTCATTTTTAATGAATACATTTTCACGTAAGGCTGCTGTATATGCACCATAATGTCCATGAAACTTTAAACATAAACTACAGTGACAATTCACCACATCACGCAATGGTCCTAAAACTTTGTAGCACACAGCTCCACATAGGCAAGTACCTGTATATGATCTATTAGTCTGCTTAATTTGCTTACTCACAAATCTACATGAAAACTAAATCGCAACAGCAAGTTGATTTGGTAAAGGCTCAGCTTGTGCTAAGGACCAATCAGGTATAAATGACAAGATACGTACATCTGCTGGAAGATTAGCGTTAAATATTGAATTGTGCCAAAAAGTGGCTTGGTACTCTAGATTATCTGAATTCAACTCTTGTACAGAACATGGAATGATATATTTCTGATTCTGTTGATTAAAATACAGCGACACAGAGATTGCATTTAAAAGTTTACTGACAATTTCTGAATTTGGTGAAAACAAAGCAGTCAAATGATCTGAAAATTCTTCTAGCTGCTGAAAATATCCTGCAACTAAAACTTTCAATAAATCTTTGCGACGTAATGCTGGATCAGCATTTTTTTTATACATATAGCGAAATTCGGTAACCAACTCAGCTAATTCATTTTTATTAATTAAAACCGTGAGATTTCCAATTACCTCATTGTTAATAACTGCTGAAGGTTGCATTCCTTCTGAAGGCCTACCATCTTCCATACGAACAGCATGCTGACGAACGCTACATTGCCAACCTAGAAAGTGAGTGCGCAATAGTTGCGCTGCGGTTTGCTC
>JBOEHC010000188.1:0-2250 GCA_050633765.1 Gammaproteobacteria bacterium
ATATAATTATAATTAGTATTGTGATGTCCTATATGACACATGTAACATCAGAAAAATTATAACTATATAGATTATAAGAATTCATTATCTTTTGAGAAGAGAGCTACGTAATTGAGGAATGGATTATCTTAACTAAATCTAAATTAATGAAAATATGCATCTACTATTTTACCTTAAATAAATGATTGCTATAGAGGTAGTAACTATTGTGCTGCTTTCTCACAAAAACAATTATATATAGAGAAAAGTAGAAGCTTAAGATGGAGATCGCGAATGAAAGTGTCTCATAAAATATTAATCGTCGAGCATGATGTTGAGTTTGGCTTATCAGTAAAACACCTGCTCGAAAGTGATGGTATGGAAGTTGTTCATGTAACTAAGGTTTCAACTGCTATTGATAAGCTTGTTATAGAGCATTTCGATTTGATATTGAGTGATCTCAAGCTGAGTGGACCAACAGGTCTTGATTTGCTTAGGAAAGTTCGTGAACAAAAGTTAGAAATACCTACAATTATAATGACTAGCTACACATCAATTAAGTGTGCAGCTCAAGCATTACGTTTAGGTGCAACGGACTATATTCTAAAGCCATTCTCAGATTCATATCTAAAACATGCTGTACAGAGAGGGTTGAAGGAAAAATCCATTCAAAAAGAAAATTCTTTGTTAAGGCGCAATTTAAGTGCAGCACTTCACACAAAACAAGAAATTATTGGTGAAAGCCAATCAATTCAAGAGTTAAAAAATTTAATCAACCAAGTAGGGCCCAGTGAAGCTACTGTACTTATTCAAGGTGAGAGTGGAACCGGGAAGGAATTGGTAGCGTTAGGTATTCATAAAGCGAGTACACGAAGTGAAGGTAGGTTTGTGCCGGTTAATTGTGGCGCCATTCCTATAGAGCTAATGGAATCTGAATTTTTTGGGCATGTTAAAGGTGCTTTTACAGGAGCTATCGCAAGTAAAATTGGGCTTATTCAGGAGGCGCATGGCGGAACATTATTTTTAGATGAAATTTCTGAGCTAGCACCAATGTTACAGGTAAAGTTGCTGAGATTTATTCAAGATAAAATTGTAAAGCCTGTAGGAGCTACTAAATCACATGAAGTGGATGTTCGTATAATTGCAGCGTGTAATGTTGACTTGCAACAGGAAGTTAACGAAGGAAGGATGCGTGAGGATCTATATTACCGCTTAAATGTCATTCAAATATCAGTCCCACCACTAAGACAACGACTTGGAGATATTGAATTACTCATTCAATACTTTATAAATTTTTACAATATCAAGTTGGGGCGAAAGATAAATAAAGTAAATAGTGAAGTGCTAGCATTGCTAAAAGAATATCATTGGCCTGGAAATATACGTGAACTAGAAAATTCAGTTGAAAGAGCTGTCATCCTAGCTAAGGATGATGAGTTAACTGTTGAAGATTTTAAACATCTTAAAAATAATGGTGAGCATAATAAGTCTTCTAAACTTTCTTCTGATGAGGCGGTTGAGCCTATGTCAATTGAAGAGTATACAAGAAAGGTAGTTGAAGAATTTCAGGAAAACTACAATGAGATCGAGCTAGCAAAAATGCTAGGGATAGGTAGAAAAGCATTATGGATGCGCCGTAATCGTTGGGGGCTATATCGCGAAAAACATAGAAGTGTTGAGAGCTACTAGCATTACTCACATAGAATTCTCAATTTATCTTTAATACTTATTTATTTGGATGCAGTGAAGATTAGGAAAAATCTCAGATTCTCAATTTATACTTGTTCTAATTAGTCTTAGAAAAATTACCAAGATTAAAACTGTTTAAAAACTATAATTGTTTATAGTTGACATAAGATAATTTAATATAAAACCGAGCTTAAGCACCAGTCATGTTCTCGCAGCTCGTGTGGGGATATAAGTATAATTACTTATCTAGTCTAAAAATCCTACCAGTCTCTGCATAATATGTTTCTTAATAGATATTTAGTGCTTCTTTTAGAAACAGAATTAATCATATTAATCAATTAACCATAGTTATTTCCAGCAATTTCTCAATAGGAATGAAAATTGCTTGTTTATTTAAGTGAAAACAGTTTCTTGCATGGTTTATGCGTGTTAGAAAATCCAAATATGAGAAAACGTACTCCTTCTCTTGGTTTGAAAATATTTTAAGCGATGCAATGAAACTGTTTTTTAAGAAGAAGAAAATTAAAATTTACTATCCATGCTTTTTGTAATTTGCCTACTTTCTTAGCAAGTCATAAAAGT
>JBOEHC010000189.1:0-3238 GCA_050633765.1 Gammaproteobacteria bacterium
CGATAATGTCATCAAGTAATTCGCGCAAATTAAATTGCTCATGCTCTATTACTGTTTTTCCTGAATCCATTCTGGAGAAACTCAACACATCATCAATCAAACTTAACAACGCATCACTTGAGTCTTGCGCAACACTTACATACTCTTTTTGTTTAGGCCCCAGTTCGGTATCTTTCAATATATCTAGCATCCCGATAATGCCGTTTAATGGCGTACGCAATTCATGGCTTACATTTGCTGCAAACTCACCTTTAGCGTGCGCATACTGTAATGCCGCTTGACGCGCACTCTCCAAATTACTTTCACGATCACCCAATGATTTAATCATAGTGTTAAATGCATGTTGCATTTGAGTAATATCTTTTGGCCCCCACAATGCTGCACGCACTCCCATATTTCCATCTTCAGCCTCGTGCATAAAACCTGCTAACTCTTTAAGCGGCTTAATTACACGGTCAGTTATAGAAAATAAAACAAACGCTAATATTGCAGACAAAATGAGTGAGATTAAAATATTGATATTAAGAATTTTTCTTTCAAGAGCGTGTAAGCTTGCTTTGCTCATATACACTCGCACATAACCAAGCAACTCTTGTTCTTGCATCTCATCTATAAATGGCAGTTCCGCTATATCTGGATCAGTGCCCTGCGCAAAAACTGGTGATACATAATACCAAGCATCATGCGTTTCCGAGACCAGCTCTATTTCATTTGGCCAATGATTTGAGTTTTCCGAAAAAGTACTTTTGCCATCTTCAATCAACACTTCTTTCTTAACGTCGTAAACCGCAACGCCTTCTACATCTTGGAAATTTTTAATAGACTCAACGTTATCCTTAGCGCTTTCTTCACTAAGATATAGCAGCGCTAAAATATTTCGTTCTGCAAAATCACGAGTAATTTGAAAGCCTTCAGAAGCAATTTTTTCTTGAACTTGATTTGATGTTAACGCTGTAATGAGATAAGTGGACAATGCAGCAGTTATAAAAATACCCACCAAAAAGGCAGTAACAAGCTGCTCCTTAAAGCCTCTTGTATAAAACTGCTTTATTATTCTAAATGGATTCATACTTTACTTATATCTATCTCTTGCAAATTACTCAGAAGGAAACACTGCATCATAGCTACGCAAATCTTGGCTAGTAAATCGCACACCAAGGTGCTCTGCCGTTCGTTTATTAAATGCAGTTTTTAAATCTTCAATAGGAATCAAACTCCTAAATTTAGCTCCACCATTCAATTCTTCCAAGACAACGACTCCAAGACTTTGGCCAAGTTTTAAATTATCAGGATACATCGCAAACAAAACACCCTTGTTTACGTGCGCAGGACTACTAGAAAAAACTACAACATTTTTCTTCCAAGACTGTTCTAGAACAAAAGACAATAAAGTGCGGTTATCTATTGAAGACGTATCAGGTGGCAACCAAATAGCCGCATCACTAATTCTCAAACGTTTAAATACTTTGCGATAAATTTTTGCAGACTCAGAAAGACTCGTCGTTGTATATGTAATTAATTCCAAGCCTTGTTTTGTAGCAGCGGTTTGCGCTTCTCGAATTAGCCATTCAGATTTTGCTGGGTTATAAACAACAATAACTTGCTTAATATTTAACTTTTGTTTCTTAAGCTCCGAAAATAATTTATCCGGCGATGCAGCCAATGAGATTCCGGGATAGTTAGCTTCTTTAGGTTTTAACACGCCGCTTAAAACTATGGGGATATCCTGTGCAAATTGATTTGCAGCTTTTTCTCCACGTCCGCCTAACGCAACGCATACTTTAATATTATTCTTTTTTATCCAAGCATCTACATCTTTTTGCGAAAATTCTTTCTGTAAAATATATCGTTTTGTTCGCCCATTAATTTTCTTCTCAATACCATTCGCAATATCATCAAATACTTTGTTATATGGCGCACGTACTTCAGGGTAGATGACCGCAACTGAGGGTGTCGCTGCAAAAATTGGTAGCGATAAAATAATTAGAAAGACACACGCGGATAAAACAATTCTGTTGACAGAATATTTTTCTGAAAAAACATTACAGAAATGTAAATTACTAATCATTAAACTATTTAATATTTTATATAGTTTTTAGAGTCCCTTATTGTTGAATTAGTTTAATAATTAAATCGCAACTCTCCCCACACACTTCTCCTAGCAAGCGGCAAGTCTCCAGGTATAGCTGCACCAAATGCACCATTCTGACTTGGCTCAAATGCACGTTTATTAAATAAGTTTCGAGCTGATAATGCCAACTCCCAACGATTACTAAATGCTTTACTCCTTAAAGTCACATCAAAAATATCATAATCATCAATATCACTTCGGGAATCTCCATCTACACGTTGCCGGTCCATCACAAAATTCCATTGCGGAGAAACAAACCAGTCAGGAATAAATTCCCAATTTGCACGAACATAGAACTGATGCTGCGGAGCATTACCGGAATCTTCATTTAAATCTTTATCCTCAGACTCTTGATACGCATAGTTACTTGTAATATTTAAGCCTCTATTGATAGTCCAATCCGCTTCAAACTCAAGACCATAACCTTCTTGTTCGCCAATATTCTGTGCGGTAAGTGAAGTAGCTGAATCTGGAGTAAAACGAATAATGTCATCCCACTCATACATAAATAAATTCAACCCAAGTTTTAAATTATTTTTTGGCCGATAATCAAAGGCCAACTCTATGGTTTCTATTTCTTCAGGATCCAACTCAGTATTTCCATTTGCAACTGGGTTGTTTTGGTTTCTAAATTCTGCAAAAGAAGGTGCACGGAAAGCTTCGCCATAGAGTAATTTCGCGGTCAAGTCATGACGCGCGGCCCAAACAAGTGCAAGTCTAGGGTTCCAGGTATCACCAAAATCATTGTAATCGTCGTACCGAAGACCTGCTGTAAGTTCCCAGTCGTTACTTAACTGCCAAATGTCCTGTAAAAAAGCAAAACTATTATTACGATGCTTCTCAGGCAAAAATGCAAATGGCGTATCCGTCACATCTGTTAACACACCCGGAATTGCAACACCTGCACCTAGATTCTTTTCTTCCTCGATTTTATATATTTCGCTATGCGTATATCCGAAGCCACTCCGAATTGAATGTTTATTAAATCCACCAAAAAGCGCAGTAAAATTATATCTATGATGTCTTTCCCAAATCTGAGGGGTACTTATTAAACCATTAGGCAAACCAAATGTACCTGGTGGGAATAGTTGCAGTTCATCTGATTCC
>JBOEHC010000190.1:0-908 GCA_050633765.1 Gammaproteobacteria bacterium
TACTGCGGTGTGAAAACTTTAGTATCAGAATTAGATATCGAAGTACTTAAATAACTGCAGCAGCAGAAAATTATTCGTTAGATAGAATCTATAAGCTACCTGAATCGATTAAGCGTCGATGGTTTCTGTGAATTAAGGTAGAGAGTAGCAAATAACACTTTTGCATTTGTTATATGTACCCTTAGTGTGCTAGCTAAATAAGCCGTTTTCTTTATTGGATACGTCAAATATTTAGTTGTTTACTCAACCTTACTAAACATAAGGTATATAAATAGATATTTAACTTTAATGATTGAATCCATTAGTTTTCGCTGCATTAGTTTTATATGTGATCCCATCTAAAATCACGAATTGATCACAAATTTAATCAATTCTCTCTGTTTTTGCTCAATTTTTAAGAGTTTTGGCCGAAGTCTTAATGCGGACAAGTACGTATTTTACATTTTGGAGCAACAGGGAAGTTAAGCCATGGCAGTATTTGATGTGTTTAAGCAATGGGTCGAAAAGGCAACTGGTCAGATCCAGTCAAACGACAAAAACGTATTAGACGAGCAATTTCAAGATCAAGCTGGTGTCGAAACGCCACGTGAAGAATTGTTTAAACAAAACATTTTTATGGGCGATACGGCTCGTTCGGAAATTACTGGTGAAGAGCAGACCTCTGAAAGTATTGCTACTGCTAATAATGAGAAGCTCATTGCAAGAGATGTTGAGCAAGAACAATCGGGGTTTCCAGAACAAAATCTAAATGAAGTTAATATTCCTGATTTCTTAAAGCCAGATAATGATGTAGATCTAAATTCTGCAGATATAAAACAACCTTTTTCTAATAGTATTACTACACCTGTTAACCCAAATCGTGGAGTACTTGATTCAACTACAACGCTTACTAATTCTGTTAGTCCTTC
>JBOEHC010000191.1:0-8058 GCA_050633765.1 Gammaproteobacteria bacterium
CGAACCGCCTACCGGGGAGAGATGCGCTACGGAGTGGTTAATGATATGCGCAAGCTTGACGAATCTTTGACATACAAAGCCGTTGAGAAGTATCTGCAATTAGCAGCAACACCTAGTCAATTAACAAAAGCTCCCGAAATTCACTATCCAACGCTTACGGTTGATAATGCAAAGCGTCGCCAGTCTGCAATGAAGTTTTCTATAGATGAGGCCACTCCATTGATTGCCTTTATGCCTGGCGCAGAATTTGGTCCTACTAAACAATGGCCTGGGGAATATTTCGGCGAACTCGCAATACGATTTAAGAAGCTCGGTTACCAGGTATTTGTGTTTGGTTCGCCAAAAGATCAAGTCATTGGAGATGAGATTGTGCGAGCTTCTAATGGAGATGCTAAAAGTCTATGCGGTCAAACTAATTTAGAAGAAGCAGTTGATCTACTGTCATTGGCTAAAGTAGCCATCACTAATGATTCAGGATTAATGCATATTGCAGCAGCAGTAGGTCGACCTATCGTTGCCATGTATGGTGCGATTACACCTGAGTACACACCACCACTTACAGATAAAAAAGAAATTCAATATTTGGGTCTAGAGTGTAGCCCTTGCTGGAAAAAGCAGTGCCCATATGGGCACTACAATTGCTTGAAAAATATTGAAGTGGAGAAAGTTTTCCAGAGCGCGCAGAAATTCTTATAAGAAAAAATCACCGCGATCAAAACTTGGTTCTAGTGATGCTAATTTTTCAGGATGATTTATTAAATCTTCGATAAACCAATTTGCATGGTTGTACAAGCAGGTTACGTCTTTGCATTCTTCAGTAGCATCAAAAGATTCAATCAATTTTAAAGTATTTTTCTGAGTTTCAATCACACCTGCTTCAGTGTCATAAGCATGCTTGTCGCCAAGCAATGCTTGAGGCACATGACGGTATACCGGACAGTTGAAAATACCAAGTGGGCTTAATACTTGTCTAAAGTATTGCATATGGCAGTTGTGTGGTTGCTCGGTGTAATTCATATAAGTACCATTTTCGAGCACACGCAAATTAGTGCTTTCAATTACCGCAAAGTCATCGTCTTCTAACTGCATAGATTCAGTAACCGATGCACGAATTTTTTTCATAATCGATTCAACATGCTTTTGTTCTTTTTCTATGCCAATGATTTCTGCATTATTGATTTCCGCGCGTGTTAAGAATGGCTTAAAGGATATGTAGTCGAATTGATGGTCTTTAGCCATTTTTGCGGCAACTAACATTTCATCTACATTTTCAATAATTTTTGTATCATTGGTTTCGCAATCCTGCCAAACAATAATAAAGCTAAAGCCTATTTTGAATTTTGGATTGGCCTTCTTGATGTCAGGAATATGGCTGCAAATCCACTCTAGAGTGCATTTTTTGCTGCCCGGCTTGTGCATTGCGCGGAACGTTTCATTAGTTCCCGAGTCTAGCGATAAGCGAACCCAATCACGCTCGTCTAACACTTCGGCAACGGCCTCAATTTTTTTCATTAAACTGCCATTAGTTACTACACCAATTTGGATGTTCATGGCTTTAAGGTGGCGTACGATGTCTTCAAAACCTTTGTAAGCAGTAGGTTCGCCGCCACCAATAATAATTACTGAGCGAAGGCCTTTTTCAGCTAAGTATGTAAGTGAGTTTTTTAAATTCTCATGTTCGTAATTTATGTTCTTATTGAGAATATCCATATCGACACAATGATCGCATTTGTAATTGCATACTGTTGTGGCGTCTAAGTTAATAGAGATAGGCGCGCTGATGGGAGCCATTTCTAAAGCTTCATCTAGTGTCATAGAGTTAGTGGCATAGCCTTCGCGCCACTGCACTTGCCACTCAACATATTCTTTTAATTTTCCAAGTACTTCTGGTTGGCGTAACTTGCCCATAAAATCATGGATGGGAGATAGTTCAGTTTGCTTAACAACCTCATGCTCGGTTGCCTTTACGTGCAAAGGGGTGGCATTTTGTTTTTCCTCAAAGTCATGTTTAGTGAAATCTATGAGGGGTGAAAGTGTCATTAACACTTCGCCGCTTTCGGTATGTATTTTATCCATTATTACGATTTAATTTTAATGTTGTGTTACAGCTTGATAAATTTGAGTTAGATGTGTCATGCCGTCAATCAATGCGACTTCGTCAGACGAGGCTTTAGAGTAGATGGTGCTAATAAAGTTCTTGATAGAGCAAACCAGTGGATCTTCCACAGATAATTGATGTTCAGCTGAGCGTAATGATATCAGGTAATCAGGCAGTTCAACATGTCTATCCGTGCGTAGGCCATTTATTGCGTACGCAGCAGGCTTGGGGAGGCGATCGCTCGTGCTTAATGAGATTGAAACTTGCGTGTCTCCGCTCGCATGCAAATATTCAAATTCAATCAATAGATCATTGCCATCATTATTATGATAATTAGATTCAATATTGTTGATTTTGCCTGAACCGAGTAATGAATAAAGCATACTAAGTAGGTGTGGCAGTGCGTCAATAATCATTGTGCTGCCCTGACTTTGCGGCGATAACCACATTGAAAAAGATTCAATGACATGTTGATTCTTTAGTTGCGGGTATAACTCATAGTAGGTGGGTAACGTGTAAGGCCATTGAGTGTTGAGTTGTAATAACACTTTATTCGTTTCGCATTGCTTTACTAATTGAGTTGTTTCATTAGATACTGTTCGCACATCATTTTCTGTAAGAATTTTCGAGCTTGGCCACCAGAGTGGTTTTTCACAAAATACATGACACTTTGCCTCAACAGCTATTGCAAGATGTTGATGGTGCGAGTCAACTGGACTGCTGATGGCAACAATATCGATAGAATTATTTTTCAATAGCTCTTCTAAGCTTTCGTATGCTTTGCAGTCAATTTCGTATTCAGTCTTTAATAATTCTGCAGCTTTAGTGGCGGAGTCTAAAGAGCTGCTGACCACGGCTTGAATGTTGCATCCTAGCTGCTCAAATATTTTTGCAATGAAAGGGCCAGTACCTTGTTTGCTTCGTCCTGGCCCAACAAGGGCAACATTAAAAGTCATAAATCGTTCGATTATTTAGATTTGTGCAAAAGAGTACGATGTGTTCATGGATTGAGCAACAAGTTCTACTAATTATGTTGGTTTCAACATATCAATGCTGCGTTGATTCAATTAAAATCACTAGTCTGAAGCTAGGGGAGCCCAGCCAGCACAGAGTGAATTTAATGCTCTGCGTAGGGAGGGCTGAGAATTACCCTTACGACCTGAACCAGATAATGCTGGCGTAGGGAAGCGACAGCTTATATCCATTAGCTATTGCGCCCTGCCAAACAAGAGGTTTAAATATGAGCGCAAATGCTGAGAGCATTGAAAATAAAGCAATTAGTAATTCTATTCATAATAAGTCCGAGCAAATTTCGACTGGGCTATCAGAAGAGTTTGTAAAACCTTTTTCAGGTTCAAAAAAGATTTATGTGCAAGGGTCGCGTGACGATCTAAATGTCGGTATGCGCGAGGTGAATTGCGATAGTACTGCTGCAAGTTTTGGAATAGAGGAAAATCCTCCCATTACTGTCTATGACACATCAGGCCCTTATACCGAGCCGAATGTAAAAATTAATTTACTAGAAGGGCTGCCTTCCTTGCGCCATAACTGGATTGAGGAACGCAATGATACGGATATCTTATCTGGCCCTAGCTCTGACTATGGATATGCGCGTCAAGAGGACCCTAAGACTGCACATCTGCGATTTAAACATTATCATGCTCCGCGCCGTGCCAAGCCAAATCATGTTGTTACACAAATGCACTATGCTAAGCAAGGTATTATCACGCCAGAAATGGAATACATTGCTATTCGTGAAGATATGCGTTTGCAACAGCATCGTAATGATCCACGCTATAAAAAATTATTAACGCAACATGCAGGCGCGAATTTTGGAGCAAATATTCCTGAGCAGATCACGCCAGAATTTGTGCGGGATGAAGTAGCAAGTGGTTGTGCGATCATTCCAAACAATATTAATCACCCAGAATCTGAACCAATGATTATTGGTCGAAATTTTTTAGTAAAAATTAATACAAATTTAGGTAACTCTGCAGTCACTTCGTCTATCGAAGAAGAAGTTGAGAAAATGGTCTGGTCGGTACGTTGGGGTGGCGATACGATAATGGATTTGTCTACTGGCAAAAACATTCATGAGACACGTGAATGGATAATTCGCAATTCTCCGGTGCCTATTGGCACAGTTCCTATTTATCAAGCGCTAGAGAAGGTAAATGGTAAGGCAGAAAATTTAACTTGGGAAATATTTAAAGATACCTTGATTGAGCAAGCCGAGCAGGGTGTGGATTATTTCACCATTCATGCCGGCGTTCGCTTAGCTTATGTGCCGATGACTGCGGAGCGTTTAACTGGAATCGTTTCTCGCGGCGGCTCTATAATGGCGAAATGGTGCTTGGCGCATCATGAAGAAAACTTTCTCTATACTCATTTCGCAGAAATTTGTGAAATCATGCAAGCTTACGATGTTGCATTTTCTTTAGGTGATGGTTTGAGGCCAGGCTCGATAGCCGATGCAAACGATCAAGCCCAGTTTGCAGAATTAGAAACGTTGGGTGAGCTGACTAAAATTGCCTGGGAGCATGATGTACAGGTGATGATTGAAGGGCCGGGCCACATTCCATTACAAATGATTAAAGAAAACGTTGATAAAGAATTAGCAGATTGTTTTCAAGCGCCATTTTATACATTAGGTCCATTAGTAACCGATATTGCGCCAGGTTACGATCATATAACTTCGGCAATAGGTGCTGCGAATATCGGTTGGTATGGTACCGCTATGCTTTGTTATGTAACCCCAAAAGAACATTTAGGTTTGCCAAATAAACAAGACGTTCGTGATGGTGTAATCACATATAAGATTGCAGCGCATGCGGCAGATTTGGCAAAAGGGCATCCTGGTGCACAAATTCGAGATAACGCACTTTCAAAAGCGCGTTTTGAATTTAGATGGGATGATCAGTTCAATTTAAGCCTAGATCCTGATCACGCACGCGAGCTACATGATGAGACTTTGCCTAAAGATTCTGCCAAAGTGGCGCATTTTTGTTCTATGTGCGGGCCACACTTTTGCTCGATGAAAATCACCCAAGATGTGCGTGACTATGCGGCTAAGCAGGGAATTGAAGCGATTCCAGTAGCAATCGAGCAAGGTTTGAAAGAAAAATCACAAGAATTCAAAAATGCTGGTGTTGAGATTTATCAAAAAGTTTAAATACTGTTAAATATATAGTGTGAAATGTTTGCATTGAATCTGTAATTCGATAGTCTACCCGCATGGCTGGTTCTTCAAAAAAAGTAATTTATGCAGCGCTGTTTGGAAATGGCGCAATCGCAATCACTAAGTTTATTGCTTCAGCAATCACTGGTAGTTCTGCCATGTTTTCCGAAGGGATTCACTCGGTCGTAGACACAGGCAATCAGGTATTGCTTCTATTCGGTTTAAAGCAAGCTAAAAAGCCTGCTGATAAAAATTTTCCATATGGCCACGGCAAGGAAATGTATTTTTGGAGCTTCGTGGTTGCCATTTTAATCTTTGCGGTCGGTTCCGGTTTGTCTATTTTTAAAGGGATTGCACATATTAAGCATCCCGAAGTAATCACCAGTCCGCACATCAACTATTTAGTGCTTGGTCTTGCAATCGTTATCGAAGCGTTTGTTTTTTATATTGCGCTTAAAGAATTTAATAAATCAAAAGGTAATCGAACTTATATGCAAGCCATTAGGCAGGGGAAAGACCCTGGTATGTTTGTTGTGTTGCTAGAAGATGCAGCTGCAATGTTGGGATTGATCATTGCGATGTTAGGAATTGCGATTAGTCAACTAACCGGTAATTATGTATTTGATGGTATCGCATCAGTGGGAATTGGAATCGTTTTGGCTTTGATTGCTGCATTGTTGGCATTTGAAACTAAAGGTCTGCTGATTGGCGAAGCAGCTGATCCTGAAGTGGTAAAGGGAATTGAAAAAATTGTAAATAAATACTCAGGTATAGAGCAGGTCAATGAAGCATTGACCATGCATATGGGGGCCGATTACATTTTAGTAAACTTGAGTGTTGAATTTAATGATGAGATACGTGCAGAAAAGATGGAAGAAGTGATCTCAAATATAGATAAAGAAATTAAAGATAAATATAAGAATATCAAACGTGTCTTTATTGAAGCGGAGTCGTGGAAATTTACTCGTTAATTGATTACGTCAGAAAGTTGCACTAAGCCTGAACCCCCTATCAGGAACATTAAATGAATGTGTCTGTGCATTCATCTTCATAAGAAGCCATCTTTAAACAAGTCACCGTGTTATAAGCTGGAGTTTATTGAGGTAGATTTATAAGTCTAAATTGATTGGTGCTTATAAATTTCATTAATTAATACTCATAAAAATTATAGTGAGAACCGTATCACGCTTTAAATATCTATAGATAAAAGCTTTAATGAATTTTGCCGTTTAGCAGAAAGGCTGATACGCATACATGAATTTCTATCAAGAGTTGTCTTATTGTGAAGATAAAATAGCTAGACATTATTCATAATGCTTGCATCATTATAAGGAGCGTAAGATGAAGCACCTTAAAATAATTGTACTTTCCTTTCTGTTAGCCTTTTTTTTGCTTTCGACAAGTGGAGCTGCAGGTCCCACATGCCAGTGGCCTAGCAATCAAATTCTAGAATCAATTGTTCCGATCGAAAGTGGCGAAAACAGTCATGCAAGTGGAGTGGTGGTATCTGATAACTTAGTGATTACTGCTGCTCATGCATTAGAAGATTATTACAATACAGTGATTGCCATTAATGACGAAATGTATGCAGCCTCTGTATTGCTAGTTGATAAAGAGTCTGATATCGCATTGCTTTCTGTTCCGACAAAAAATCTTGATCCAATTCCGCTAAGTAAGTATGAACTGTATGAAAGACAAGAAGTGTGGGCGGCAGGATATCCACGAGCGCAGAGCCTGCACACCAGCGCAGGAAATTTTGTGTCAAAGAAAGCGGAAGCCATTCATACCAGTGCAGGGATAGATTCTGGTGAATCGGGCGGAGGTTTGCTTAGCTGTGAGCATGGGCAGTTTGTTTTGGCCGGCATGCTGCGTGGCTATGGCGCCTATCACACCGAGCACGGGTTGGTTAGATTGGATGACTATTCAATTTCTGTTGCCGCCCGTGACATTAAATTCACTTTAGATTTGAGAGATGTAAGTCTGAACGAATTTTAGTAGTAGTGTACTGCTGTACTTTTTAAATTCGCATCGCACCATTCAAAACGCTAAAATGTTGGCTTAATTGTAAGCATGCTAGCGATGCCATATTCTTATTACAACAAACTTCCTGCTCAAGATAAAAAAATCTATCGTGCCAGCGATAAAATATCTAATGTAAATCTGAAAAATTCAAATCACTTATTGCCTTTTGTTCGAGATGTGCAATCTGCATTAAAATCAAAGCAGAAAGTAAACGTGCTGCATGCAAGTCAAGCACTGACAAACCAGTTGACACTGCAACTTAGTATCCCGCCTATTAAAATTAAAGTTTTAACCAGTCGGCCGCATAATAATTATGGTGAATTGCATGGTTTGTATGAGCCTGTATCAGGCAAAGTTAAGGTTGCAGAAATTTCTGTATGGATGTTAACGGCTAAACGCAAACAAGTTGTAGCGTTTAAAACCTATATGCGAACTTTATTTCATGAATTTTGCCATCATTTAGATTATGAGTTTTATAAGTTAGAAGACTCTTATCATACGGAAGGTTTTTTTAAGCGTGAATCTAGCTTGTATAAACAATTGGTTACTACATGGTTGTAAGCGCAGGGACGACGCGCATGATGCGCTAGTGTAGCGGGAGACAGGGTGGCGGGAGCGGCCGTGCGAAAATAATTTGCATCAAAGATGATTTATCGGATTAGATTTAGGCATTTTTAAAAAAAATTAGATTTTAAAATTCAAAAGTTAACAATGTTCATCAATGACCCAATACGGGCATTAACAAGTAATACACAAATAC
>JBOEHC010000192.1:0-5228 GCA_050633765.1 Gammaproteobacteria bacterium
TTTTCTTCATTTGTACTCCTCCAAAGAGTTTTACTTATTTAAAAATAGCTTGCGCAAGCTACTTACTTTTCTATAACTGCTTTAAAAACAATTACAAAAAACTCTTAAAAATATAATTTAATTATATTTTTATAATTATTTAATTCTTATTGTGCAAACGGCCAAATTCGTAAACGATGTTTGGTTGCATTCCACAAACCTGCAAACCCCATAGGCTGGTAAATCAACAGCAATACGATAATCGTACCAACAATGATCTTAGAGTTGTTTTCAACAAATGCCGTATCAAAAGCTCCACCAAATACTTTGTCACCAATTAGAGTGATAAATATAGGCCAGAAATATACAAAAATTGCTCCTAAGAAAGAGCCTAAAATAGATCCTAAGCCACCCAGGATTACCATAAACATGATCAAGAATGATCTTCTTAAGTTAAAAATCATGAAATCAAGGTTACCGATATAACAGTAGCAGTACATTGCACCGGCAATTCCACTGTAAAAACAACTAACAAAAAATGCATTTAATTTAGTTTTACCAACCGGAATACCAATTACATTAGCAGCAATATCCATATCCCGCACTGCCATCCAATTTCGACCTGTTGAACTACGCACCATGTTTTTAGCCGCAAGTATCAATAAAACGGTGACTATCAGTGCAATGAAATAGCGGAAAAGGTAGTCATTGTAATCCCGAGTAATACCAAAGAAATCAAATATTTCTTGCTGGTAAGGAAGGAATCTGTAATGAAAAGGAGGTAAGGCTGCAACACCAGAAGTACTATTATTTAAGAACCACGGATAAGCATTAAAAAACCACTCAGCAAAAAACTGGGCACACAAGGTTGATACTAATAAATAAAACCCTTTGATACGTAAGCTAGGTAGCCCAAAAATAATACCAACTAAACCAGCAACTACTCCTGACAACAGAAACGCCAACCAGACATTCATCCAGTCCAAACGGAACAATAAATTAAATGCTGTGAATGCACCAAAGCACATAAAACCAGCAGATCCTAGCGATAACTGGCCTGTGTATCCTGTTGCTATATTCAAACCGAGTGATGCAATTCCTAATACCATCATTGGAATTAAAATTGCGCTAAATATGTAATCCTCCTCACCAATTTGAACGAGGAACCACGGTAAAATTGTGAACATAAAAATTAGAAAGGCCCACATCACCCAACGATCTTCACGCACAGGTAGCATGCGACGATCTTCTTCAAAACTCTCAACAATACGTCCTGTTTCTCGGTAATACATTTTTAAATTTCTCTACTTAAATTTTCTAAATTATTATTTTCAATACTTAAGGATTAAATCCGTTCAATCTCACGTTCACCGAAAATTCCGGTAGGTCGAATCAAGATGAATACCAGTGCAGTTAAATACGCCCACCAATGCTCGATACCTTGTCCACCTAACACAGGTGCAAAATAAAGCTCACCTACTTTTTCACTCGCTCCAATTATCAGTCCACCAATAATGCAACCAGGGATAGACGTTAGGCCGCCAATCAAAATAACTGGCAAACCTTTTAGTACCGCAGCGGTAAGTGTGAAGGAAACACTTAAGCGTTCCGCCCAAATCAAGCCAACGAGGAAAGTGATCACACCGGTTACCGCCCACACAATCGCCCAAATTTTTGACAATGGAATACCCACAGCTTGTGCAGCCAAGTGATCATCAGATACCGCACGTAGAGATAAACCAGTGCGAGTATATTGGAAAAATAAATACAGAATAATTACTAATGCAAAGGCAACTGTTGCTGCAAAAACATCAGACTTACTAATAAAGAGATCAAACCAAGGATTATCAGGGGCTAGCTCTCGTATTGGAACTGGATCTGTAGGAATTGGAAGCTCTAACCCATGCACAGCGGAGTCCCACGTTCCTTGCGCTAAACCTTCTAAAAAGTAGTTCAATCCCACCGTTGCCATAAACAGAGATAACAAATCTTGGTTAGCCAGTGGCCGCATCACTGTTCGCTCAATGACGATACCCATAATAACCATCACCACAGCCGTGATTGTGAATGCCACAAACCAATTTACTTGTCGCTCTGTCAGACTCACAAATGTTAATGCTGCGAATAACAACATGGTGCCTTGCGCAAAGTTGAACACACCAGAAGATTTGTATATCAGTACAAAACCGATGCCCACTAATGAATACATCAAACCAGAAAGCATTCCAACAATAACGGTTTCGAGTCCAAACGGTGAAAACACACCATCTGGTCCAAATGTAAAAATGGATATTAGACCCTGAATAAATTCCACTCTATGTCTCCTCTGGCCCACATGAAAGCGAGCAACCACACTTATAATTATTATTACTCATCGTGACTCACTCCTAAATAAGCATCGATTACTTTTTGATTACTCATCACTTCTTCTGGAGTGCCATCACCAATTTTTGCACCGTAATCCATTACTACTACATGGTCAGATATATCCATTACCACACCCATGTCATGCTCAATTAACACGATGGTTGTACCTCGGTTACGATTAATCTCTTGAATAAAACAAGCCATGTCGAGTTTTTCATCGATGTTCATACCGGCTATGGGTTCATCAAGTAATAGCATATTGGGTTCTGCAGCTATAGCTCGACCCAGCTCAACTCTTTTTTGCAAACCGTATGACAAAGCAGAAACAGGTGTTTTACGAATTGATTGCAACCCTAAAAACTCAATAATTTCTTCAGCTACCACTCTGTGTTCTAATTCTTCTTTTTTGCTACGCCCTATTCCCAGCGCATTTTCTATAAATGATGATTTCATCATCAAGTTTCTACCCGTCATGATGTTTTCCACCACAGACATACCGGAAAACAATGCAATATTTTGGAAGGTACGACCAATACCCATTACCGCAGCAGAGTGTGGCTTCATTTTCGCAAACTTTTTACCTTCATACGTAATTGAGCCTTGCTGTGGAATATAAACGCCATTAATAACGTTCAACATGGAACTTTTGCCTGCTCCATTAGGACCAATTACTGCACAAATTTCACCTTTATATACCGTAAAACTGATATCGGTGATTGCTTTTGTTCCTCCAAATGCTAGATCGATGTTCTCGATCACCATATGAGGTTCTTTTCCGTTAGCTCCGTTACTCACTTATATAATTCCAGCAATTAAGTTTTTAGAAATATTCGTTTTTATATTTTTAAGTCGATTCAATTTTCAATTCAGCAGTCAGCCCGCTTGCATCATCTTTAATTTCGACACTATTTTGTGATGAGTACATTGCGGCAACTAACGCTTGGTGTGTACCCATTACGACATCACGCTTAATTTTACGCGATCGAGTAATCTCACCTTGATCAACATTAAATTCTCGGTGCATGATTACAAATCGCTTGATCGGCGGGCAATTTTCACCTTCTGTTTGACTAAGATGCGAATTAACTTCATCCACAGTTTCTTTTACTAAGTCATACACTTCTTGTTTAGTTGCTAAATCGCTATAACCCGCAAAGCGAATATTATTAACTTCTGCCCAACTGCCTACTGTTACACCATCTATAACTACAAAGACGGCAATTGAATCCTGGCCTGATCCGACTGCAACTGCCTCTTGAATAAAGGCTGAAGATTTCAATGCAGCTTCAATTCGGTGCGGAACAAACATGGTTCCAGTGCTAAATTTACCAACAGAATCTACGCGATCTGTTATTTTCAAAGCGCCACTAGAATCAATTTGCCCTAGATCTCCGGTTCGCACCCAACCATCTGCATCTTTTGCTGCTGATGTTCTTTCTGGATCTCGATAAAATTCTTTAAACGCATTGATGCCTTTGAATGCAATTTCACCATTATCTAATTCTTTTATTTCCACTCCTGCTAAAGGCGTACCCATGCTGCTTTCGCCTGCAGCAGTATTAACCTGAGCAGCCCCTTGCACACATATAAAACCTGCACTCTCGGTTGTGCCATAGCATTTCTTTATGTTCACGCCGATACTGCGGAAAAAATTAAAATTCTCGCCACTCATGATATCTCCACCCGTGTACGCAATACGCACATTAGTAAGACCGTATACATTTTTAAGTGGTGAAAACATAAGCATATTGCCTAGCATTCCCTTAAATCCACCGCCAGCATTTTCATTGCCATTCAAAAATTCTTCACGAGTTTGCCTTGCATACTTAAACCATTTTTCAAACGTTTTAACATTCGATCGCTGGGCGCGTGCAGTAATTTCTGAATATAGATGCTTATAAAAATGTGGAGGCGCATATATCAAAGTCGGACCGATTTCACGCAAATCGTTCATTATGGTTTCATTGCTTTCTGGGCAATTAATAGTAAAACCTTTCAACNNTTCAACAGCCATAAGGTATATGTGAACATAGCATTGGCAGCATAGGACAGAGGTAAAAACGCAAGCACCTCTTCGTCTTGTTTAATTTTTTCTTGGTTAGCAAATGCTTCGCCAGTATTTACCAGACTTCCGTGCGTATGTACGGCACCTCGTGCAGATCCCGAAGTACCTGCAGTGTAAAGAATAAAGGCATCGGTATCTTGAGTAACTTTTGAAGTTACATCTTCAAAAAAACTAACATGTTCTTGTGCAAACTTTTTCCCAGCTTCTTGTGTTTGCTCAAAACTTGATAAATGTGTGTGGTCATACGAGACCATGCCACGACCATCTGTATAAATAACTTCACTCAATCTTTCGCACTGATCAATCACGTCATACAAACCATCAACTTGTTGTTGATCTTGTACCATTGCAAATTTTGCTTCGCAGTTATTTAAAAAGGATACGAGCTCATTAGTATTGGAATCTGGATGAATTGGAACGGGCACTGCACCTAAGCATTGCACTGCAATCATTGCGAAATAAAGTTGAGGAATGTTGTTACCTATGATGGCAACTTTTTCATTTGGCTTAAGGCCTTTTGCAGCAAGCCCGCATGACAATTCTATTACGGTGTCATGTACATCGTTCCAAGTCCATGTCTTCCACAATCCGTGATGCTTAAAACGAATTGCTGGATCTGTAGATCTGGTTCTTGTTTGTTGTAAGAAAAGACTAGGAAAAGTATCCATGCTAAAAATTCAAACCCCTATCGCTCCATCTGTTTACTGGCAATAAATTATAATAATTATCTAACAGTTATATAGTAATTAACTATTAAAGGTAATTACTTTAGTTTGAGAAAATTACTCAAAACCACACTGCCAGTACCTAGTTTAAA
>JBOEHC010000193.1:0-1985 GCA_050633765.1 Gammaproteobacteria bacterium
TCACTATTCATCAGTATTAAATAACACCACCAACAATAATAAGTTAGCTCAAACTTTATTTTTAAATTTAGCTTTCCACCTTATTTCCACCACCACTGTGGTTGCCTATTATTACAAGTTAAAATTCTTGCTTACTCATATAGTCATATAGAAAGTCACTAAAAGCCCGTATGCGCACCACGTGTCGTAAATCTGGATGAGTAAGTATCCAAAGCTCAGCACGAAATTCTGGCTTGGTTTTAAATAATCTTACAAGATTATGCTCGGTATAATCAGATGGTAGTAATGTGACACCAAGATTCTGCGCGCATAGTGAAGAAATTGTACTCATATCACTTGAACTGCAAACAAAGTTTTCTGACGGGTATTGTTCTGTAAACCATTTATAAGCATCCACACGAAGTAACGATTCTTCCGCTCCCACGAGCGGGTGATGGGCTAAGTCTTTCATCTTTTGTGGTCTATCATGCTTTTCCAAGTAACGTTTACTTGCATAAAAGTGCCAGTACAAATCACAAATCTTACGTCCGATTAAATATTCAGGCGGTTTGTTGGTTGCACGTAAAGCAAGATCGGCTTCACGTCGAGAAAGATCATGTTCTGCGTCACTGACAATCAGATCGATCTTAATACCAGAATGTTTGGCTCGAAATTTTGCAATACAAGGAGCTAAATATTTTATGGCGATTGTGGGTGGCGCCGTGATTCGAATCTCACCAGATAGCTGATAGTCCTTACCCGCAACAGCACGTTCAAAACTGTGTATAGAGCTTTCTGCCAATCGTGCATGTTCTACAACAGATGTTCCTGCTTCAGTGAGGTAATAACCATCCCGCAAACGATCAAACAATCGTAAACCTAACTTCTCCTCGAGCGTGTTGATTCTCCGGAACACGGTTGAGTGATTAACAGAAAGTTTGCCCGCAGCACCGGTTAGCGTCCCGCTGTCAGCTACTGCCAGAAAATATGGAATATCGTTCCAATCGATCATTTGCATTTTTGCAAGTTAGTTTTGCATATTTTGCTAATTTACTTGCGTAGTTGCAAGAACTAATCTACTCACATATTTACTACGCCCAACGGAGAATCATTATGAATCGATTAGAACATGCGAATTTAGTGGTCAAAGATATAGACGCAACTCTAGATTTTATCCAAACGGCATTTCCTGATTGGAAAGTGCGTGGCCAAGGTGAGAATTCTTGGAATGGTAAAGCACGTAGCTGGCTGCATGTCGGAGATGACAACTACTACATCACCTTAAACGATGGTGCTGTAGGTGAAATCCGTGATTTAACAGGGCATGCACCCGGTTTAGCTCATTTGGGTTTTGCAGTGGATGACGCAGATGGAATCGTTGCGCGATTGGAAGCTAAGGGGTTTTCTATTCGAGTCAAGGACACAGAACATCCATTTCGTAAAACTTATTATTTCATTGATCCTGCAGGCTTCGAGTTTGAGTTTATGCAGTATTTGAGTGATAGAGATGAAGAGCGTAATCAATATGTATCCACAGGAACAACGAAAGTAGACAACAAATATGAAATTCACACGTCTATTACACCTAATGTTTATGCGGAGAACACACTATGAATACGAACACATCTAATAATTATGGTGCAATGTTACTTAGAATCAGCTTAGGCATCGTTATCCTTGCGCATAGTGCTTATCTAAAACTAGTTGTTTTTGGTCTACCAGGAACTGCACAATTTTTTACATCGATTGGCTTACCAAGTCTATTGGCTTATATCGTATTTACGATAGAAGTTATTTGTGGAATAGCTCTTGTATTAGGTGTATGTACTCGTTATGCCGCACTTGCATTAATTCCAATCGCACTTGGTGCAACTTGGGCGCACTTTGGCGCTGGTTGGTTATTTTCTAATGAAGGCGGTGGTTGGGAATATCCTTTATTTTTATCTATAGCACTTGCAGTCCAAGCTTTATTAGGCGGTGGTGCTTATGCCTTACGCCAATCATAA
>JBOEHC010000194.1:0-1659 GCA_050633765.1 Gammaproteobacteria bacterium
CGACCAGGGGGTCTCCTAAGCGTCCGACTTCCGAATGAACAAGCATTCCACAATGTGCTCTTCCTTCACACAGACAGCGGCAAATCATTAGAAGAATACAAACGAAGACAAGCGATGTTTAAGAAGATCTGGAGTTTGCGAGGTGCACTTGAGAATCTTCCGGTTCAACAAGGGGTCGCACGCTTGGTAGCCTTGGGTGACTTGAATACCATGGGACGATCTAGAACTAATACATTGCCAACACTAAAAGCTGCAACAGAGATTGATGATTTACGAGCGGATGCGCTTGCGAATGGTATGCGTGTTCTCAGTAAGTCTTCTTCACTTACTTATAGGAGTGCTGGAGGTCACCTTAAGGGGAACTTAGACCACGTGCTGGTGAGTAGTGATCTTGATGTGGAACTATGGACTGATCCTGCACAAGAGTTTAGTACGTTTGAAGTTGAGGTAACGGGTTGGAATTTATTAAATGAGCCAGAGAGAACCAACTTTATTGAGGATGTTAGTGATCACTGTGCGTTGTTTGTAGAAGTAATTACATGACTATCTATATAAGTGCTTCAGTTACTTTGATTAGATATGACATATGAAGATGCATTAAATATTTATTCTGATGGTTCTAGTTTCTCTAATCCACGCAGAGGAGGGATTGGAATTAGGTATATAACTATTAATGAGAAAGGTGACGAGGAGTATGAAGACGATGCTCCTATGGGATACAAAGAAGGGACAAATAATCAAATGGAGCTAATGGCCTGTATATTGGCTATTAAGGGTGCTTGTAACCATTGGTGTTTGAGTACTGTAAATCGTGTCTATATTTTCACAGATTCAATGTATGTTAGAGACAATTATTCTAGGGCTATGTATGAATGGCCAAAACAAAAATGGTGTAATAAAGATGGAAGGCCTATAGATAATTGCGAGCTTTGGAAAGATCTAGTTAAACAAATTAAAAAGGTTCCAGTAAAAGTTACATTCGAATGGGTAAAGGCACATTCAAAAAATCAACATAATAAAGCAGTAGATAAACTTGCAAAAGATTCAGCAAGGGGTGTCTTAAATCCGCCATTGACAGTAACAGCGGTTAGGAGAAAAAAAACAAAGCAATCGGTAAAAAGAGGATGTATAAAAATGGAAGGTCAATCGTTCTCTATTAGAATCATCACAGATACATACTTAAGAACACAAAAGATATATAAGTATAAATATGAAATTATTTCTGAAGATAGTAAAAATTTCGAAGACGTAGATATTATATATTCAAAACACGTTATGGGCGCGGGCCACCATTATGAAGTAACAGTTAATGAGGACAGTAAAAATCCTCTTATCGTTGAAGTAATCCAAGAGCTTGAAAGAGATTAATGAATGTATTGAAATTAAATCAGGCTAATATATCTTGTCTACCTACATCTTTTGGTGCTGGCGGTGTCTTGATTCTACATTTAGCTAGTTTCTTGCTCCACGAATGACCAACTTGGCAAATTAAAATATATTTTTTTATTGCATTATCCATCTTATCGTTTTGAATAATACCCCCTGACCACGAAGAGCCGGGACTTACAAGTTTAGGTAACGATTCTGTCAGAGCTGGATTTGGAATTATGTAGTTTGCTATGTCTTTTTTTCGTAAATATCCCCACCAATTTTCATATA
>JBOEHC010000195.1:0-460 GCA_050633765.1 Gammaproteobacteria bacterium
ACGTGATCGTGCAAACTAATATCTCCAGCCGCGAGCGCTTTATACACGATGTATGCGGTCATAATTTTAGTAATGCTAGCTGGGTCAACTCGCTCATTCGAATTATGCTCAGCCAATACAGCACCACTACCAAAATCCATTAAGACATAACTACTAGCATCGAACGTTGGAGGAGCTGGCATAGGCAGTGACTCAGCACTAAACACCGAATTTGTTATAAGCATCAACATTAGAAAAACAACTAACTTGAAACTTTTAGATCTAATATCCTCTAATGACTTCACAAACCACTCCTTAACCATTTATTCAATCACTACGCGATGATCACTCATACCCATAGCATTTAATTGGGCAACCGTTTCATCTGCAGATTGCACGGTCGCTAATGGACCAATACGAACTCGGTGCAATTGTTTAGTATCTTGCACTACTGAAGAAATTGAAACTTCTCCCAAATTTA
>JBOEHC010000196.1:0-694 GCA_050633765.1 Gammaproteobacteria bacterium
ATTTAGAGTCTGAAATTTAACTTTTTTTGTGTGACATTTGTGTATTTTGATGAAATATTGGCATCATGTATGGAGGATTGATCGAAATTTAAGCATGCTAAATTTATCCTTCAAAAATTAAGTACAATAATTTATCAGGTTGTTTGAATAGCGTTGGGTAGTAGCGATCTTGTTTCTATAACCAGTTCATAAAGAAATCATTAACGTGTTCCATGAGTAAATCTAATTCGCTTTCTTTACTCTAATTCTACTTCCGTCTACATCTGTGTAATTGATATTGGTCATGGCGGCTTTGGCTTCACCTACTTTTGGCATTTCTACAAAGCCAAAGCCTTTTGAGCCACCGGTTTTTTCATCCATCACGAGCGTGCAAGATTGAATGGTTCCATATTTTTCAAACATGGTTCTTAGTTCTTCTTCGGTGGTGGTGCGGGCGAGGTTGCGGATTAAGAGTTTCATCTAGATTAGATTATTTGAGGGTGTCGCAGTATAGCGCTATTCGGGAACGAATAAGTTGATTGATTACGATACTTTTATTCTAACGACTGTCATGATTTCCATTTTTATACCGGCAACATCTTCTTCGTTTGCGTAGTAGGTCATGTTCACGAGTTGTCCTTGTAGGTTTTTGTATTTCTTTTTGCGTTTATAACGAAAAGGCGCGTCGCAACCTTTAATCATCAGAGTATTGATT
>JBOEHC010000197.1:0-2106 GCA_050633765.1 Gammaproteobacteria bacterium
ATAAACTCGGCATACTAACTAATAAAGAATCCTATACCACTGATATTTCCTGGTGGCCGCTAATCTCAGTGCTCGGTACTTTCTCAGCAGGTAAATCAACATTTATTAATCATTATGTGCAAACAGATTTACAAAAAACGGGCAACCAAGCTGTGGACGATAAATTTACGGTAATTTGTTACAGCAGCGACGAAAAAGTAAGAGTGTTGCCAGGGCTGGCATTAGATGCCGACCCACGTTTCCCGTTTTATCAAATTAGTGATGAAATTGAAAAAGTGTCCGCAGGTGAAGGGTCGCGAATTGATACATACTTACAACTTAAAACTTGTCCAACCGATTTGATTAAAGGCAAAATTCTAATTGACTCACCTGGATTTGATGCCGATGCGCAACGTACTTCTACCTTACGTATTACTGACCACATCATAAATTTATCTGATTTAGTTTTAGTACTGTTCGATGCACGACATCCAGAGCCGGGTGCAATGCGTGACACGTTAGAACATTTGGTGGCAGGGACAGTGCGTCGCAATGATTCTAACAAAGTGTTATTTATACTTAATCAAATTGATACCACTGCAGGAGAAGATAACGCTGAAGAAGTAGTGGCAGCGTGGCAACGCGCATTAGCATCTGGCGGATTAGTAAGTGGCCGCTTTTATGCAACGTATAATGAAGATGTTGCGGTAAAAATTGAAGATAAAGGTTTACATGATCGTTACCAGCGCAAGCGTGATGCAGATTTGGGAGAAATTTATCAACGTATTGCTGAAGTTAGTGTAGAGCGTGTCTATCGAATTATTGGTTCTTTAGAAAATACTGCAAACCAAATTGAAAATAATCTCGTGCCTAGAGTACAGGAGGCTAGAAGTACTTGGATGAAAAGAGTTTTGATGATTGATGTATTTGTATTGCTGCCAGTATTTTTCGCCATGTTAATTTATTTCATCAAACATTTTGGAAGTGGCACGGCTTTTGATAGTTTTGGGAAGTCAGGTGTTATATCTGCAATAATTTTATCATTTTTATTATTATTTTTAATTCATCATCTAGTGCGTAATATTGTTGCTAAATGGGTAGGTAGATCATTACCAGAAAAAGACTTGTCTGGAAGCGTTAGATCAGGCTTTATGCGCAACACACGCTGGTGGCAACCAATGCTGCGACCATTTGTTGTCGGATGGAATAAACACACACGTGGAAAACTTGTAAAAATTCGTGAAGATGCGAACCGTTTCGTGCAAACACTGAATGATGAATATACAAACCCATCTGGTGAGCACATGGAAGTGCGAAAATGAGAAGCGTCAAGGATGACGCTACAAATTAAAGTAAGGTGAATTTAAAAAGAGTTAAAAAATATTTAATAAGCCGAACCCTTTCTACTCACTGCACGCAATACTATGTATATCCACGGCCATACTAACACGCTTGTAATCACCGGTGCCCAATACACCCATGTTTTAGGGTCTTGTCCTAATATTCCTAAAATCCATAATGAAATACTCATGTAAGGTAATAAGATCATGCCTACAAACATGGCTTGTTGATGTAAGGGGTAGACGCGCACGCGTTGATGAAAGCGAATGGCAATGTAAGCGGTAATAGCAAAACCTAAAGCATGTTGTCCGAGCAGCGCACCTTGAATCACATCTACGCATAAACCCAACATCCATGCGACACCTACACCAACTTTTTTAGGTGCTGCAATATTCCAATATATAAGTACTAAGGCGATCCATTCAGGACGATATGCACGTGCCCAATCGGGTAATGGCATGACCATTAATATCATAGCTACAAAAAATGTGACGACAATAGTAAAAAAGTCAGAAGGGTTATTCATTAATGTTCTTTAGTTTTTAATTAATTTCGAGAGGCTGAGGTTTTCTCGACTACATCGCTATCTTTCTGCTCATTGCTAAGACTATTTTCTGCGTTGTAATCTCTATCTTGCGCTCCTGGCCAAATTAACAATACTTCGCGAATGCTGTTTAAATTTACAAGTGGTTTAGCTTCAACTTTTACAAATGCATCCCCTGAGATTTGTTTAATACTTGTTATTTCTGCAACCGGGTAATCGGATGGGTAACGGTCATCTAAACC
>JBOEHC010000198.1:0-2672 GCA_050633765.1 Gammaproteobacteria bacterium
TACCTCCTAAGATTTGAAAAACAATTTTTTTAATAATTATTTAAATAACATTTACGTTAGTGATGCCAACTGAATTTTTTAATTAACATTGCACATGAACTATCGAGTATGTAACCCATAATTCCGATGGTAAGTACCATCGCAGTTAAACGGTCATAAGAAAGTGTCTCGCGAGCATCAGCAATGGAATAACCAAGACCTGTAGTTACGCCCAAAAATTCAGCTGGTACTAGCACGATCCAAGCAACACCTAGTGCAAGGCGTATACCAGTAAGGATGTCGAACGCAATTGCAGGCAGGATAATTTGCGTGACCATATGCCATGGTTTTGCACCTAAGTTTTTAGCCACTTTAAACCAGGCAGGGTCTACTTTCGCAAGCCCAGCTGCGGTTGCAAATACAATCGGCCAAACCGCTGCAATGGAAATTAAAAACACAATGGCTCCGTTCCATGTTGCAAATACGATAACCGCAATAGGCTCCCAAGAAAGCGGGCTGATCATACGTATTAATTGGAATGGTGAATTACTCAGCTGCCTAAAGATCTTACTTCGACCTAATAGAATTCCAATCGGTACACCGACTATAATTGCTATCAGTAAACCAATTCCTAAGCGGTAGCCACTTGACTGTACCGCAGATTGTATTTTCCCCTCTGCCCATAACTCAGGGAATGCCTGAAAGGTTGGAATGGGGCCAAAGTCTTTGAAGTTAGTGGTATTGGGGTTTATCTCTATGAGATAGCCCCCAATCCACCAAAGGACAAAGAGAATAACTAGTCCAGCAACCCAGTAAAATAGACTGGCTCCAAATGACTTGGCTATTGATTCTTCCGGGTTTGGTATGCCACCGGCTCCAGCATCAATCAAGTCAGCTTGTGTTTTACCTACTGTCAAAGTTCGAATACCTCGGTACGAGTGAATGGATCACCTTCGGTAGGTACGCTGGCATCATTACGCCATTTAGGATTAGCTTCTAACGATTTTTTAACAAAGTCGTAATTAACAAGATCTTCATTGACATGCTCAGCAGTGAGCGTTTCCAAGAACTTTGCATTTCCTGTAACCACAGTCTCTTTCAAATCATTAACTACAAGCTCCGTTGCTGATCTATATGGCCAGGCTTGGAAATCAATACGGTTCTGATCCCATTCTGGGTGTTTAATCGCTTGCGGATTATTATAGTACGCTGGATCGTAGAACAGCATAGCGCGCTTCACGACTTCTTTTGGAATTGGGAAATAGCCTTTACCATCTTTGGATAATAATTCAGCCATGGCTTCTCTATTCTCTGCAAGATGAATTTGCGCTTTAATAATTGCATTATGCACGCCCTGCGCCCAGGCAGCACGATCAGGATCCATCGCATCATCTTCATGCATTACCACTACACAACATGGATGACCCTTCCACGCGTCACCCGTAAAGCGCAACACTTTACCGCCCGCTTTTAGTTCACCTAAGGCATTAAACGGTTCCGCAACACAGTAACCATCAATACTTCCTGCTGCTAATGCAGGTGGCATAGATGGTGGAGGTAGTACTAAGAAATTACATTCATCTGCAGCAAGTTTTGCAGATTGCGGTTTAATTACCGGTTTAATTCCAGCAGCTTTCATAATCTTTTGCGAAACGATGTTATGAATAGAATACCAATACGGTACTGCAAATTGTTTGCCACCAAAATCTTTCGCTTCGTTGATTCCGCTATTCTTACCCACAAGTATTGCTGAACCATTGGTGTGGTCCCATGCAGTAACTTTGATAGGGTATTTATTGTTATAGCGCATCCAAACAGGAATCGGGATCAACATGTGCGTGAGATTAAATCGATGTGCTGCAAACGCTTCAACTAATGGTGACCAACCTCGAATCAAAGTTGGTCTTTTAGAATCAAGGCCTTCGTCCTTGAAATAACCTAATTCATGCGCAATTAACAACGCAGCAGCATCCGTGATAGGAATGTAGCCAATTTTAATTACAGGGTCCCATTTCTTTTTCGCCGAAAAAGCAGGCATCGTCATGCCAGCCGTTCCTAACGCCGCACCAACCTGGAGCAGTTCACGTCGATTTACACCTGTGCCTAATGCTCCGGTAAATGTCGGGTCATACTCAATCGCGAGATTAGGATCATCATGTACAATCCCCTCTCCATGCTTCTGGTAGATCTTCTTCATGTTGGAATTCCTCTCATCGTTACTCTTCTAGGTTACTCTTTTGGGTTATTTCATCTGATGTGCACTATCAGACCTGTCATCTTACTACGTAGTTCATGAATTTATATTCATATTAATTAAATAGTTATCAATNNNTTAAATTAGCTCTTAATTCTTGCACTGCTGAATCTTCACGATCACGAGGATCCGGCAGATCCACCTTAAGATCATGAACCATTTTGCCAGGTGAACCTGCCATAATGAGCGTACGGTCCGCCATGATCACGGCTTCATCAATATCATGCGTTACCATTACAATATTGAATCCCATTTTTTTAGAGATAGCTCGCACATCTTTTTGTAGAGACGCTCTCGTAAATGCATCTAGTGCAGAAAATGGTTCATCAAGCAGAAGCATTTCTGGTTCCATCACTAGCGAGCGAGCTAACGCTACACGCTGTTGCTGTCCACCGGATAAGTCTTGCGTATTTTTATGCGCATACTCCTCCATGTGAAC
>JBOEHC010000199.1:0-1780 GCA_050633765.1 Gammaproteobacteria bacterium
GCCGCTTGCAGGGCCGGTAGTGGCTAGTAGCGTTATATTAAATGCTAACTCACCGATTGAAGGCCTGGCAGACTCAAAGAAGTTATCAGCTAAGAAGCGTGCTCGTTTAAGTGATGAAATTAAGTCCAATGTTTATGCTTGGGGTATAGGTTATGCGACAGCGGGTGAGATCGATGAGATAAATATTCATCAGGCTACATTGCTGGCTATGCAACGGGCATATCAGGCTATGCAAGTAGCTGCTATACATGTGTATATTGATGGCATGTATTGCCCTGCGTTAGATGTGCCATGTACTGCGGTAGTTAAAGGGGATCAGCTCATTGCCGAAATAAGTGCTGCATCTATTTTAGCAAAAGTGACTCGAGATACGGAAATGGAAGCTCATCACAAAGAGCTACCTGAATATGGATTTGACCAGCATAAAGGCTATCCGACGGCAAAGCATATTGCAGCGTTACAACAACATGGACCGTGTAAATTGCATCGTAAGAGTTATAAGCCGGTTAAGGATGCATTGGCCGCACAGAATACAATATAAACATAGTTAGAATTGACGATGTCACAATTTATACATTTGCATTTGCATACTGAGTATTCGCTAGCAGACAGTATTGTGCGTGTCCCTGAATTAATGCAGCAGCTAAGTAATGACGGTATGTCTGCTGTAGCGTTGACAGATTTTAATAATCTATTTGCCTTGGTGAAGTTTTACCAAAAAGCTTTGAAAAATGGCATTAAGCCCATTATTGGTGTTGAAGCACAAATTTCTGGTTTATCGGCAAAAGAGCCAAACTCTCGTGTTGTATTTCTGTGCAAAAACAATCAAGGCTATCAAGAGCTCACAAAACTAGTTACTAGAAGTTATCTAGAAGGACAAAGAGGAAGTGGTCCAACGCTTGAGCGTGAGTGGTTAATTGAGGCAGGGAAAGCATTAAGTGGAAATTTAATAGTTTTGTCTGGTGGTCGAGATGGTGATGTTGGTAGAGCTATTTTAGCCGGCAATAAAAAATTAGCGGTTGAATACGTTGCGTTTTGGCAAAAATATTTTAAAGATAATTACTATATTGAACTGCAACGCACAGATAGAGAGGAGGAAGATCTTTATAACCAGCAAGCAGTTAGGTTAGCCGGAAAATATTCTTTGCCAGTAGTGGCAACAAATGATGTTCGGTTTTTGGAGCAAAGTGAATTTGATGCACATGAAGTGCGAGTGTGTATTCACACCAGTAGAGTTTTGAATGATCCACGTCGTCCGCAATTGTATTCTCCGCAACAGTATCTTCGTAGTAGTGAAGAGATGCTGGAATTGTTTAAAGATATTCCAGAAGCCATTAGCAATACAGTCGAGATTGCCAAGCGTTGTAATGTAACATTATCGTTCGGTGAAAACGTCTTACCTGAGTTTCCCATACCAGAAACACACACCGTGCCCGAATACATGCGTGAGCAAGCAGAAAATGGTTTAACTAAGCGTTTAGAAAAACTGCAGATTAATGATGCTGCAGTGAAACTGTCTTATAAAGAACGTTTAGATATCGAATTAGAAGTGATTAATTCAATGGGCTATGCAGGTTATTTTCTTATCGTTGCAGATTTTACAAGTTGGGCAAAAGCTAATGAGGTGCCTGTTGGTCCTGGTCGCGGTTCGGGTGCAGGTTCCTTGGTTGCCTATGTGTTAGGTATAACAGATGTTGATCCATTGAAATATGATTTGCTGTTTGAGCGTTTTCTGAATCCAGAACGAGTATCGATGCCTGATTTTGATATTGATTTTTGT
>JBOEHC010000200.1:0-1749 GCA_050633765.1 Gammaproteobacteria bacterium
TATTGGCCGAAAGCGGTCATTTTTTAAAAAAATTTTAACCAGAACAAATCATCCATGATTTGACTCTTATTCGTGCATCCCTGCACTCACATGTTGAGGTAATCGAGGGCTAATACGAACGGTGCGTACTGCGTTGTTTTGTATTTGCACCACTTCGATAGGATATCCATCAATTAATACACTGGTTCCTGGCTCAGGGATAGATTGCATATGTTCCAAAATTAATCCATTGATAGTTTTAGGGCCGTCGGCATGCAACTTCCAGGTTAGCGCTTTGTTTATGTCGCGCACGTGTGAGCCACCATCAACGAGATACGTGCCATCCTTTTGAGGATGGATCTCTACATCATAACTTGCAGGGTCATTAGTGAATTCACCAACAATTTCTTCTAGCAGATCTTCTAGTGTCACCATGCCTTGGATATCGCCAAACTCATCGACCACTAAACTTAGACGACGTTTTTTCTCTTGAAACTCAAATAAGAGTTTTTTTAGATGTGTGCCTTCTGGAATGAAGTAAGGTTCACGTATAACTTTTTCTAAATCTTCTCGTTCTAGATCTTTGTCAAGAATTTTTAAAATAAATTTTCTCAAATGCAAAAAGCCAACAACGTTATCAATACTGTTCTTATACACTGGGACTCTTGTATAAGAAATATTTTTCAATTGTGTGACAATATCTTCCCAATCATCATCTAAATTGATTCCAACAATTTCATTTTTCGGAATCATAATGTCTTCAGCAGTAATTTTTTCAAGATCTAATACACCTAGTAACATTTGCTGGTGCTCACTTGAGATGGTCGTGCCTTCGTCATTGACTACTGTGCGTAATTCTTCATGAGTTAGCGAGGTTAGAGAATTTTCCTTTACTTCCACGCCAAATAATTTAAGTAAAGAGTTTGCAATTAAATTAACAAACCATACGAAAGGATAGGTGACTACTAATAATGGTGCATAAATTAATGCAGCAGGAAAAGCGACTTTTTCATTGTGAACTGCTGCGAATGTTTTCGGTGCAAGCTCTGCAAAAATAAGAATTGCAAATATTAAGATGATGGTCGCGATAAATATTCCTAGTTCACCGTGCCATCGGTAACCTACATATGCTGCAAGTTGGGCGATTAAAATATTAACGACATTATTGCCGAGTAAAATGAGACCAATTAGACGGTCTGGTTTTTCTAACAGTTTTTGTGCTTGTTTGGCGCCGCGATGCCCGTCATTGGCTAAATGGCGTAGACGATAACGATTTAACGCCATTAAGGCGGTTTCTGAGCCTGAAAAAAATGCTGAGAGTAGAAATAATATGAGCAACACTAAAAAGAGTGTGCCTATCGAGTATTCGTCCAAGGTCGTGTTGACCCTCCGGTAATAAAGATATGGCCATTAACTGCTGCAAGCAGTTATTTGTCAAGAGAGGGGAATGTCTGCAACCCTATGCAGTACTATTTCTTGGACAAACTTACTGCCTAAGTAGGACAAAATGAGGAACACAAAGCCTCCAAGCGTCCATCGCACTGCCATTTGTCCACGCCAGCCAAATTTCCAACGCCCCCATAGTAATACTGCAAAAAGTATCCAAGCTAAGATGGATAAGATTGTTTTGTGGGCAATGTGCTGTTGAAACATATTTTCTAAAAACAAGAATCCAGTAATCAGTGCAACGGAAAGTAGAGCAAAGCCGATAAAGATGGTTTGGAATAAAAATCTTTCAGTGTCATTCAATGGGGGTAATGCGCGCGTCAT
>JBOEHC010000201.1:0-1457 GCA_050633765.1 Gammaproteobacteria bacterium
GCAAAGGTCATATCCACTTTGCCGTTTACTTGCGTTTGGCCAATGCCATCAATGAAATACTCTATTGGATCTTCAACTGTAAGTATGTTTCTTTTTTTGTCGTTTATTTCGCTCAATGCTGCATACAAGGTAGTGGTTTTACCAGAACCTGTTGGACCAGTAACTAAAACAATTCCGTGAGGCTTCTCAATCGACTGTTTAACTTTATTATGTAAATCTGTTTGTAATCCCAAGTGTTCTAAGTCAAGCCGGCCAGCTTGTTTATCGAGTAAGCGCAATACCACGCGTTCACCATGGCCAGAAGGCAGAGTAGAGACACGTACGTCAACCGGGCGTCCCGCGATGCGTAAAGAGATGCGTCCGTCTTGAGGCAAACGTTTTTCAGCAATATCTAAGGCAGCCATTACCTTAATACGAGAAACAACTAAGGCACCTAAATTGCGCGGTGGTTGCAATACTTCTCGTAACACACCATCTACACGCATGCGTACCGATAATCTAGATTCGAAGGTTTCAATATGAATATCCGAAGCACCTTCTTTTACGGCTTGAGTAAGTAATGCATTAATTAAACGAATAATGGGTGCATCATCATCGGCATCCATTAAATCTTGTGGTTCTGGAAGTGCTTCTGCAAGACTTGCTAAATCAAGATCATCTTCAAAACCTTCCATTAATGCCAACGTACCGGTAGCACTGTCGTCATAAAGTTGAGTTAGTAACTCATCGAACTCATCATCAGACAGAGTTCTAATATTTAATGGCTTGCCAACAAACCGGCGCGCTTCAGCAAGTGAAGGTGGTTTTACATCCGGGCGTTGGAATATCATTACACGCCCATTAATTTCATTACCGATTAAAATGCCATGACGTTTAGCAAAACTGAAAGGTGGCCTGCGAATTTCACGCGGCGCTAAAGATGGTTGAGCTTTTTCTGTTTCCATTTGATTTCTCGTATACTTTCTATTCGAGAATAATCACGTCAGAATCAGTATTAATTTGGATATTTTCTGGTTGAACTTCTTCAACTGGAATATCATTCACTTCTATAGTACCAAGCTCATCGACACCTGTTGTTTCCACAGCTGATGACTCTTGCAATAACTGATCAACAGAAACAGAAGAACTCGTGGTTACGGTTCCACCAGTAGGTACTTGCGTCACAAGTTCATCTAAATCAGGAAGCAATTTTGCACCCTCTTTAATTAGTCCTCGTTCAGTGATTTTAGAATCAAGCTGTTGTGCTTTTAAGTAACTATATTTTGAGTTTGTAGTGTAATTTGCAGTGGCATCATCACGCACGATAACGGGGTGAATAAAAACCATTAGATTTTGTTTTTCTTTAACAGTAGAAGTAGATTTAAATAAATGTCCTAGCAAAGGTATATCACCTAACAAAGGAACTTTTTGCACATTATCTCTAAAGGTATCTTCAATTAATCCACCAAGTACAATGG
>JBOEHC010000202.1:0-1108 GCA_050633765.1 Gammaproteobacteria bacterium
CGCCGCCACCGTTGTAAAAGAAATAACCGATGTTATGCGCTTTAAATACTTCGATAAGTCTTTCATATTGCTCGCGACTTTCCTCAACGCTTTTTAACTTATATCGACAAGAGCCAAATGCGCCAGATGGGGTATGTTTTAGCGCGGCAATTGAGCTCGCAGATTCTTTTGTGGTATCGATTAGGTCTTCAGTTAATGCGCCGATAATGCCATTACGTCCAGCATATACTTTGCCTATCTTATTCTTGTGTTTACGTGCAGTTTCGATAACTCCACATGCTGTAGCGTTAATTACAGCAGTTACGCCACCAGATTGTGCATAAAATGCATTACGTTTTTCCATGTTTTATATGTCTTTTCGTTAAGTGTTTAGGTTTTATGATTGGTTAGCTGATCTGATTTCGATTGATCTACTTATGTACTTATCCGTTATTTTTATTCTAGTTTAGCTAATTAGAGTAGTAGGCGCTGCCCTAATTCTCCATTATGGTGTGCAAAATTTCTGAATTAAGGGAGTANNCAGATATGCGAGTGATTTTATTAGGTGGACCGGGTGCAGGTAAAGGCACGCGAGCTAAATTCATAGAAGAATTATTTAGTATTCCACAAATATCCACTGGTGATATGTTAAGAGCTGCCGTAAAAGCAGGTACTCCTTTAGGGCTTGAGGCCAAAAAAGTAATGGAAGCGGGTGGTCTTGTGTCAGATGAGATTATTTTAGGCTTAGTAAAAGACCGCATTGCTGAAAGTGACTGCTCTAATGGTTATATCTTCGATGGATTTCCTCGCACCTTAGCTCAGGCTGAAAGTCTTAAGGCGCAAGGCGTTGATATTGATTATGTGGTTGAAATTGATGTTAGTGATGATGAAGTTATTAAACGCATGACGGGTAGACGAGTGCACCCAGCCTCGGGCCGTACTTACCATATTGTTTTTAATCCACCCAAGGTAGATGGCAAGGATGATGAAACAGGTGAAGATTTAATTCAACGAGATGATGATAAAGAAGAGACCGTTAAAGAACGCTTAAAGGTTTATCATGATCAAACTGAACCACTAATTAATTATTACACAACATGGTCAGAAAGCAGCGACAGTGATGCACCTA
>JBOEHC010000203.1:0-3174 GCA_050633765.1 Gammaproteobacteria bacterium
GTGCTAGGGCCTGTAGATAAGGACGTGCATAAAAGAAAAGTAAGTTACTACGAACAATATTATTGATAGTAATTTTTTAATGCCAGTTAACAACATTGGGTTAAAGCTGGATTTTATTTAAGCGTACTACGCTAAGGAGCAAAAAATGGAAGAAAACGGGTCAGAAATCATCTCTACAGATGGTTCAGAGACTGTGCTGATGGATGGAGCTGAAATGCTAGCAACACCAGAAGTTCATGATCCGAGCATGTATGAGACGGTGGTTACATTTTTTCAATCTGGTGGGCCATTTATGGTTCCCATTGCAATTATTCTTGCTATTGGCCTTGCGATTGCGATCGAGCGATACTTGTATCTTTCTGCATCTCGCACACGCAACACACTTGCATGGAATAAATTGCAGTCTGCATTAGCATCAGGAAATTTATCACAAGCAATGGGTTTTGCTGAAAAATCCAAAGCTGCGGTAAGTAGAATCATTCATTATGGGTTCTTGCGTGCTAAAACATCTCGTCGTCGCGATGATGTAGAAATAGCAATGGAAGAAGGTTTGATGGAAGTGCTTCCAAAACTTGAGAAGCGAACTCACTATCTTGCGACTTTCGCAAATATTGCAACATTACTAGGATTGCTTGGAACCATTATTGGTTTGATTGGAGCATTTACTTCAATTGCAGAAGCAAATCCTGCTGATAAAGCAGATATTTTATCTGCGAATATTTCTGTTGCAATGAATACAACTGCATTTGGTTTGATGGTAGGTATACCGTTGTTATTAATCCATGCATGGTTATCTACAAAGACGACTGAAATTGTAGACAGTCTTGAAATGGCTTCTGTGAAAGTTCTTAACTTTGTTACAGATCGCAAGCCAGCAGAAGCTTAATTAGATACTTTAGGGTAGAAAAATGCTTAACAAAAGACGCTTTCGTAAACGTTTTCATAAGAATGATGCGGAATTGAGTGTTACACCATTTATGAACTTGATGGTGATCTTAGTTCCATTTCTATTAATTATGTTGGTGTTTGCCAAGATAACGATTTTAGAGTTGCATCTTCCAGCAGCTTCTAATCAATCTAAGCCAGATGAAAAGCGTCTTGTTTTAGAAGTTATTGTTAAAGAAGATCGTTTAATCGTTCAAGATAAGAATGGTAATTTTCGAAGATATCAAATTAACAAAACGGATGAAGGTTACGATGTGCTGACGCTTTCTGAAACCTTGCAAGCAGTTAAGTATAAATATCCAGATAATGTAGCTGCCTCAATTTTGCTTGAGCCTGATATTGGCTATGAAAGCCTAGTATTGGTGATGGATGCTGTAAGAGCCATCGATCTTGAAGATGAAAATGGTAGTTTCACACGTTCAGAATTATTTCCAGAGATTTCATTAGGCGATGCTCCTGTCTCATAGAATTTTAGGAATATAAGGTTAAATAATAGGAAAAATTGTGAATGATAGAAGATTAAAACGAATGGAACGTCAACATGGCCGTGGTAAGCAACCGCCATTTAACGTTGTATCGTTAATGGATATTTTTACCATCTTAGTGTTTTTTCTATTGGTGAATACTAATGAGATAACACCCTTACCAAACCCTAAAGGCATTGAGATGCCTGAGTCGATTTCTGAAGTTTCACCTCAAGAATCAGTAGTGGTGATGCTTAGTAATGAGGCAGTTCGGCTTCAAGGTGAAGATGTAATAACGATTGATGAAGTAATGAAAGAAAATTCTGTTGAAGTTTCATTATTTGTTGAAAAACTAAAACAACTTGCAAACGAAGTAGAACCTGTATCTGAAGAAGATCCAGAACGTGAAGTAACCATTATGGGTGATAGGGAAGTACCTTATAAAGTATTGGACCGTGTAATGCGTTTGTGTGCCAATTACGCCGGCTTTTCTAAAATTTCACTTTCTGTCATTCAAAAAGAAACACAAATAGGGTCTCAAGTAGAGTCTTAATTATGGCCGCTATAATAGAAAATTCATATTTCCCGCATGATTTGCCGTGGACGCTCCAAGCTAAACAGCAAGCACATTTTAATAAACTGTTACGATGGTCAGTCGCTGCAATAATATTTTTTGCTTTTTTGTTTGCATTTCTACCATTGCCAGAGCCTGAAGAAATTGAAAAACCAGAACCGGAGCGATTGGTAAAACTTATTCCTAAAGTGGAAGTTCCGCCACCACCACCTCCTAAAGTAGTGCCAGTGCAGAAAAAGGTAAAACCTAAACCTAAGCCAAAAAAACAGGTTAAGCCAAAGCCACAACCTAAAAAAGAACCTATTAAGACAGCTGCAAAGCCTAAAAAGGCGCCAGTACCTACTAAGTCAGCAAAAGAAGTTGCTGCTAGTTCTGGTTTATTGGCGATGAAAGATGAATTATCGGATATTAAAAATGCATCTTCTTCAGCAGCATTAGGCGAAAGATCGCTAAACAAAAGCGGTACACAAGGTAAAGCTGCACAACGTTCTTTGGTTACTAAGAATTATGGTAAAGCCAGTGGCGGCATTAATACTGCTAATTTAAGCACCAGTACCGGTGGCAATGGCCTAGGGGGTCGTTCTGCTGGATCGGTAGGCGGATCAGGAATTGGTGGGGGCAGTGGAACGGGTGCAGGCGGTGGAGATGGTTCTGGTAATGGCGATGGATCAGGTTATGGAAAAACTCGAGATCTAGAAAAAATTCAGATCATGTTTGACCGTAATAAGAGTAGCTTGTTTACCCTATATAATCGTGAATTACGTAAAGATGCCTCGTTACAAGGAAAAGTAGTATTGAATATTACCATTGCGCCTTCAGGTAAAGTCACCAATGCAAGTATCGTCTCGAGTCAATTAGGAAACCCAGCACTGGAAGGAAAAATACTTCAACGAGTGAAACTGATAAATTTCGGAGCTGAAGATGTTCCAACTTTCAAATTTAATTATCCGATTGATTTTTATCCAGTGTAAATTTAAAAAGCCAACCTGCTTTTTGTTGGCATTTTTAATTTTAATTACACTTCCAGCCTATGCCGTTCAACCTGATTGGACATTAAGCGGTACATTCTTAGATGCAGAAAATGCTCATGCCATGTTTGTAGACGAAAATGGAGATGAACTTTTATTAGAGTTAGATGATGATATTCAAGGTTGTGACTTAGTTGAAGTATTGCGAGATTTTGCAAAACTT
>JBOEHC010000204.1:0-1738 GCA_050633765.1 Gammaproteobacteria bacterium
TGTAAATTAAGGGAAAACTGTGCACTTGAGACCTCTATCACAGAATTTCCTTCCACTAATCACGTAATCCCCTCCATTTACGCCAATCCGGCGAATTTTAGTCTGAATTTGTAGCTATATCTCATTATTGAGAGTGCAATAAATGTACAGTTATTGCACTAGAGTTGGAAACTTTTATGGAGAGCGTGGTGAATCTATCAGCACAACAAGCTGGTTTCACCCTTATAGAACTTATGATTGTCATCACAATTGTGGCGATCTTTGTGACAGTGGGTGTGCCCAACTTTCAAAATTTGATTAGCGATAATCGTTTGTCAACACAAGCGAATCGCCTTGTGTCGTCTTTACAATTAGCTCGTTCAGAAGCGCTTAAATTACGTACGCCTATTTCAGTTTGTAGATCTACAAATGGTACATCATGTGCTGGTACTGGTTCGTGGGAAACAGGATGGTTAGTGTTTGTAGATACCAATGCTAATGGTGATGTGGATGGCGAACGAATAATACAAAGTAACGGAACATTAAGTGCAGGTAATACATTGCGTGCAGCAGCAGCTCCATTTGATGACTTTATCAATTATCAACCTACAGGATTACAAAGTGCAGCAGCAGGAAATTTTCGTCTATGTGATGGTAACAACCCAGATGTGAATCAAGGGAGACAAATATCGGTTACAAGTACAGGACGTGTGCAAACAACAAAAGGTGGACTAGCTTCTTGTCCTTAAAAATAAAAAAATTTTAAAAATGAAAACAACTAATTCACAAACAATTAATTCAGCTCACGTGAACAAGCGGTTCATGTCAGGTTTGTCATTAATAGAAATTTTAGTAACCGTAGTTGTGTTATCTATTGGTTTGTTGGGTATTGCAGGTATGCAAGCATTTGGTATGCGTTATAACAATGATTCCTATATGCGAAGTCAGGCAGTCGCTTATGCAAATCAGTTAGTTGAGCGTATGCATGCTAATCCTGATGCAGTAAATACTGGAGCATATAAAACTGCACTGGATGCATTAATTCTTGCCGGATGTACGACTGCAGGTGATCCATCTGTTAGTCCAGCACCAAATTGCTCTGGAAGTAACGCTGCCAATGACTGCTCCATTACACAAATGGCTAGTCAAGATGTATTTCGAATGATGTGCGGGTATGCCAATGGCGCTAGCTTGCAAACCGGTGTCGCAAATGATTTGCCTTTGGGAGGTATCACAATTACTTGTAATGATGATGCAAGCTTTGCCGATGCGAACCCTTGCACGAATGATAATGCACGTGGGATAGCGGTGAGTTGGCAAGATCCTGATGATAAAGGAAATACAGCATCAAGACTCCAAGTGCAAATCAGTGCGCAATTTTTATAAAAATATTCACTATGAATAAAGTAAATCCAATATTTAGCAAGCAAACAGGCCTCAGTATCGTAGAGCTTATGGTCGCACTTGCGTTGTCTTTAGTTGTGATGTTGGTAACCACTTCTATATATGTAAGTAATAAACAGACGTACCGTTTTATTGATGCAAATAGTTTGTTACAAGAAAACGGCCGGTTTGGCATTTATTTTTTACGGGAAAGCGCTTTACAGGCTGGGTACCCAAAGAAAATATTATCTCTAGAAGCTTTTCCTACTGCTACCTTGCCTACTGAAGGTGCTGTGGTTGCAGGTGTGCCAGCCGCAGATTCGTTTACGGTTACATACTGGGGTCAAAGTGATTGTTTGGGGAATGTTCCTGGTAC
>JBOEHC010000205.1:0-1332 GCA_050633765.1 Gammaproteobacteria bacterium
AATTTAGGTAGTTTTGACTACGAGAAATGGTTATTTGAGCACGAGATACGAGCGACTGGGTATGTGCGCGCTAAGGGTAACCATCAGCGCATTCAGGCCACAAATATTTTTAATCCTGCATACTATTTGCGAGCAGTGTTAAATCAAAAGTTAGAACTGGTTGGCGGCAAAAATTCTGCTGTCATTAAGGCACTGGTTCTAGGTGAACGTGGACAAATGGATTCGCAGCGTTGGCAGGTATTAACGCAGACCGGTACGAATCATTTGCTTGCAATTTCAGGATTACATATCGGTATAGTTGCAGGATTTGCATATTTTATAGCACTGTTTCTGTGGAAGCGTAGTGAAACTCTTTGTATGCGGATTGCAGCACAACGCGTGGCAGCACTTGTAGCAATTTTTGCTGCAATTTTCTATGCAATGCTTGCAGGGTTTTCGATTCCAACTCAGCGTGCCATGATAATGGCTGCGGTTGTATTTTTGGCAGTGTATTCGATGCAGTCTTTGCGTCCTTGGAATATATTGTCGATTGCCTTGTTGTGTGTACTTGTTCTAGACCCGTTTTCAGTATTGTCACCGGGATTTTGGTTATCATTTGTTGCCGTCGCGATCATTCTTTTTTCAATTAAAAATAAATCTGTTAAGCAAGTATGGTGGTTTAGCCTAGTAAGAATACAAATTGTATTAACGTTGGGTTTGCTGCCTTTAACACTGTTATTTTTTCAACAAGCATCATTGATATCACCATTAGCGAATCTATTTGCCGTACCTTGGGTTAGTTTTTTGGTTGTACCTGTAGCGCTTGTCGGCTCATTGTTTTTACTAATAAATGAGGCACTTGGTAATTGGTTGTTAAACGGAGCACAAGTTTTATTAGAAATATTTTGGGCAGTGCTTAATTTTTTAAATGCCTTGCCATTTTCAAGTTGGCAGCATGCTGTGCCCAGTTGGGCACTTATACCTGCAATTGGTGGGATTTTACTATTGCTCACTCCCAAAGGTTGGCCTGGTAAAGCGTTAAGTATTGCCTTGTTAAGCCCACTTATTTTTGCGCAGCAAGCGGTAGTTTCTGAACAGGATCTTAAGCTGACTACATTGGATGTTGGCCAGGGCTTAGCCGTTGTCATAGAAGTCGGTGATAAAGTGTTGGTATACGATACGGGACCTAAATTCAGTAGTAGCTTCAATGCAGGTGAGGCAGTGGTAGTGCCATATTTGAGACATCGAGGTATTAATGAAATAGACAAACTGGTGGTGAGTCATGGTGATAAAGACCATGCTGGAGGCTTGCAGGGGATATTATCGAATATAGACGTGAAGCAGTTGATAGCG
>JBOEHC010000206.1:0-5095 GCA_050633765.1 Gammaproteobacteria bacterium
GCGTCCCCCTCCTAAGGGGAAGGTCGTAGGTTCGACTCCTACTCGGGGCACCATCCTCCAACCATCCATCAATACTTTAGTTAACAAATATCAATTGTAGCGAAAAGTAACTGTAAACAATCGTAATTTTAGAGCTTCATAATGCTAAATATCCCACAGAGTGTGATATTAATAAGCTATTGATTTAACACAATTAATCGCATGCAAAATTATGAGTGAAATAAATAACCATAGTAACCCAATGTTACCGCTGATTATTACGTTTGCAGATAAACTGAATTCTTTTGCGCGAACCACTCTGAATAAGGAGCTGGACTTCTATGGGTTAAAATTTAATCAGTGGCGACTCATTCATGCAATTTCATCAAAATCTATTTTTACACCCGCAAAGCTAGCCGATGAACTCATGATTGAGCGTGCAACCGTAAGCCGTTATTTGGATCAGCTCGAAGTAAAAGGATGTATAAATAGATCACACAACCAAATGGATCGTCGAGTTGTAGATATTAAGCTCACCTCTAAAGGTGAAGAGGTTGCCCAACTTGGTGTTGATCTTATGCATGAAACCTATAAAAATATGCTTGCGGATCTAAATGCTGCAGAAAACAAACATTTTAGTAGCTTAATCAAAAAGCTTACCGAGAACATCCCTGCCTCTAAAGAGTCAATACCCGCTTAATATAATAATTTGTGCGCACAACGAGCGACTAAATCCAATATTGGGATAATTGAATCTCGCTCATAGACTCTTGCACTTTAAATACCCCTTTTATTTATGCGGGTAATACACAAACCTGACATCTAAACTCCAACGATCATGCGCATTTCACGCAATTTTGTTTGCGAATTTTTGATGATCAAGCAATACTTACTATGAATTGAGAAATACTAAATTTCTCTGCATATTAAAACTATAAAAAACAGAATCTAACCATGACTGATCAGCGTACAAATTATTGTACCCTTTGCATACTAATACCTTTAATTCTAGGTATCATCGGCCTAGCGCTTTTGTATTGGTATACAAAAGAAAGCAAAGCTAGCTTCATTGAAAACGACTTAAGTTACAAAAGTAATCAACTACTTGAACAGCAACAAGTAGGTGGCGTAGTGGTAGATATGGATGGTCGGGATGCAACCATAACAGGAACAGCAATTAGCGAAGAACGTTCTAACGAAATTGAAAAAATTATTGCCGCACTACCCGGCATCCGCATAGTCGATAACCAACTTGAAGTCGCAATAGCAAACGTTGAACCAGAACCAGAACCAGAACCAGAACCAGAACCAGAACCAGAAATTGTACTAGCTCCAGAGCCTGTAATTGAACCTGAACCTGAAACACAAGCAGAAATTGTTGAAGAATTACTACAAACGCTAGATTTATCTGGAATTACTTTCTTATTTGGTAGCAATGAAATAACGCCTGAAGGTAAATTAATTCTCGACGAGGTAGCCAATGTTCTAATTAATCGCCCTGAGTTTGACGTTGTCATCGAGGGGCATACCGATAGTGTTGGCAACGATGAATTAAATTTAGAATTAAGCCAACAACGTGCGCAATCTGTTCTAAATTACTTATCCAATACCGGCATCCAAACGAAACACCTAAGTGCAATAGGATTTGGTGAATCTCAACCTATTGCAGATAACAATACAAAAGAAGGTCGTGCTCTGAATCGACGCATTGAATTTACGGTAAACCGTAAACCATAAATTAACTCTTATAAAACCAAAGAACATAATAAAGAGACCATAACTATGAGCTATTTACTAAATGAATTATTACTCTATTTAATCGGTGCTGCAGCACTAGGAGTTTTAGTTGGCTGGTTGATGCGTCGTTGCACGTGTAACCGCGATATAACCGAATTGCAAACAAGAATTGATCGCCAAGAAAAAAAATTAGACGAGGCTAAGAATGAATGTGTCTCTTACAAGACTAAGTTTGGTGATATTCAATCAAAGTATGACCAACAAAGCGGTGATTTACTTTTAATGACTTCTCGCTGGCAGACAACATTAAAAAAAGCAAAACAGTTACCCATCCATCAAACATGGATTAAAAACCTTCAATCCAAGAACCAGCAAACACTTAGAGAGCGCAATGATTTTGAAGCTCTTGCTTGCCAATACACCGATCTTCATGCAGAAGCTAACCAGAAAATTAAACGCCTCAACAAGCGCGTCACAGACCAAGAAGCTTATAAATTTAGACTTAATGACATGATCGGCAAAGTAGCAAGATTGAATGACAAGATTACTACTTCTGAAAATGATATTGGTAGCTTATATGGCATGATCGGACAAATACAGAGTAAGTGGAGACATGATCGAGCTAACTCTGCAGACAAAATAATTCCTGAATTGCGAAGTCAGGCAAGTAGCGCCCAAGCTGCATTACATACGCTTAAAAACAAATCACAAACTGAAATAGCTGCGCTTCAGAAACAACGTAGTAATGATTTAGCTGAGCAAAATTCCCGAAATCAAGTTGAACTTCAAGAATTGAAAAAACGCATTCAGGAATTGACTCCTCTAGAAGCACCTAGTAACGACAATAAATTTAACCGCTTCATGGATAAAGTTCGGCTCGTGGGAACTTCTAAAAATAATGTTTTAGGGCGCACTTACAAGCAAATCAATGAAATAAAACTCGAAACTAGCGAAAAAGAACGCGTATTTGTAGATACTTGCGAGGAAAAAGATGCGGTTATAGACGACCTTCGTGAGCAGTTACGCACAGCAGAAAACCGAGCGCAAGCATCAAGTGCTGCCGTGGTTCAGGAATACAAAGGTAAATTATCTTCTATAGAAAAAGAACTAGAATCTTCAAAACTAGATTTATCGATGTTACGCGAACATGAACACACTATCGAAGCCCTTAAAAATAAAATTAAAACCAAACCAATTCCAACACTAAAACCTAGCGCTAAGCCTGCAAAGAAACAAGATTCAAAAGCAGCAACGAAAACCGCAAGCAAACCAGCTGCGGGACTCAAGGCACCTGCAAAAGGCTTAAATATTGCTGCTGCTAGCGTTAAAGATGATCTTCAAGTTGTTAAAGGTATTGGCCCAGTAATGGAGCGCAAATTAAATGACTTTGGAGTGTACTCCTATGAGCAGTTAGGGCGTTTGAAAGGTGCCGATATAGAAACCTTAGCCACCACACTAGGCAGTTTTCCAGACCGTATCGATCGTGACAAATGGGTTAGCCAATCTAAGAAATTGTTTAAAAAGAAATATGGGCAAAAAATTGATTAAAGAGTAAGCAACTAGTCATATTTCGATTTTACTTGAGGATTCAATTTATCCTCATAAAAAGTTACAGCATCAGGACTCACAATAATGTGACTACCTTCTTTTGAATATAATTTTAGACCCTTGGTATCCTTGTAATCCCAATAACCAATCGGCTCGTCTCCAGGACCCAATAAAACGAACTGCCTAGCTTTAATTTTATTCGCGAATACAATGTCTGAGCCTGTCTCAGGAGCTAGTGAGTCGTATATCATAAACCCCACAAGCACGACGACGGCAATTCGCATTGTAAACATAATGCGTTCCAACTTAACCACTCTTTGATCTAGACTCAATGGCTCTGACATTTACTTCTCCTTAACTAACAAATAATTTTTTATATGCACAACAACAGGCTTGGTATCTCGCTAAGACTTTGTATTTCAGCATCAGGTTTTACATCTTCCATCCAAGGCTCTGAATAAGGGTTAAACCATAATGATTTCCAACCACTGCTATTAGACCCCAGTACATCGATTATAGGATGATCACCCACATATAATAACTCATGACTACTCAAGTTTATCTTCTTTTGCGCAAGTTCAAATATTGTTTTATCTGGCTTTGCAGCTCCTGCCTCTTCTGCAGTAACGATAAAATTAAAATACTCGCTCAAACCAATAGCATTTAGATCTGCATTACCATTTGTTATCACTCCTGTTGAGAAATGCTCTCTTAGCTTACTTATAGTAGGCAGCGCGTCATCAAACAAACTTACTTTATTTCTATGTTTCCTGAACAGTGCTAAGCCATCGCTTGCCAAACCCATTGGATAATCAAATTCTTGCGCCAACTCCAATAATGACTGTTTACGTAGCGCCGTAACATCATGCGCAATGTGCGGATTTCGTAATGCAAAATTGGTACGCTGTTTCCTCACATCTTCAAGTGAGTATTGATTACTAATACGCGGATAATGCTCTTTGAACCATTCATATAATGCTATTTCTGCGTTTACGATAACGGGCTCACACGGCCATAACGTATCGTCTAAATCAAATACCACGCAACGTATACTCGAAAAATTGTCCATTTTATTAATGACGCACGACTATCTATTATTAAGAATTTTGGCCATGAATGGTTATTAGCACATGTCGATCATGAAGTGCGGTACGGTGCTCCCATAAATAAACCCCCTGCCAAGTACCTAACCCAGAAACACCATTCTCTATAGGGATAGTTATCTCTGTTTGTGTCAACATAGTTCGAATATGTGCTGGCATATCATCCTCACCTTCTGATCGATGGATAAACATGGGATCACCATCCGGGCAAATTTTAGACATAAAGGTTTCCAAGTCTTTCCTAACATCAGGATCAGCATTTTCACTTATAATTAATGATGCACTGGTATGTTGAATAAATAAGTGACACAAGCCTTGCTGCACGCCAGAATCACGAATTCTAGCTTCTATCTCTGTAGTGATTTCATAGGTGCCGCGACCTGAAGAATTAAGTGTTAATTTATCTTGCCAAAACATATTTAAAATAAGGAATATATGGGTATTAAATCTTAAGCACCCAATTCTACCCGCAACAGGATCTGAATGAGTTAATATTCCAGATCATTTTTAGAATAGTAGTTTGCACTGAGTATAATCAATCCATGAGTTCAATGAATTTTCGACGCAACAGCACAGCCGTAAACGTCGGTAATGTAATCGTAGGAGGACACTCTCCTATTGTTGTGCAATCTATGACCAACACCGATACGGCAGACATTGAAAAAACCGTAACACAAGTTTCTGCACTAGCGCAGGCCGGCTCAGAGATTGTACGCATTACTGTAAAC
>JBOEHC010000207.1:0-4716 GCA_050633765.1 Gammaproteobacteria bacterium
TTATTTTTTCATAATTTATTTGCGGCTTACCGTAATTTACTGAAAATAGCTCGTTAACAGGCTCTTGACTATAAGCTTCAACTGACACAAATATCAGCAGCACTAAGTACAAACTTAGTATCAAAATATATTTTAAATAATTCATCAATTAGGCTTGTTTTTGAGTTTTTCAACGCGTTTCTCTGGGCTAACTATATTTGTAATTCTCGCACCAAATTTATTATCAACTACGACCACCTCTGCCTTGGCTACGAGTTTTCCATTAACCAACACGTCTACCGGATCATCCACTAATCGATTTAACTCAATAACAGATCCTTGACTTAATTCAATTAAACTCTGCAAATCTACGGTTGCACGGCCTAACTCAAGAGAAACATCGACAGGGATATTCAATACCACATCTAAGTTATTTAATCCTGCTAACGCATTTCCTGAAGAATCTCCTGCTTGAGAAGCATCGGCTTGCTCATTGATTTGTTCATCACTCATAATTAATTTCCTAATATAATTTAGCTCTCGTTACTTCGAATCCATGAATTTATACTCACTGCAACGGCATCATTAACTGAGCCAATTTTCCCCTTAAATATAGGCGTAGTACTTGAATACACGGTAACTGCTTCAGGTAGAGCAAAAGGTATAACATCGCCCGTTTGGAGTTTGACAACTTCGTCTACTGTAAGATTAAATTCAGCAAGAATTGTATTAAGTTCAATAGGAGCTGCCTTTACACTATTAAATAGCTGTCTTTTCCACTGCAAGTCATTTTCATCGCCTTTTTCTGGAACCACATTTCTTAAACTATGCTTAATAGGCTCTAATGATTTATATGGATAAGCTATTCTTAAACAACTTACCTCCTCATCCAATGTAATTACAAATTGACAGATCACAACAAGATCAGAATCTTCAATTAAATTAATTAACTTTGGCTGCAGTTCACGCTGAACAAATTGGAATTCTAGTTCTTCTATTTTTTCCCACGCATTTTTATTTGATATTAAAAACATTTCTAATATCTTATTACTCATGTTAATTTCAGTATTGGTGAATATCTGTTTATTACTTTCTTCACTTAATTTCCCTTCTCCACCAAAATAAGCATCCATAATGATTTCAATCAATGCACCATCAATGCAAACTAATACATCTGTATCGACCTTGCTAACATTAATAATATTAGTATCTACAAGTGCAGGTAATGAATGTATGAAATCGCCATAACGAGTTATATCTATATCTTTTACAGAAACCTCTACCTCTCGTTGCAATAGATTTATTAAACCTTCATTCATAGATTCAATAATTTTTTCATTAATTATTTCAAACGCCGGAAGGCTAGACTTATTTATATGTGCTGGAGAATAAAAATCGTAAGTAGTTGCACCTGCTGCATCTGTTAATTGCTCAACATCTTCTGATAAAGCATCTCGCTCTTCATCACTTAAAACTTCTTCACTATCAGTATCGGCCTTATCTTTATCACTCCAAGGGCGGTCTTCAGATCTTCTATCCTCACCATCCCATTCCTCATTATCATTTTTTGTTTCCTTCCCTTCAGCCTCAGATTTACCAGAATCTTCGATTTTTTTATCATCTTCTGATTCTTCACTAGCTGCTTCTTCTGCTGCACTCATGACCTTATTCTCTGTAAACGTTATCGTTACTGCATCACAAGTTTGGTGAAATAAATATCTTCTACGAGATTTTCTCCATAGATATCTTGCATAACAGACTGTGCTGTCATTAATGAGCTTTTACGCAACATCTCTTTAGCTTCAACCGTTGCTAATTCATCACTATTCTTTCCCGACATCAACAAAAGAAGATTATTTCGAACTACTGGAATATGCATTTTGAATTTATCTCTTGCTTCCATATCATAAAACTTAGCGACCATATAAACCTGCATGAAATTCTTTTTAGAACCTTCATTAAAATTAACAGTAAAAGCAGGATGAATATCTTCATAAATGGCTTCTTTCACTTCTTCCACTATTTCTTCTTCTGCCATCTCTCCATCTTTTGACTCATCAGGAGACTTTAGAAAGAACATTGCCCCCCCGATACCACCACCGACTAGGACAATACCTGCAACAGCAAAAATAATTATTTTCTTCATTTGCAAACCTTCATGTTAAGAATATTTATTTACATATATCTAATAGCAACCAACGTGCCAACTTCCATAGACAATTAATTCTATAGATATCATGCATTTACAATGCGAGGATTTAATACAGCCAAATTATTGACTGAATTAATGTAAGACGACGGCTTTACCGTCAAAGAATTGTTGTCAAATGTATGACATTACTCGTTTATCTAATGACGTTTTCTTAAGCGTATGCATCTAATAAATATAAAGGCGTTGAAGTCGTATGAGGATTATTCAACAATAAATCATCGACATCATTCGTCGTTGAATTGGAACTACTATTAAGGCTAGATTTATCCTCTTCCTTATCATTGGATTCTTGAGAACCTTCATTAGCTTGCTCAGAAAATTGTGTTTCAATATTCACTTCCTGTAAATTAATACCACTTTCACTAAAATGATTTCGCAAGGCAGATATACTTGCTTCAATCAATTCTTTTGTAACATGGCTGCTAGCTATAAAGTTAAGTTTTAAATTAGAATCCTCAAGATTCAAAGCAATGTTAATTTGACCTAGAGATTCTGGGAAAACATTGATTTTTGCATTCTGCGTTTTATTTCCAATTAACCATTTGACATTTTGTGTGAGTGATTGATCTACATTTTGCTGCACCTGTTCAGAACTAATACCTTGTTTGATAAATAACGGTATAGGTGCCTCAATTTGTTTACTCTGCATAGACCCAGTACTCAAACTCGTGTAAATATCAGTAACAGTTGCTATATTTACATTCTGCAATGTTGATTCTGGTTTTAGCGAGCTGACATTTTGTTGAAATATATCAACACTATTAAATAGGCTCTTAAAGTTAGTTTTAGAAGATATATCTTCTGATAAATATTTAGTCATAATATCATTCAATTTTTCAGAAACATCTCCGCTTTTATCAATTTTACGTATTGCAGAATAGTTCTCAAAACTTTCTACTTCTGAATCAATTTCAGCATTATTAAAGAGATTTTGCTGTATTTCTAATTCGTCGGGAGAAGCACTAGGTATGGCACTAGCAAATATATTTTGATTTTCTATGGTAGGTATTGATGATACATAACAATTTATCTGCACAGGATGTAGTGCAGCTAGAGTTACTTGAGTAGGCGCAGTCAATGGCGCTACATTTAAATCTGCAATAGCGTGATTAGCCGCTATTAATTCAGCAGAAACCACATCCTCTAGTGAATCCGATATGCTTGAAATTTCTGAAAATTTTACACTAATTGGTGTTTTTGTATTTGCTTCTGACAATAAATTAGATAAATGTGGAAGATCAGCTAATTTAGCTTCAACCTCTCTCTCTAGCGTGCCGGCTATTGCTTCTAAAGATACACTAGAATCAATGTCATTTAATTTAAATTCATGCGTCAATGATTGTAATGAAGACTTTAGTTCGCCTAATGTTTGCGGCAAAGATTTGCCAACTATAGGCAATCTTTCTCCGTTCTCCACGTCTGCTGCTTTAATGGATTCATCCAAATGAACATTAAAATTACCATTCACGTCTTTATTTTGACCAACAGCATCTAAAGAAGAGATGTCAGCGCTTAAATTAGGCGTTATTGGTAAAATAGTATTTGGTATTATTGGTGTTTCTGCCATATCTAATATATTCCTTGCTCTAGATATTGCATATTTCGCGCCAAGTTTTAGTTATTTTCTATTATTCATCTCCATCACAATCTTGTTACGTTCTTGTATCGTTTGGAAACATAGTTAAAACCAGGTTATCTAGCTCTTTTTGCTCAATGTCCTCAGCAATTTCTAGCTCTTGTTTATGATAACGTTTTACAAGAATCCCCAAAGCGCTATTTTTAGCACGATCTTTTTGCAATGCAATGATTCTCTGATTTACTTTATATTCAAGATCCTTAACAACATGTTGTTGTGAGTCGATTGCTTCTTCAAGTTTACCCATTAGCTTATGATGCAACTGTACATTGGCTACATTTTGATTTTTTCTATTTTTATTTGTCGATGCATAGCTATCTTGATAATGAATTAAACTTTGTAATTTCTTATCATTTTCGATTTTAAATTGCATTAGCTCTACTAAGGCAGAAAATTGTTTATTTAGCTTAAATTCTAGTACACCTAACGCTGCATTAAGTTTTTTCGATCTTTCCACAGGATCTATCAATTCAATCAATCATTTGATGAAAGAGAAAGAACCATACCTTGTAGCGAAGATTCATAATTAAATGCTTGTTGCATATCTTGCTTAAGGAATTCAAGCAGCTTAGGATAAAATGTTATAGCTTGATCAATATCCTGATCAGTACCTTGCTGGTAAACTCCTAAATTAATCATATCTTCATGTTTTTTATAGCGACCGTATAATTCTCTAAAGGTCTGCGCTGTTTTTATTTGATCAGCTGAGCATACTGTATGGAATAGCCTGCTCACAGAAGCTTCTACATCTATAGCTGGAAAGTGACCTACTTCGGCCAACGCTCTCGACAAAGTAATATGCCCATCTAAAATAGCTCGCGATGCATCTGCTATTGGATCATTATGATCATCACCCTCTACCAGCACTGTATAAAATGCAGTAATAGAC
>JBOEHC010000208.1:0-1385 GCA_050633765.1 Gammaproteobacteria bacterium
GCTTAAGCCACCACCGATAATTAACACATCTGTTAGCACTAGAAGGTTTCAGTTTTCGGTCTTAAATCTAATTCATGAGTCCAAGCAGAAGGTTTCTGAAGAACAAGTTGTAAATATGCCTCGGCGACATCGTCTGTTGACATCATTTTTTCTGGATCTAGCGAATGAAGTTCACGACTGCGTGTAGTGTCTAGGATGCCATCTAAAATAACGTGTGCAATATGAATGCCTTGTTTCTGATATTCACGCGCCAAAGATTGCATTAAACCGCGCAAAGCAAACTTTGCTGAGGAAAAAGCAGAAAAGTTTACGCCACTGCGAATACTTGCTGTTGCACCCGATGCGATGATTGTGCCGCTACCTTGTTGTAACATATATGGGATGGCTGCATGCAGAATATTGATTGCCGATAGCACCATTGATTTCCAAGCATATTCAAAATCTTTCGTTGAAGTTTCTAAAAAAGGTTTTATGTCTAGTTGAGCAGGATTATGAATGACTACATTGGGTGAACCGTATTGTTTTAAAAGTTCATCCATAGTTTGCTGCACGGAGTCAGCGTCCGATGCATCGATCTGCTTAATTAAAATGTCATTTGAATTATTTTGTGTGTGCGATCGATTTAAGCCGATAACCTGATAACCTGCAGAGGTGAAGCAAGAAGCAAGGCTAGTCCCTAATCCTTCACCAGCACCAACAATAATTGCGAGTGGTTTCGTCATTGCATATAGTCTACTGTTATTAAATTACTATTTAAGTCGAAAATTCACGACTCGTTCAATTTCGTTTTCCGTAAAACGTAAGTGACCTGTTTTAATCCAAACTTTGGCTCCTTTAGAACCCGTTATAGCATTAAAAGGTGTTCCGATTGGAATACGCATCCATGACAAAGCGTTTAACGCATCTTCGCCTTCATTAAAGTTACCCTCTAATACGAGAATTTCAGCTCCACTTGTTGTATCCACTGTAATACGAGTTTCAGCCTGCCAATGTTCTAGTTGAACGGTTTCGTTTTCATTGCTGAATAGCGTATTGGATTGCACACCGGGGCGAGTGTTATCAGGCAATGGTGTAGTTGAATGCATGTCAATGTGTACAGGGCAACGGTCTGTGGGCGCGAACTGCCACAATTTTACAAATATCGTGCATCCTTGCTCAGAACCAGGTGTATGACTTGATTGTGGTGGGTTGCGAACATATGAACCTACTGGATAATCTTTGTGCTCATCCTGAAATACTCCATCAAGCACAATAAATTCTTCGCCGCCGGTGTGTACATGGGGAGAGAATTGACTACCTGGTTCAAATTTTACAATAGTTGTGGCTCTTGCCGCGGTTTCATTTCCTATATGCTCAAGTGTGCGTCGTAATACTCCATCTATGGG
>JBOEHC010000209.1:0-633 GCA_050633765.1 Gammaproteobacteria bacterium
GCGGGAGCGACCGTGCGAAAATAATTTGCATCAAAGATGATTTATCGGATTAGATTTAGGCATTTTTAAAAAAAATTAGATTTTAAAATTCAAAAGTTAACAATGTTCATCAATGACCCAATACGGGCATTAACAAGTAATACACAAATACTCGGCTAAAGTAAGGTGCTGCTCTGTGACTAAACTATCTCGCATACTTGTTTTTCAACATATTGCTGCTGAACACCCAGGAATCTTTCGAGAATTTTTAAATGAAGATGGTGTTGGTTGGATCCCAATCGAGCTAGATGAAGGTGAGCCAATTCCTAGCTTAGAGAATTTCGATGCTTTATGGGTAATGGGTGGTCCAATGGATGTTTGGGAGGAAAAAGAACATCCATGGCTAGTTGCAGAAAAAGCTGCAATTCGTGAAGCAGTTATGGATCGTAAACTTCCTTATCTAGGTTTTTGTCTCGGTCACCAACTGTTAGCAGATGCATTGGGTGGTGAGGTTGGTNNTAGCTGATGTTCCTGAAATTGGTGTTCTTGATATAGAAACTACTAAACAAGGTGCTGACAGCCCTTTTTTACAAAACCTTCCAACCAAGTTGAAGTGCTTGCAATGGCACAGTGCAGAAGTTACACGAGCACCCG
>JBOEHC010000210.1:0-1006 GCA_050633765.1 Gammaproteobacteria bacterium
CATCCGATGATTGACAATGTGAAGACATAGAAACACTAGCCCACATAGATACTGGAAATACCAATATCATTATGAAAATAACTATTTTACGCCAACGTTTCATATCAAATTTAAGGTAACTCGATTTTATGCTATTTGCAAATATTGTGACTGAATTTAAGCTATAAATACTTTTAATTATTTAGTGTGACTTAAATATCCTGCTGTCACTGATAATAAATCCATTAACGCTATCGCGGGTTTTATTATTAGTGTGCTCATTATTATCTCATATCTGTTTTAGTACAGCGGCAAACTTTCCTTTGTTTACCGCTGTGTATTTAACATTAGCTATGAACCAAGATCCGTGCCTAGATCCCTATACTCTTCGTATAATTCGTAAGCTTCGTTTTGATGATGCATCATTTGTTCCATCATCTGTTGCATCAAGTCCAAATGCTCCTCCATGTTTTCAGCACGAACATTTGAGCCCATTCTTCCTTCATGTTTCAAGGCAGCATGTATTTCTTCCTTTTTCTGACCCATCGCTCCTTTATTGCTGTCATCCTGCATCATCATTTTCATACCTTCTCGTATACTCTGACGATGTCCTTGCATGAGTTGTTTGCGCCTATCTAGATCTGTTTCACTTCGGATAGCTTCCATTTGCACTTGCATAAGTTTCATATGATCGTGCATATTTTGCATATCCATATGCCCTCCGTGAGATTCAGAGCTAGACATGCTTTTATGTTCGTGCTCTTTTTCTGATGCAGATACCGTTGTAGCTATCCAAGCCATGCTCATAACGAGCAGAAGTAATGCAGTTGTTAATATTTTCATAATAATCTCCTAAATTTTAAGTTACAGCGGCAAACATTTTTCGTTCACCGCTGTTTAATTAATGTTTAATTAAGAACCAAGATTAATATCAAGATCCCTATATGCTTCGTATACGTCGTTGTACTGATCAATTAGATCTGAGTCTCTACCAATGGTAGCCGTATCATTTTTGTCAGTAGTTACA
>JBOEHC010000211.1:0-1269 GCA_050633765.1 Gammaproteobacteria bacterium
CTATTCTAACAACCTGATAAATTATTGTACTTAATTTTTGAAGGATAAATTTAGCATGCTTAAATTTCGATCAATCCTCCATACATGATGCCAATATTTCATCAAAATACACAAATGTCACACAAAAAAGTTAAATTTCAGACTCTAAATCAATAGCATTCATTGCAGCACTAAAATAATACCCTTGCCCGTTATTAATTCCGTGTTCTTTGGCTATTTCCAACACTTTTTCGCTTTCTATGCCTTCTGCAGTTGTAGTTAATTTCAATTGCAGGGCAATTTCTTTTGCATGTTGAATAATGGCCCTACTATCTACATCGGTTGCGGCATTAACCATAAACGATTGATCAATTTTTAATTCATCAAACGGTAATTTTTTTAAATATTCTAATGATGCATGTTTTGTTCCGTAATCATCTAAACTAAAGGTTAAACCTAGTTTTTTATTCTTGAGCATAGATTCATTAATTTCATCTACATGATCTATGCTAGAGGTTTCTGTTAACTCTATCTTGAGCATTTTTGTTAACCAAGTATGGTTCTTTATTAAAGTATTAATCGCTTGTTGAAAGTCTTTGTTTAAAAATCCATTCGCAGTGATATTTATGGCAATGGGTAGATGAATATTCTTAGCGTGCCATTCAATTAATAACTGGCTTACATTGTTTAATAACCAGAGGTTAATTTCATAAATAAGCCCAGCTTTTTCTGCATAAGGAATAAATCTGCCGGGGTCGAGCAATCCGTAAGCAGGGTGTTGCCAGCGTATTAAGGCTTCTGCAGAGATAATTTTTTCATCTCGTAAGCGCACTTGTGGTTGATATAAAATAGTCAATTGGTTTTCTTGGATAGCACGTTGCAACATGCCAATGATGTGAATATCTTCGCTATATTCATTCGCTGCCTCGGCATCATAAACAAATACCGTTTCGCCTTTCTTTTCTGCTGCAATGAGTGCGTTTCGAGCGGTTTCCATTAGCTCAATACTGTTTGAAGCATGCTTGGGATATACCGCAACTCCTATCGACACACCGACATCTGCAGGCTTGCCTTCCACCGCTAGCGGTTCTTGAATAGATTCTGCAATGTTATTTGCAATGGTATGGATATGGCCCTGCGCGGACACTGGATTAATAAGCACTGCAAATTCATCGCCGCCTAAACGAGCGATTAAATCTGTTTTTCGTAACGAGGTGCGTATGCGTTGTGCAATTTCTTTTAGGATAGCATCGCCGACAAAATAGCCTAGCGTTTCATTGATGCCTTTAA